>CAZMOT010000022.1:0-34127 GCA_964568065.1 uncultured Anaerolineales bacterium
TTGGCGGGGTCCAGGGGGAAGTCCGCCTGCATCGCCTCCTCGTAGGGAAGCCAGCGTTGTAGCCATCCCATTCCAGGCTCATGCCTCGTCGCAGGATATCTTGTGGAGTGTTCCAGTTCATTATGTATTTTCCTCTAGTTGCGCCGTTCGCGTTGTGCCGACTTGTCCCCGGAGCGCTGTCCTTCCGGCGGGCGGCGATCCGGTATGTATTGGAGTTCCCCCTCGCCTCGCAGCACCTCGTCGGAGACGTAGAGGGCGCAGTAGCAAGCGCCCCATTCCTCCAGGTCGGCATCGCGGTAGTCACAGGGGCAGATGATGTCCCTGTCCTTCTGTTTGTCCCCCGATGCCAACCGGCAGGGGCAGGACTGATACCCATATCGCTGCCTGTTGATGAGCAGCCCCTCCACCAACCCTCGGGTAAACTCTTCGTCAGGATTGAGGTTGTAGCCGGTAGACTCTGCCCAGTGTTTCAGAGTTTCGTAGAGAGCGTCAACTTTCTCAGGAGGGACGACGATTTCTTCGCTCATATCCCCAGTGCCTCCTTTAGCCTCTCTGGCTTATACCCTACCACACATCGGCTGTCGTCCACCACCACGGTGGGGAATGAGACGGCGGAGTTCCAGTAGCGGACCTGCTCCACTGCCTCTTTACGCTCCCGTCCCTTGAGCAAATCCACGTAGGTAAAGTCAAACTCCACGCCCTGATCTTCTAGGAATTGGCGCGTCCGCCTGCACCAGATGCAGGTGGATAGGCCGTAGAAGACGGTGTGGTGTTTGTTATGCGTACCAGGGATACTACCTCGCGCCTCTGCCATAGACACCTCCTCGTGATAGCTAATCGGGCTGACCCGAGTTCTCGGCCGCACCGCCGTAAGCGGCCGGTGCCAGGTATATGCCCCTGACCAGCACCGGCTCTTTCAGGCCGGTGCTCCTCGTGAGTGTATACAGTTGTGCGGCTCGCTACTTCTTCTGCCCAATCTGCGGATCAACGTTGCCTGGCCCGCCGCACTCGGGGGTGTAGCAGGTGGCATCAACGAAGATACATTTCTCCTTGCAACCGGGGCAGACCTCAGGCGGCGTGGGAGCATCAAGGGTATAGCCGCAGTTAGAGCACTTCCCACCAATTCTTAATCTCTTCCATTGGTCACTCCTTTCTCTAGTTACGCTTATCTCACTGGCCGTTTTCTCGCCTTTTACGGCCCGTAAGTCTCCGTCAGATACTCGATCAGCGCAGATTGCTCGTCCTCGTCCAGCTCCGCTCCCTGGCTCACCATCCGGGTGACGGTCCGATTCCACTCCTCACGGGTCTTCTGCGCTTTCTCCACCGGGGCCAGGCTGTGGTAGATAGTCGGTGATCTCCCCACCGGAGATCTCACGAACCTCGCCCACCCTTGGTCGTGGTCAATGGGATGGAGGGGCCAAGAATCATCTGTGAGTCTGGCAAAACGGGCTCCAAACCTGACGGATTGAACTGCCGACATAGGTCAAGCTCCCAACTCCGCCCGCAGTTGCAGGTAACTGATCACGTCGGCGCGGCGCACCATGCCCGTCAACCGCCGGCCTTCAACCACTGGGAGTTGACGCACATTATGAGTGCCAAAGCGGGAGAGGACGGCGTTGCCATCGTCACCCGCCGACACGGTGGCCAGCCGCTTCCAAGGGGTCATCACCTGGCTCACCCGTGTCTCGCCCCACCGTTCCCGTGGAACTGCCTGCACGTCGTGCAGGCAGATGATCCCCTGCAACTGGTCGCCCTCAACCACAGGATAGGCATGTTCGCGACGGCGCAAGATGTAATCGTCCACCAGTTGCTGCAGGGTAAGGCTCGGGATCACCGCCTCAAAGGTGGCCGCTCTCAGATCATCCACCCGCACCCCCCGCAGTATGTCCCGCATCACCACCTGGCGGTACCCGGTGAGAGCAGCGTTGTTCAGGAACCAGCCGATGAAGGCAATCCACAGCCCGTTGAGCCAGGCGCCACTAAAGATCTGCCAGATGCCGGCGAAGATGAACAGAAAGGCCACGCCCTGCCCAACCCAGGAGGCCGCCCGAGTAGCCAGGCGCAGGTTGTCGCTCAGACCCCAGATGACTGCTCGCAGCACCCGCCCGCCGTCCAAGGGGAAGCCGGGGATGAGGTTGAAGAGAGCCAGGCTGCCGTTGATCATGGTCAGATAGCGCGCCAGCGCACTGATAGGCTCAACCAGGTTGCGGGTTAGCAGCCATAGGAGTGCGAAGACTGCGGCAATGACGAGACTGGATAACGGTCCAGCCAGGGCCATCAGGAACTCTTTTGACGGCCGCTCGGGCTCTTCAGTGATCTCGGCCACGCCGCCGAAGATGAAAAGAGTGATGCCACGCACCGTTTCCCCCTGGCGGATGGCCACCAGGGAATGGGTCAGCTCGTGAGCCAGAACCGAGGCAAAGAAAAGGATGCTGGTGACAACTCCGACCGTCCAGTGAAGCCATGTGTCCCAGGTGGGGTACTGCTTGGGGAAATAGGACCCGGCCATACTCCAGGTGACCAGCCCAAAGACGACAAGCCAACTGGAATCAACGTTGATAGCGATACCGAAAAGACGTCCGATACGCCATGTGGTTCTCATTTTTCCTCCTATCCGTGTCCGGCGGAGAACTGCGTTCGGCTGCTCATGGCCACGAGCACGTGCTGCCGGCAGCGCTCTCTCGAATTCAACCCTCTCATTACTCTTCTCTCCCGTCGTAGACCGCGGCCGATAGAGCCGCCGGTCCTCCGCCAATGATTGCTAGGTCGTACATATCCCCCTCCGTCTCGCCTAATCTAATTGTAAGTCATCTAACACGCCGCGCAACACCGCGGCGGACTTGTGTAATGCCTCCGTCTCCTGCTCGTTCAGGGGCAGGTGCAGCACGCGCTCCACACCCCCTCGACCGACCACCGCTGGCAGGCTGAGGTAGACGTCCTCGATGCCGTAGCAGCCGGGTACCAAGCTGGATACCGCGAGGACAGTGTGCTGGTGGCGCAGGATGCTCTCCACGATGCGCAACAGCCCCACGGCCACGGCGTAGTAGGTTGCATCCTTGCGCTGGATGATGATGACAGCATAGATTCCCATATTGTTCCTTCTCTTATGCAGCCAGGATCTTCCGGATCTGCTCGGCAAAGACCTCGCCCTCTTCATCGTCGGTGAGAATCTCAATCTCCTCCGGCCCCTGAACCCCCAACCCCAACTCGACAGCGCGGGCAATCTGCTCCTGATCAAAGACAGTCCCCCGGCTCACCTCTGGCGTGGTCCCCAAGTGGCGAAGGATGCCCACGCCAACGGCGTCCAGAGCCACCCGATCCTTGCTGGCCAGGAGGACGTTAGCCTGCACACGCTCTCCCTGGTCCGGCCCATCTTTCACGAAGGCCTCCACCCCGTCCAGCACAATGAGGTCTGGCACGTAGACCGCGTTGATCTCTGCGATCATCAGCCGCTGATGAGGGGAACTGTGCAGTTCATTCATGTAGTTGTAGCTTTGACCAGGCACATACTTGGCCACCAAACCCACTGAGTTTTTCAAGGAGAGGGTAAAGTGCCCGCCGTAACGGTGAGTCTTGAGACAGCAGGTCTGGAGGATATAGTCCGTCTCCTGGGCCAGTCTAGGGAAGGGAAAACCTTGCTGCCAGTGGCTTTCGGGGGGCTGGATCAGTTCCCACTCATCAGCCCCCAATTCGTCCAGAACCTGCACTTGAAAGCTCAGTTCCTGGCTCAGGGCTAAGATCCCCTTCTGCTCCATCACTCGGCGGGTCTGTCCCATGCCGCTGCGGTCGGCCACAGTGATTGAACTGACCTCTTGCTCTCTTAACCACTCCACCAAAGTGCGCAGAACATCGCTGTGAGTGGAGCCGGGGGCCGGGTCAGCGCTGTTATAGTTGGGCTTCAGAAGCACCTTCCCTCCGGCGGGGCCATTTGTGCCCAGCAGGCTCAGGGCGCGCCGGACACCTCCCGTACGGTCAGATGTGCGTATCAAGGCAACTTGACTCATGGTGACCTCCTTTGCCAATGCAGTGGATGAGGGTATCGAGACAGTGGGTGAAGGAGAGGGGCTGGCCGCAGTGGGAGTGCCAACGGTGGCCGACGGCCAGGGCTGCTGAGTTGGCTTGATCAAGTGGATAGGGGTAGCCAAGGGACGCTCCACCCGGCCACAAGCTCCCAGCAATGGGCTCAGGCCCAGCGCGATCGCCAGCCGGAGAAAGGCCCGGCGACTGAGCAGTCTATTCCCTTGTGTCTGCATTCTATTCATTAGAGCCTCTCCTTGCGAGCTATGACCACCTCAGTGTCCAAGCCCTCGACGCTCAGCAATTCCAACCCCAAGGCCTCGACCGCCATAGGGCTCTCTTTTTTCGAGGCTGGGTGAGAATAAGCGCAAATATTTCAGCATCACCTTACACACACAAGGATTCACCTAGACCGCTCCGTAGATGGGGATACGCGCGCCGTTGATGGAGGTGGCTGCGTCGGAGCAGAGGAAACGCATCGTCGCAGCGATGCGCTCCGGCGGCACCCACTTGTTCGGATCGGCCTTGGACATCATCTTTCGGTTGGTCAGAGTATCTATAATGCTGGGCAGGATCACGTTGGCGGTGGCACCGCTCCCCTTGACCTCGGCAGCGATGACCTCGGTCAGGGTGATCAGTCCCATCTTGGAGACAGCGTATGCGGCCTGCCGGGCCCGCGGCGCGACGGCTGTCTTGGAACTGACGTGGAGGATGCGCCCCCAGCCGGATTCCAGCATAAGGGGCAGCAGCATTCGTGAGAGGATGAACGCGGAGCGCAGGTTGAGCGCCAGCATACGATCCCACTCCTCCACGGGAGTCTCTCCCACCGGCTTCCCGCCGCTCCACCCGCCGACGGTGTTCAGTAACACGTCTACCTGCTCGAAGCGGGCCGCGATGGCCTCCACCAGGTCTCTGACGCCGTCGGCCTGGGTGACGTCGGCCGGTGCGGTAAAGATGCGCTCTGCAGGCAGGCCAACCTCGGTGGCCAGCCGCTCCAACTTCTCCGACCGGCCGATCAGCGCCAGGTGAGCCTCCGTCTGGGCGAACTCGCGCACCACGACCGAGCCTAGCGCTCCTGTCGCCCCGGTGATCAGAACCACTTTGTCGCGCAAGCTATCAGACATTGCTTCCTCCTCGTCTCCCCTGCCCCTCCGCTCCTCTGCTTCTTTGCCCCTCTGCTCCCCTGCTCCTCTGCCTCCCTAAACAAGCTCTGCCCGTAGCGCCTCTATTTGTTCCGCCCGCAGCTTTTCCAGCGGCTGCTGCACCAGCGGACCGGCCCTCAGCGCCAGCACCTGCTTCTCGTAGGTTGGGACTGGCTCGCTCCGATAGACAATGCCGATGGGGATGCGCTCTTCCCACTCCTGAGCCTTGACCCAGGCCGCCGTTCGGTTTTGTGGCGCGTACCCTTCTTTATCTTCCAGCTTGTAGACCCGTTGGCGGTAAAAGTCGTAGGCGCTGGCCCGGTTGAAGGTGACGCAGGGCTGAAGCACGTCCACCAAGGCATACCCTGGATGCTGTAACGCCTCGCTGATGAGCCAGACCAGATGACGCAATTCGCCCGGATAGCCCCGGGCCACAAAGGTGGCTCCGGCAGCGATGGCCAGTGCCAGTGGCTGTACTGGTCGGTCAATGGCTCCCTCCGGCGAGGTGGGTGTGCGCATGCCTGGTTCGCTGGTGGGGGAGTATTGGCCTTTCGTCAGACCGTAGACCCGGTTGTCCTGCACGATGTCCACCAAATCAATGTTGCGCCGAACAGCGTGCAGCCAGTGACTCAGCCCCATACCATACCCGTCGCCATCGCCGTGGACGGCCATGATCTTGAGGCCGTGGTTGGCCAGCCTGGCCCCGGTGGCCACTGCCAGTGCCCGACCGTGAATGGTGTGAAAACCGTTGATCTTCATATAGTGAGGCAGTTTGCTCCCACAGCCGATGCCGGTGAATATGACCACTTCGTGGGGCGCGATGTTCTGTTCAGCCAGGGCCATCTTGATCGCGTTCAAAATGCCATAGTTGCCACATCCTTTACACCAGGTGGGCTGTTCGGGGCCATCAAAGTCTCTTTTCGTACGGATGTTTGCTATCCGTACCATCTCTACGCCTCCTTCACTCGGGCCAGGATGTATTCGGGGGTGAAAGCCCGACCATCATATCTGAGGATTGTGTTGTCCACCGCCCGGCCAGTATTAGCCCGGATGAGCATCGCCAGTTGGGCGGTGGCGTTGCCCTCCACGGCGACGAGCCGTCGAGCTGGCTCCAGAGCTGCCGTCACTGCCTCGGAGGGGAAGGGCCACAGGTCCACGAAATGCAAGAGATTGGCCCATCCTGCCCGCTCCGCGTTCAGCCGATCCACTGCCTCCCGCAGCGGCCCGTAGGTGGATCCCCAACTGACAAAGGTGACCCCTGTGTCCTGGGGACCGTATCGCCGTGGGCCGGACATTTCCTCAGCCATGCCGATCAGCTTGCACTGCCGCTTCTCCACCTGCGCCGTGCGTATTTCCGCTTCTTCGGTGATCGCCCCTCTCTCGTCGTGCTCGTTGCCGGCAGCGACGTAGACTGCCTTTGGATGTCCAGGCACCGCCCGCGGTGAGACACCCGAGTCGGTAATGCGATAGCGCAGATACACCTCCTCCGGTCTCAGCGCATCCAATTCTACTGTGCTCAACAGCGCCCCTCGGTCAATCTCTACCGCCTCAAAGTCAAAACCGTCGAGTTCCAACGTGCGAACGGCCACGGCCAGGTAGTGGTCACTGAGCACCATAGCCGGGGTCTGGTACTTCTCCGCCAGGTTGAAGGCGCGCCAGCCGGCCGCAAAGCACTCCTCGTGGGTGCCGGGAGCCAGCAGGAAACGGGGGAACTCCCCTTGCGAAGCGTAGAGCATAAAGAGCAGGTCCGCCTGCTCCTGGCGGGTGGGCAAGCCGGTGGACGGCCCCGGCCGCTGGGCGTTGTAGATGACGACCGGCGTTTCCGTTATACCTGCCAGGCCCAGTGCTTCCACCATCAGCGCAAATCCCCCTCCCGAAGTTGGAACCATCGCTCGCGCTCCCATGTGGGCGGCCCCGATGGCCATGTTGATCGCCGCTATCTCGTCCTCGGTGTGCTTGGTCACCATACCATAGCGGACCGCGTGGGCCGCCATCCAGTGCAGCACCGGCGAGCCTGGCGTCATCGGGTAACCGGACACAAAGCGGCAACCGCCCGCCAGAGCGCCCAGGGAGAATGCCTGGGTGCCGTTGACCACCATGCGGGGCGGCGCGTCCGGTAGCCGCTCCAGCTTGAAGGGGAAATCAGTGGTGTGCTTCTGTCCCTCTTGATAGCCCGCCTCGGCGGCAGCAAGATTGCCGTCCACTACCTCCTGGCCCTTGCGGGCAAAGTTATCGCGGATAATGCTCGCCACCGGCTCCAGATCAAATCCTGTCATTCCCGCCGCGACGCCAAAAGCCACGGTGTTGCGCGCCAGCGCAGTTCCGGCCTGCTCTGTGGCGATGTCGCTCAGTGGCAGGCCCAAGTAGCGCACACCCTCTCCCGGCGGCGGCTCCGGCGATATCTGGTTCGAGTCGTAGACGATGGCGCCCCCTGCGACCAACTTATCCTGGTGGCGCGGGATCGTCTCCTCGGTCAACGCCAGCAGCAGGTGCACCGGTTCGGCGTGGGAGTAGAGCGGCCGGTCGCTCACGCGGATGGAGTGGAAATTATGTCCACCCCGGATGCGCGAGTAATAGTCGGGCAGGCCAAAGACGTGCAAGCCCCCACGCGCCAGCGCCTTGCAGAAGCCAGCGCCACTCGACTCCACCCCATCGCCTGCCGCTCCGCCGATTCTAATAGTCAACTCGTTGGTTATCACATTTCACTCCTCCGATTAACCTAATGCGACGTCCAACGTCATCATCACCGCGAACCCTAGCATCGCCCCTACCGTCGCAATATCGGTGTTCTTTTCCAACTGCGATTCGGGTATCAACTCCTCCACCACCACGAATATCATCGCTCCGGCGGCAAAGGCCAGGGCATAGGGCAGAATGGGCCGCATCAGAATGACGGCCGCCGCGCCCAGAACGCCCGCGATAGGCTCGACGACGCCGGACAACTGTCCGTACCAAAAGCTCTTGAGCCGGGACATTCCCTCCCGGCGTAGAGGCACCGAGACGGCGGCCCCTTCGGGAAAGTTCTGGATGCCGATGCCCAGCGCCAGCGCGACCGCGCCGGCCAACGTCGCCGCAGGCAGATTGGTAGCCAGCGCCCCAAAAGCAACCCCTACGGCCAACCCCTCCGGTATGTTGTGCAGCGTGATCGCCAGCACCAGGAGAATACTTCTGCGCCAGCCCGTTTTCAGGCCCTCCGCCTCCTCCATTGGGAACCCGATATGGAGGTGCGGTAACACCTTGTCTACCAGCCAGAGAAACGCTCCTCCCAACAAGAAACCCGCCGTAGCGGGAATCCAGGAAGGCATACTGAATCCCTCGGCCATCTCTATCGCCGGCGCCAGGAGCGACCAAAAGCTGGCAGCGATCATCACGCCCGCGGCGAACCCCAGCATACCGTCCAGCACTTTTCTGTTGATGCTTTTGAAGAAGAAAACCAGGCCGGCTCCTAACGCGGTCACGAACCAGGTAAAGCCGGTGGCTGACAATGCTTGTAATATTGGGGTCAAATTTTCGAACCATTGAATTACCATTATTCTCCCTCGTCCTTTCAGCCGCAGGGCCGATTCCGTACCGGCCCCAAGCTCAGACAAAAAGCGGCGCCATTTCCAGTTTCGTTGCCATCTCTGCCATCGCTTCTTCGGGCGGGGCTGATTGGAAGCGGCTGGCGGCATCCAACACTTTGGGGAGCAGGTGGATGTCACCCACTGTGTTCAAAAAGATGCCCGGCCGGCCTAGCGCCCAATGTACTGCCCGGTCAATATCGGCTTGGTCCTCGAGTGGTTCGTACCAGGTGCTGCGGGTCTGTGGCTTATCTCCCCACGGGCTGCGGACAATGGACTTGATGGTCTGCACCGCCACATTCCGCTCCTGACAAATGGCTACGAGCGCCTCGAAATCGGCCCCGTACTGAGGATTCTGCATCAGTAGATAGTTGTAGGGCAACAACACCGAGTCAAAGTCAAAAAGCTCCAGGCTGCGCCTATGCATGGCAGCGACAGTTAAACCGTGGCCCGTCACGCCCAGGGAGCGCGCCAGCCCTTGCTCACGGGCCTCGATGAACGCCTCCAGCGCCCCGCCTGGCCCCATCGCCGTCTCCCAGTCCTCCGGGTCCACCAGGATGTGCATCTGCCACAGATCCACGTAATCAACGCGTAACCGTTCCAATGAACGGCGCAGTTCGTCCCAGGCGCCCTGATACGTGCGTTGTTCCGTCTTGGTGGCCAGGAAGAACCTCTGGCGGTATCGCTCCATCCACGGCCCAATACGCAACTCCGCTTCGCCATACAAGGCGGCTGTGTCTATGTGATTGACGCTATATTCCAGTAGCACCTCCAACGCGCGGTCGGCCTCGGCCTGGGTCGCGTGGCTGAGGCTGGCCGCTCCAAATAGGGTGCGTGTGCTTATATGGCCTGTACGGCCGAACGGTTGTTTCTCGATCACTTTGCGATGCCTTTCACTCAAACTCTTCCTTATGTGGACCTTATGCAGGCCAGACCTTGCGCCCGCCACCCGGCGGCGTAATGGCGTCAATCCGCGCCATTTCCTCAGTGGTCAGCGGTGGGAGCAACGCCGCGCCTACGTTGTCTTGCAGTTGTTTGACGGTCTTAGCGCCGGGGATAGCCACTGTGACCGCCGGATGGGCCATCACAAACTGGAGGGCCAACTGAGCCATGGTGCGACCCTCGGCCAGGAGGCGCAACTTTTCCACCTTTGCCAGATCTTCCAGGTAAGTATTGCGTTCCTCTGGATTGTCCTGCCAGCGCTGCCGGAAATCACCCGCGCCAAACTGCGTGTCGGGGCCGAACTTGCCTGTCAGAATACCCATCGCCAGAGGGCCGCGCACGATGACGCCGATGCCGTTCTCCAGGCAATATGGAAATATCTCTGCCTCTGCTGTCCGGTTGAGGATGCTGTAGTCAGTCTGCAGGGTAACACAGTTACCATCGGCGTTGAAAACCTTCAGGTACGCCAAGTTGCTGGTGCTGACACCGTAGGCCAACGCTTTGCCATCCCGCTGGAGCCTCCGAAAACCTTCCAGAAATACTTCCATCGTGGGGTCGCGAAAGCTGATGTGGCTCTGAATGGTGTCCACGTAGTCGGTTTGCAAGCGGCACAGGTTGCTCTCCACGCCAGCAATCAGTTTCTCCACCGTGTCGTAGGCGGTTTGGTTGCGCTCGCTGTCAAAGTTCTGCCAACCAATCTTGGTGGCAACGACGAACTTGTCTCGACGCCCTTGCATCGCTTGCCCCAGCAGATCTTCGCTGTGGCCAGCGCCGTAGAGATCGGCGGTGTCGAAGAAAGTCACGCCAGCGTCCAGGGCGGCGTCAATCGTGCTCAAGGAATCTCGATCATCGGTAGGTCCCCAATCGTCGCCACCGATGGCCCATAGGCCAATGCCAATCTCGGTGACGGCGATGCCACTCTTGCCCAAAGTCCGTTTTTTCAAGGTCTGTGCCATTTTCCAATCCCCTTCTGTTACTGTTTTGGCGGAGCGGTGGCGTCAATCTGAGCCAGCACATCCTCATCTAGTTCTACGTCCACTGCCTTCAGGTTGCTCTCGACGTGGGCGACCCTGGTTGCGCCGGTGATGACGCTGCTCACACCCGGCTGGCGCAGAATCCAGGCCAGGGCCAGTTGGACGCGGGTGATGCCCAGCCCGGCGGCGATGGGCTTGAGACGGCGCACCAGCTCTCGCTTCTCTTCTTTGAACCAGGACTCACGAAGCCAGTCCTCGCGGGCCAGGCGGCTGTCCTCCGGCAGGCCATCGTCGTACTTGCCGGTAAGCATTCCGCTCGCCAACGGACTGAAGGTGGTCAGCCCGATTCCCTTGGATGCGGTCACAGGCAGAATCTCTCGTTCCACCCGGTCGCGGTACAGGATGCTGTACTGCGGCTGCTCGACCTGCGGCGGGTAGAGGTTGTACTGCCGCGCCAACCCGACCGCCTCTGCAATCTGAGCGCCGCTCCACTCGCTGGTGCCCCAATACAGGGTTTTGCCCTGATGCACCAGGTCGTCCATCGCCCGCACCACCTCTTCCAACCCCGTCTCCGGATCGTAGCGATGGCAAAAGTAGATGTCGAGATAATCTGTGCCGATACGCTTGAGCGATTTATGCACCGATTCCATAAGGTGCTTGCGTGAAAGCCCCCGGTCGTTGACGTCGTCGCTCATCGGCCAAAAGACCTTGCTGGAGATGACCAGCGTGTGACGCGGGAACTCGCGCAACACCGCGCCCATCATCCGTTCGGCTTCGCCGGTGGCATAAACGTCGGCGATATCGAAAAAGCTCACCCCGTTATCGTAAGCTGTGGTGATGATCTGGCGCGCCAGCTCGGCATCTTTGATGCTGCCGCCAAAGGTCGTCCAGCCGCCCAAGCCCAGTTCGCTGACCTTGAGGCCTGCATTGCCTAACCTGCGGTATTTCATATTTCACCTCCCTTATGTGTGCCGGATTGGCAACCCGACCTACAATATCTGTGTCCCAATCACACGTCAACCCCCAGGAAAAAGCGGATGATAAAACCAACAAAAAAGCTCAACGCTGCCACGCCCATGCTCAGGCCGGTCATCTCCAAGAAACGGCCCTTGAACGACACCTCCTGGGCAACGGAAATGTAATAGGTGAAAAAGGCGATAATCAAGACCGCGGCACTCAACGTCAGTCCCAGACAAATGTAAATTACTCAGCACCAGGTAGGGCAAAATCAAGACCAGCACGGTGACGATGTAAGCACTGCCAGTGTAAATCGAAGCCCGCAGCGGGTTCTGGTCGCCCCCCTCAGACTTGGTGGAGAGGTACTCTGAGGCTCCCATCGAGAGGGCGGCGGCGATACCGGTGATCGAACCGGTCAGGGCGATCAGATTCGTGTCTTGAAGCGCCAGAGTAAGGCCGGCAAGAGCGCCGGTCAGTTCCACCAGCGCATCATTCAGACCCAATACAATAGAACCCACGTAGCGGAGCCGCTCTTCATCCAGAAGTTGAATCAAAGCATCTTCGTGTTCATTCTCGTCGCGGATAATAGCATCAACTTCCGGGATTGCCTCTCGCAGTTGTGCATAATTATCCTGAGCGTCTTCCTCACCCATCTCCATCAGCTTGATCCCGAAGGTGAAGCCGAAGACACGACTGATCAAGTAATACTTCCAGGCCGTCAGTTTGCCGGGTTTGACGTCCTGCTGCGTATAGATTCGCCAACGCCGGTAGTGTCGAAGTTCGTCATCGGCAATCTTTTCCAGAACCCGCTTGTTTTCAGGGGACTTGATCGTTCCGGCCAACCTCTTGTAGATGTGATGCTCGGTGATCTCGTTTCTCTGGTAAACCAGCAGTTGCTCCCGCAACTCTTTGCTGATATCCATTTTCCCACTTCCTTTGCTAGACTGGTGGGTGGGTGGTGAATTGGTAAACTGGTAGATTGGTGGAGAGGGCTCCTCGCACATGCCACCCAATCTACCAGTCTACTAACCCACGCTGATCTCCTTGCTGCTCTCCCACAGCCCGTGGATGTTGCAGAAGGACATCGCGCGCAACGCGCCAGGCTTGCTCACCTTCAACGACACACTCGCCACAGGCGTCGTGAACACAGTGCCCTCGCCGTGGCCGCTGAACTCAAAGTGGCCCACCTGATAGGGGAACTTGTCCCCTTCCGGTTGAAAGTAGAGCGCGATCCAACTGATGTGGTGCTCGGCGGTGTTGGGGTGAGTGATCTCCTTCCCCACGCCGACCTGCACCTCAAAGACCTTGCCCGCCTTCACTGCGTCTGGGCACTCGATCACCGGTGCGTGCTTCTCCCTCTTCCAATCCGCTGTCTGAATGGTGTCTCCTAATGTCATTTTACCTCCTTTCTCTCATCAACTGTATGTCTTCCTCTAGAGCCTGCAAATCTTCCTCGTGCACGATCTCTTCCGTCATAATCTGCAGAGCCATCTCATACGTCACCGGGTCGGCGTTCTTCGTCAGCGCCACCAGCTCCTGGTACACCTGGATGGCGCACTGCTCGCCCTTGATATTCTGTTCCAGCAAGACTTCGACGTAGGGATCTTCAGGGGGTTCGTACCCGCAGTTGGTCATCTCGTACCAGTCTTGGGGTGCCAGGAGCGGCGTGCCGCCGAGCTGGAGGATGCGATCCACGAGCATCAGCGCGTGGCCCAGCTCCTCGGTGGCGTGCTCTTCGAGCTCCAAGGTAACTGCTCCTCTCATAGGCCCCTTGGCTACCTTGGCTCCTACCCAGTACTGGTAGTACGCCAGCCACTCGTCTGCAAGAGCCTTGTTGAGCCTCTCGATGAGATTGTCTACGTCCATACCTACGATCGCTCTTCCTTTTGTACCCATTTTGACTTGACCTCCTTTAGTTGATAGCTCTGTTTGGGCGCAGGTTTCACTTCAGCGCCGCGATGATCGTCCGGCAGAAAGCGGGCAGGTCGCCTGGCACACGTGAGGTGATCAGATTGCCGTCCTGCACCACTTCCGCGTCAACGTAAGTAGCCCCGGCGTTGATCACATTGTCTTTGACTGCGAAGAAGCACGTGGCCCGCTTGCCTTTCATGATGCCCGCCGAGATGGGCACCCACGCAGCATGGCAGATGGCAGCCGCGACGCCGCCGCGCTCGAACACGGTTCTCACCAGGTCGAGCATCGGTCGGTGGCGGCGTATCCGGTCGGGCGCGTAGCCACCTGGCACAATGACCGCGTCAAAGTCGTCCGCCGAGACCTCGTCAGCAGCGACGTCTACTTTCACCGGATAGCCCAGTTTGCTGTGGTATTCCTTCACGCCAGGCATACCCACAACCGTCACCTCGGCGCCGGCCTCGCGCATGCGCAGGAGAAGTTCGCCGCTCTCCCCAGGGCAACACCACACACCCGGTACCCAGTACCTGCTCTGTGGGCCTGCCAAAGTAGGGTTCGCTCTGTCCCGGTAAATCTGGCGCTTAGGTGTGACAGCCTCAAAACGCCATCTCTGGTTTCCAAATCTCCCAAACCTTGCCAGCCATTTTGAGGGTTTCGGTCTCGGGTGGCAGGATTGGTTTGCCTGGCTGCCACCCGGAAGGCATTAGTTCCCCGGTGGCCTGGTGGTGTTGGAAGGCCTTCAATTGGCGTACAACTTCTGCCACGTTGCGGCCTACCGGTGGGGTTAGAATCTCCATGGCCTGGACCACTCCCTCCGGATCGATCAGGAAGCGGCCACGAACATCTACTCCCTTCTCCCCGTCATACACTCCGTATAGAGCGCCGATTTTGCCCCCGGGATCCGAGAGCATGGGATAGGGGATGCCCCCCTCTACCATCTTGGACAGTTCCACCTCTTGCCAGACTTTATGGGAGTAGGTGCTGTCCACGCTGACCGAAAGCACCTCTACTCCCAACTCCTGAAACTCGGGATATTTGACGGCAACTGCCGACAGTTCCGTCGGTCAGACGCAGGTGAAATCAGCAGGGTAGAAGCAGAGCATCACCCACTTGCCTCGGTAATCGGAGAGTTCGATCTCCTTAGCCGCATCCTCATGATACGCCATGGCGGTGAAACCCGGCGCTTCTTTGCCTACTTGCACGCTCACTCTGGTTACCTCCTCTCTTGTGGTCGCCCGCGATAGGTAGGTGCGGGCGCTAGGCCCAACGATGGCTTTGGGCCGATTGCTGATCTCAGATGGGTTGCTTCCTTATTCCTTCCCCAAGTCACCTCCTTCGCACAACTTCTGCCCCTATCGAAACGTGATCTATGGGGCATCAGGCCTGTGGCTCGGTCTGTAACAGCGACTTCAGATCGAAGTCGTCATCCAACAGATGGTTGGCGTGGGCCGAAACATCCGCACCCTGCTTGATGAGTTGAGTGACGTGCCTTGCCCGTTCTTTGTCGTTGAGCAGAATCGCACTCACGATGCGCCCCTCGCGCAGCACAAACTTGCGGTAGTGGCCAGCCGCCAGGTCCACGTGTCGCAATTGGGTGTATTCGTCCGCCTCCACCACACATTCGATGACCACTGCACCCCCCTCTGTCCTCCTCATTGGGGGGGATGAGGGGGGGAATACGCCTTGATAGCCTGCGCGTCGTCCAGCGTGCGCAAGGTAAAAACTCCCGCTTTATCCGTGCCTTCACAAGGGGGGACAAAGGGGCGAGCGCCCGTGGCAAGCAGAAGGCGGTCGTATTCCACCTGGGAGCCGTCGGCCAGAGCGAGGCGATGGGCCGTAGGGTCAATCACGGTGACCTCAATCCCCAGGTGCGGGTAGATTCCACGCTCAACATACCACGCTGGCGGTCGAAAGTAGAGCGCGTCCCGCTCGATCTCACCAGCGATGAACTCCCACAGCAGAGGGCGACGGTAGTAGGGGTAAGGCTCCGCGCCGAAGATATGCACCTCGGCGGAAGGATCGGCCCGCACGATGCTCTGAGCCGCCGTCACACCGGTGACGCCGTTGCCGACGACGACATGTTTCATCCCTTGCTCTATTCTACCTTCTCGAACATGTCCTTGCCCACGCCACAGTCGGGACAGACCCAATCGTCGGGTAGCGCCTCGAAGAGCGTGCTGGGGGCGATACCGTTGTCGGGGTCGCCCACCTCCGGGTCGTAAATGTACCCACACACAATACATTCCCATTTGTCCATAGCTGTTTCCTCCTTCTAGTTTTTGAACCCGTGACCGCGACACGAGGAACCCCTCCAGCACATTGCCCTTCACGATATCCCTGCCGTCGGCACGGAGCATAGCATCAATCTTCCTCGAGCATTCCAATCATGGGAACTCTTTCCAGCAGATCTGCGCCGTGGGGAGCATGATCAAGACTGGCAGTCAGATCCACACCAGCAGTATGCAGCACTTGATGCCGACCACCTTGCCACAGGAAACTGCGAGATACATCATATACCTTGCCCTCGTAGGCTATGAAGGCAAGTGCCTCATCCTTGCCATTGTATTGGGTAAGTTCCTTCTTCGTAAACCTTTGCATGTCCAGAATGCCTTTGGCTCTTACTGCCGGGGGGACAAGTGGGAGACCCTGTGCAAATCAGGGCCTCCCCTTCACCGAATCCGACCTTACCTCAGGAACTTGGACACGAAGGGCGAGGTCTCACCACGACGCATAAAGTGACCGGACGGCCCCTCACCCAGGAACTCGGAGAACCACGATTCGTGCTCGATTTCCTCGTTGAGGATCGCCAGAGATAAATCGTAGGTTCGATGATCCTTGCCAGCGGTCATGTTGCAGATCTGGGTGTATCCCCGTACTGCACATCTCTCGGCCTCCACCAGCACCGTCAAGATAGCCTCGATGTCCGTCAGGTCTTCGGGCAGGTATGCCGGCGGGCAGGCAGATACGTCGTGGAACTCTTTCATATCCTGAGGCAGTTCCCCGCCTAGTTCATAGATGCGGGGCACCAGGGCCTCAAAGTGATTGCGATCTTCGATGCGGGCCACTTCTGCAATCTCTTTGATCCCCTCTCCCTCCAGGCCAATCAGATTGACCCGCAGAATTGTGTAGTAGTAGTAGGTGGTGAGTTCGGCGGCTGCATTCTTGACCAACAGTTCCAGCAGTTGGTCAACGTTCACTCCCGCCCTCTCCACCATCTCTCGTGCTACCTTAGCCATGATATTTCTCCTTTCTTTTTTGGTCTTTTCTTGGAATGACTGTCTCTTCTTAGAGTTAACGCGCCTTACGTTTCTTCTGATCTCACATAAGCACTACCTCCCTAACGTGACACCCGTGCTCCTCAGCGCCTCCTGCACGACCCGCCGTATCTCGGTAACCTTCAAAGGCTTCTCCAGGCATTCATAAACCGACAGCCGGGCCGCCTCAGCCTCCACTTTGTGGCAGCCATAGGCCGTTATCCAGATCACCACTGTATCGGAACTCAAAGCCCTGATCTTCTCCGTAAGCCCCACACCGTCCATACCTGGCATTCTCAGGTCGGTAATAACCAGGTCGAAAGGTCTCGCATTGATCTCATCCAGCGCTTCACGGCCATTCCGGGCGGCCGCGACTTCATATCCATCACTCAGCCTCATCAAGGTGCGGTGCAAGACGAAGAGCACCCGCTCGTCGTCGTCAACGACCAGTATGTGCTTACGTACATCCATTCTTGTCAGGCGCTCCCCCCTTGAGATGAGATCGAGATCACAACAAACATCCAGTATCCAGATCAGCGGTCCTGGACAACCGCTATCTTAACACAAAAAGCAGCCTCAAACCGACGAACTCGGTTGGGACTGCTGTTGAGGTTGGTGCAAGAAGGTTGGAATTTGGTTGACGCTGTATTAAGGTGGGTCGCTACTCCTTAAACCTGTACCCCACGCCGCGCACAGTCAGAATATGGCGGGGACTGGAGGGATCAGGTTCGACCTGGCGCCGCAGACGGTGGATGTACCACTTGATGATCTGCCGGGCCTCGTGCAGATATTCGGCCTCATAATCCCGTACCACCTGCACCAACTCCGGTGGGCGGACTACCCGGGGGGCATTCTGCATCAGATGAACCAACAGTTTGAACTCCTGAACCGTCAGTTCCAGTGGCCGTCCATCCAAAGTTGCCAGGTGCTGCTCCAGGTCAACGAAAAAGCCGCCACACTGTACGACACGTCTTTTCTCGCCTCCCTCTTGGGACTGAGCCAGTGCCTTTCGCCGGTCCAGGGCCTCTTGTACGGCCTGCCGTACCTCGGCCGGCTTGGCCGGCTTGAGCAGATAGTCGTCCACTCCCTCACGGATGGCGGCGATAGCCGACCCCAACGAGCCGTGGGCGGTCAAGATGACGACGGCCATCCCGGGCCAGCGCCACCGCGCCGCTTCCAGCACTCGCAGGCCGTCTATGCGGCCGCCCAGGTTCAAGTCCACTACCGCTACGTCAAAAGCGGTCTCCCGCAGCAGATCCAGCGCCTCCTCACCGCTGGACGCCGTCACCACGACGTGTCCAACTCGTCGCAAGGTCTCCCCCAGGGTGAGGCGGATCCTCTCCTCGTCATCCACCACCAGAGTGCGCACCACTTCTGCCATTCCCCCCCTCCTATCCTCGTCTGCCGGTGAAGGCTCGCTCACGATCTCCACAGAGTAACCTTCGGCCAACCTCGTTCCCGCCCTCGCCGGCAACATTCACGCCGGCAACCATACCTTGAACTTGGTCCCCTCTCCCACACGGCTCTCCACCTCGACGTGCCCTCCGTGCTCCCCGACGATGTTGTGAGTGATATACAACCCCAATCCCAACCCCTCGGGCTTGGTAGTGTAGAAGGGATCGAAAACGCGGGATATGGTATCCGGGGCTATGCCTCTTCCGCTATCGGCGAACGAAATACACACCCCCGCCGGATCACCGGTGCGGCTCGTGCCCACCTGCAGGCGGCCGCCCTCAGGCATGGCGTCTACAGCGTTGAGCACCAGGTTCAGAAGCACCTGTCGCACCCGGTCGGGCACCAGCATGAGCGGAGGCAGATCATCCGCCACCTCCCAATTCACCTCTATCTGGTGCTTTTGGCACTGCTTCTTGGTCAGCATCAGCACTTGCTCCAACAGCGCGTTCACGTCAGTGGGCCTCCTCTCCTCCGGCTTCGAGGGCCGATTCAGGTCGCGCAACTGTGTTACGATACCGGCTGCACGTTCCAGCTCCTCCGTTGCTATTTGAAGGAACTCGCCCGCGTCCTCCCCTTCGGCCAGCGACTCCTCGGCCAGACCAGGTAACCGATGACCGACTGCAGGGGGTTGTTGATCTCGTGGGCCAACGAAGCGGCCAGTCTGCCTGTGTTTGATGTTCGGCAACCTGAAATCTATGCTGAGGATCGCGCCGGCCGGCGAGCCGATCCTGTTGTACGAAGACGGCGTATACGCCGCCGCCCAGGGGACCGCGAGTGCGGGCTTGATAGACCGGGCATTGGAGCAGCACCCGGTCTATGCCTTGCAGGCCGACCTAGAGGCGCGTGGCCTCACTTCGCTGGTTGACGGCATCCAGGTCATAGATTACGATGGTTTCGTGGAACTGGTAGAGCAGCACCATGTGGTGCCGTGGCTCTAACACACCACACAGGAGGCTAAGAGCAAATGGAAATTCAAGTAGATATGGTGCAGGATTCGGTTGGGCAGTTGTGCCCGATGCCCATCGCATTCATGGCCAGGAACATGAAGAAACTGGAGGCGGGGCAGGTGCTTGAGATTCGCGCCGACGACGAAGGCGCGCACGCCGACATCCCCGCCTGGTGCGAACAGACAGGCAACGAGTTCCTGGGCAAAGAGCCGGCTGGAGACTACTTCCGGTACTACGTCAGGAAAGTGGGGTGAATGGCCATGTCTGAGGACAACAACCGAGCGACGATTGTCGTCTTTAGCGGCGACCTGGACAAGGTCTTTGCCACCCTGATTCTCGCCACGGGATGCGCCGCTGCCGGCATGGACACCATCCTCTTTTTCACCTTCTGGGGATTGAACGCCATCAAGAAGGGAACACCCATCAAGGCCCAATCCTTCCTGGGTAAGATGATGGGGATGATGAACCGGGGTGGCGTCAACCGCCTGAACCCCTCCCGCTTCAGTTTTGGCGGTGTCGGACGAGTGCTGTTTAGCAAAATGATGCGCGACAAGAAGGTCGCCTCGCTCGAAGAATTGCTCCAGATGGCTATTGATCTGGACATGCACCTCCTGGCCTGCAAGATGAGCATGGACGTACTGGAGATCGGTCGCGATGACCTAATCCCGGAGGTGGAAAACGTCGTTGGAGTAGCCACCTTCGTCAAAGAGGCCGCCAACTCAAAGATACAGTTGTTCATCTGAGCCAGGCGTGCTAGAATCGTAATCGTCGCGCCTGGGGATGCAAATCCACAGGCGCAAAGCCCAGGTAAGGGCGCGGTGACCACGCCCCTACTGCAGTCGGCTTCGGCCGGCTTTGGCCGCCAGCCTGCGAATTCCTATTCGCAGGCCCAGGGGAGCATCGAAATGGATCAGGCACTAATCGAGGAAGTCAGTCTACTACACGCCCAGGTATGCCAGGGCCTGGCCGATCCTACTCGTATCCTGATCCTATACTTCCTGGCCGACAGCCCGCGCCACGTGACTGAACTGGCAGAGATGTTGGAGGTCAAGCAGCCCACTGTCTCGCACCACTTGAAGGTGCTGCGCGACCGGGGGCTGGTCACAGCCACGCGGGAGGACAATGCCATCCGGTATGCATTGCGGGACGGTCGCGTCATACAGGCGCTGGATTTGCTGCGCGCGGTGATGGCCGACGTATTGGCGGAGCGGGCGAAACTGGCCGACGCGATCGCCCAGTAATTCGATGTGCTGGAGTCGGCTTTCAGCCGACATTGGCCTCTAGGCTGCGAATTTCCATGGGCAGGAGGTGACTGTAGCCGTGACCGACGACGAGCCTGGCGTGCCGTCTGAGGACCTGCCTCACAGGTTTGAGCGATTCTGGCGGGGGGGGCGCGTCCGGCGGCGGGCCACAGGCGGCAGCGGGTTGGGCCTGACCATAGCCCGCAGCCTGATTGAGGCGCACGGCGGGTGCTTATGGGTCGAGAGTGTGGAGGGAGAGGGAAGCACGTTCGCTTTTGCGCTTCCTGTGTTAGTAGAAGCATAATGTGACTTTTGTCGTATACAGACGGCCGCCTTTCTGCTACACTGATGACAGAAAGGCGGTTCCTTTTGTGGAGGGAAGATAAGTCAGAAAGGAGTAGAACAAATGAGCACGGAACAGAACACCTTGAAAGAGAAAGTGGAAAAAACCTTGATGTCCATCAGGCCGCGCCTCCAGGCAGATGGAGGGGATGTGGAGTTGGTCAATGTGAACGACGAAGGCATCGTTTCCGTGAGGCTCGTCGGCGCTTGCCGGGGTTGCCCTATGTCTACGATGACGCTCAAGATGGGCATTGAGCGCATCTTGAGGCAGCAGGTTCCCGAGGTCAAAAGCGTGGAGGCGGTATAGGGGACAAGGCTCCCCTCGTGCTCGTCCGGCACCAGGGGCAGAGTTTGTGGGTCTGCACCCGGTGCCTGCCAGCGCTCATTCACGGATAGGGGGATGCTGATGACGGAGATTCACCTGTACGGAAGTCTGCGCTGCTACGCGCCCGACCCCCGGCCCAACCAGGAGAGCGTGGTGCGATTGGAACTACAGTCGGGGGACACGGTGAAGACAACGTTGGAACGGCTAGGCATCTCGCCTGCAGAGGTCTGCCACGTCTTCCTGAACGGAGCACTTCTCTCAACGCGCAACTCGATGACTCCGTGGCTGGGCTACCAGCAGGCCGGCACTCGTGATCATGGCCTGGACACGCTACTGCAACCCGGCGACCGGCTGGGGCTCTTCGCCCGCGACATGGGGATGTTGGTGGTGTGATGAATGTAATGCCACAATACACAAATGGAGGAGGTGAAAGATGAGCATGTTTTGTTTTCAATGTCAGGAAACGGCCAAGAATCAGGGCTGTACGGTTCGCGGCGTCTGTGGGAAGACCGCCGACGTGGCGAGTCTCCAGAACCTGGTGATCTGGCTCTCGAAAGGCATTTCTTTCTACGGGGTCCGGGCCAGAGAACTGGGGATTTCCGACCCGGAGACAGACCTGTTCGTGGCCCAGGCGCTCTTTGCCACGATCACCAACGCGAATTTCGACCCGGAGCGGTTCGTCGCGCTGGCGGAAAGAGCGCTAAAGTTGCGTGATCGGCTCAAGGAACAATTACAGGCGCACGGACAGGCCATAGAGACATCAGAGCCGCTGCCGGACGTGGCGACCTGGGTCCCTGAAAAGGGAGATATGGACGAGTTGATCCAAAAGGGTTCGACTGTCGGCGTCATGTCCGATCCCAATCTGGACGAGGACGTTCGCTCGTTGCGAGAGTTGTTGACCTACGGTCTCAAGGGACTTGCCGCATACACCGACCATGCCTACGTCCTGGAGCACTACAACGACGCGCTACTAGCCTTCTTGCAGAAAGGCCTGCTTGCCACGACGGACAAAGATGCGTCGGTGGACGACCTGGTGGGCCTGGTGCTCAAGGCTGGCGAGATGGGTGTCCAGGCGATGGCCTTGTTGGACCAGGCCAACACCTCCGCGTATGGCGATCCCGAACTGACTCAGGTCAACATCGGCGTCCGCGAAGGCCCCGCCATCCTCATCAGCGGCCACGATCTGCGCGACCTGGACGAGTTGCTTCAGCAGACCGAAGGCACGGGCGTCAACGTCTACACTCACGGCGAGATGTTGCCTGCCAATGCCTATCCCGCGTTCAAGAAGTATCTCCATTTCGTGGGCAACTATGGCGGCTCCTGGTGGCATCAGCAAACAGAATTCGAGAAATTCGGCGGCGCGATTCTGATGACCACCAATTGTATCATCAAACCCAGAGAGAGTTACCAGGACCGGATTTTCACCACCGGTATGGCCGGGTGGCCCGGTGTCCAGCACATCCCCGACCGCACTGACGGCGGGCAGAAGGACTTTGGCCCGGTCATTGCCAAGGCGCTGGAATCGGGCAGCCCGCAGGAACTGGAGCACGGAATCATCCCGATCGGTTTTGCGCACGAGGCTGTGCTGAGCGTGGCCGACAAAGTCGTGGAAGCGGTCAAGAGCGGGGCCATCAAACGCTTCGTCGTGATGGCCGGCTGCGACGGGCGACACAAGACGCGGCAGTACTACACCGAGATGGCCCGCAGCCTGCCCCACGACATGGTCATCCTGACGGCCGGCTGCGCCAAGTACCGCTACAACAAACTGGACCTGGGTGACATCGGCGGCATCCCGCGCATTCTGGACGCCGGGCAGTGCAACGACTCGTATTCGCTGGTGGTGATTGCCCAGAAACTGGCAGAAGCGTTTGGCCTGGACGACATCAACGACCTGCCGATCTCGTATGACATTGGCTGGTACGAGCAAAAGGCGGTCATCGTGCTCCTGGCATTGCTCTCCCTGGGCGTGAAAAACATTCGCCTGGGGCCAACGCTGCCGGCGTTCATCTCGCCCAATGTCTTGAATGTCCTGGTCGAGAACTTTGACATCAAGCCCATCACGACGGTCGAGGAAGACCTGGCTGCCATCGTCTCTGGTGAGTGATTGCGACAGGAGCAAAGAGAAACCAGGTTTCTCAGAAAGAACCTGGTTTATGTCACACACAAGGATTGAACGAGATGCGCATTTTGGCGCTCATCACCGGTGAGTACGGCCAGCGGCACGTGGACAACATCCGCGCCCACGGCCCACCCAGCTGGCAGGTCGAGGTGTAGCAGGTCAAACAGGCAGGTGCGGTACATCGTCCCTGGTCGGCGGAATGAGGAGTGAGTGAGAGGAGGATATATGTTTGAAGACGTCATCTATTTCGATAACGCAGCATCTACCAGGCTGGACGAGCGGGTACTGGAGGCGATGAAGCCTTACTTTTTCGATACCTACGCCGTCGCCACCTCCCAGTTCGGCTATTCGCTGGGCATAGACGCACGCGACGCGCTGGACGACGCCCGGGCGCGGGTCGCCGCTGCGCTGGGAGCCGCGCCGGAGGAGGTCATCTTTACCTCCGGGAGCACCGAGTCCAGCAATCTGGCCCTCAAGGGAGTGGCACTGGCACTGGGGGAGAAGAAGGGCAAACACGTCATCGTCTCCAGAATCGAGGACTTCCCCGTCCTCCACAGCGCCAGGGCACTGGAGAAGCAGGGCTTCCAGGTGACATATCTCGACGTGGACGAGGACGGGCGGCTGGACCTGGACCAACTGCGCGAAGCGATCACACCGGAGACGATCCTGGTCTCGGTGCAGGCGGCCAACCAGGAGATCGGCACGCTGCAAGACGTGGCCGCCATCGGCGCTATCTGCCGCGAGAAGGGCGTGCTTTTCCACACTGACGCCACCCACAGTTTCCCTCGCGTCCCGCTGAACGTGCGGGAGACGCCGGTTGATCTGGTCACGGTGACGGCACACCTGATCCACGGCCCCAGGGGAGTGGGCGGATTGTACGTGCGCAAAGGCACCTCGTTGGTCAAATGGATGGATGGTGGCTTCCAGGAGTCCAACCTGCGGGCCGGGACGGAGAACATCCCCGGCGCGGTCGGCTTCGCCAAAGCAGTCGAGTTGGTGACACCGGAGGGGACGGCGCGGCTGCAAGAGATGCGCGACCGGCTGATCGAGCGGCTGTTGCAGATTCCACACTCGCGCCTCAACGGCCATCCCACGCTGCGGCTGCCCCACAATGCCAATGTATCGTTCCGCTTCGTCGAGGGTGAATCAATCCTGCTGCACCTGGACATGCGGGGTTTCGCCGTCAGCACCGGCTCGGCCTGCTTCAGCCGCTCGTTGGAGGCCAGCCACGTCATATTAGGAATAGGCGGCAACCACGAGCGGGCGCATGGCTCGGTGCGCTTTACCTTTGGCCGCTTTAATCAGGACAGAGATGTGGATGCAGTGGCGGATGCAATATCGGACGTGATTGAAAAGTTACGGGCCATCAGCCCGCTTGGAAAGGAGTAAGTGCAATGCCATTACCATACAGCGAAATCGTGATGGAACATTTTCGTCACCCACGCAACGTAGGGCGCATCGAGGACGCCGACGCCAAGTCAATTGAGGGCAGCCCCGCCTGCGGCGATATGGTGGCCGTCTACCTGAAGGTGGACCCGGAAGAGCTGCGTATCACCGACGTCAAGTTCGAATCCTACGGCTGCGCCTCCAACATCGCCACCGGCTCCATCATCACCGAGATGGCCCAGGGCAAGACGCTGGAGGAGGTCAAGGCGATCACGTGGAAGCAGGCGTCGGAGGCGTTGGGTGGCCTGCCGCCGATCAAGACGCATTGCTCCGTCCTGGCCGTGGACGGGCTGCGGGCGGCGGTTCAGAACTATGAGGAGCGGCACGGGCTGGTCAAGAAGCGTGTGCCGACGACGGTCGAAGTGGTGCGCAAGCGCCTCAAGCGCGTGATGAATCCAGTGGTCGGGCTCGACCTGGTGCGCACCAATCTGGTCGAGGAGATCGAGGTCACCGATGGCACGGTGCGCGTGGTGATTGACTTGCCCCCCGACCATCAATTCGCCGCCAACATCCGCGAGGAGATTATGGAGAAGATCGAACCGTTGTGGGACGTGGACAAGGTGGCAGTGGAGTTTACGGAGTGAGGTGGAACGATGCCCAAGATCAAAGTGGACACCCGGGAGGCACAGTGCCCGGCAGTTGAGGCTAACATCACAGTGAATTGCCGGGGGGAGACCTGCCCCGTGCCGCTGGTGGAGACGCGCAAGGCATTGCGCCAGGCTGCGCCAGGCGACGTGATCGAGGTCGTCGGCACGCACCCGGCGTCGAAAAAAGAGATTCCGATGGCAGTCAAGGCATTAGGGTTAAAGTTGCTGAGCGTAGAGGGAAGCGATACCGACTGGACGATACGTATCCAGAGTTAGGTATATCTCAGTGGACGGTCCGTATCCAAAGACGGAAGGTGATGGGACAGGAATGTGAAAGTGCGAGAGTTCGGGCGTTGATTTCTGGATAGGAGGTGAGTGACAATGGCTAAAGACGTAGTATGCGGCATGGAGGTGGATCCGAAGACCGCCCCCGCCAGGACGGAGTACGAGGGTCAGACCTATTACTTTTGTGCTCCGGGCTGCAAGGTGGCCTTTGTAAAGGATTCGGGGAGATACCTGAAGGCCGAGAATGAACAGGCCCCCAAAGGTTGTCACCATTGCTGCTGTTGAGGATAAATACGAATCTACGAACATACGAACCTGATCCGCATCGTGGGGACTTTCGGGGGAGATAAGGCAATGGCAGATAAGGCAACCATCGTACTGCACAGCGGCGATATGGACAAGATGTACAGCGCGCTGATCATCGGCAACGGGGCGCTGGCGATGGGCATGGAGGTTTCGATCTACTTTACCTTCTGGGGTCTCCAGCGGCTGCAGAGAGGCGGGCTGGAGAAAGGGCCGCTCTCAAAGATGCACCTGCTGGGTCTGGGCAAGTGGATGATCAAGCAGCGCATGAAGAAAGCCAACGTAGCGCCATTGGAGAAACTGATGACCGACTTCAAGGAACTGGGCGGCAAAATCATCGCCTGCGAGATGACGATGGAGATTATGGGTCTGCGCCGTGAGGCTTTGCGCGAGGATTTGATTGACGAGTACGGGGCTGTGGGGACGTACGTCCAGGAAGCGCGCGGATCGACGATCACGCTCTTCATCTGAGATCGGATCGCCCGGATATGACAACGAATTCGGGGATTTATCGAACAGGATTCGTTTCATTCGACTGATTCGCTGTCATATTCAGAGACATGCCCACCAAGACATTCACTGTGGAAGATCAGACCTGCACAGGTTGTGCTGAGAGAGTTCAGGCGACCGCCGGCATTGAGCCCATAGTGGTGACTTCGGTCGCACCCGTGCCGGAACGACTGAAGTCGTTACTACAGTTTGTGCGCTTCGTCTTCTCGGAGCGCGAGACGACACTGACCGCCATTGCGGGGCTGCTGACGTTGCTGGGGCTGGCGCTGGCGCTGACCGGTGCGCCCGGCTGGAGCCGGACGACCCTGTTTGCCGCAGCCATCCTCGTAGGCGGCATCCCGGTGGCGCGCCACGCCTTTCAGGAAGTGTGGCTCTCTCACAGATTGGGCATCAACATGCTGATGGTGATCGCCGTCGTTGGCGCAGCGTTCATCGGCGAGTGGGCCGAGGCAGCGGTTGTAGTCGTGCTCTTCGCGCTGGGCGAGGCGCTGGAGGAGTTCGCCACGGAGCAAGCACGGGGCGCGTTGGAGAGCCTCCTGGATCTGGCCCCACCGATGGCCCTCAAGATGCTGCCCACTGGCGAGACCCAGGAGACTCCGGTGGAGCAACTGGCCATCGCTGACCGCGTGCTGGTGCGCCCCGGCGACCGGGTCAGCGTGGACGGGGTGGTGCGCGCCGGGCAGAGCGCGGTGGACCAGGCTCCCATCACCGGCGAGAGCGTGCCGGTGGAGAAGAAACCGGGCGATGAGGTTTTCGCCGGCACAGTCAACACCTCTGGCGCACTGGAGGTGGAAGTAACCCGCCTGACGGCAGACAACACCCTCAGTCGGATGGTGGCGTTGGTGCGGGAGGCGCAGTCACGCCAGGCGTCGGTGCAGCGCTTCATTGACCGCTTCGCCCGTATCTACACGCCAGTGGTGACCGCAACCGCCGCGCTCGTGGCCATCGTCCCGCCGCTGCTCTTGGGGCAGCCATTCTGGGGAGACCACGGCTGGCTGATGCGGGCTTTGCAGATGCTGGTCATCGCCTGCCCCTGTGCCCTGGTCATCAGCACGCCGGTCAGCCTGGTGAGCGCGATGACCAACGCGGCCTCCCGCGGGGTGCTCATCAAGGGCGGGCGTTACCTGGAGGCGCTGAGCCGGGTCAGGGTCTTTGCCTTCGACAAGACCGGCACCCTGACCGAGGGGCGTCCCGTCATCACCGACGTAGTAGACGTTTGCACCTGCGGGGAGTGCCCCGAGGATTGCGGGCTGCAACACGCGGCGGCGGTCGAGGCGCAGTCATCTCACCCGCTGGCCCGGGCGTTGCTGGCGGAGGCGCAGGCCAGGGGGATAGCGGTGCTAGGTGCCCAGGATGTCACCGTGCTGGGCGGGCGAGGGATGGAGGGTACCGTCAACGGCGCGTCGGTCACGGTCGCCAGCCACGCCCACTTTGACGAGAGTTTTCCGCACCCGGAGAATGTCTGCCGCCTGGCCGACGAACTGACTGCCCAGGGCAAGACGGTGATCCTGGTGCGGCACGACCCTTCGGCTTCGCTCAGGGCAGGCTGTGTGTGCGCGTTGTTCGCTGTAGCAGATGAACCACGCCCCAGCAGCCGCCAGGCCATCGCGGATTTGAAGGCCCAGGGCGGCATCCACACAGTGATGCTAACCGGTGACAACCCGATTGTGGCACAGGCCATCGGCCACCAGGTCGGGGTGGATGAGGTGCGCGCTGATCTCCTGCCGGAGGAAAAGATGGCCGCCATTATTGCATTGGCGGAGGAGTATCAGACCGTGGCAATGGTCGGCGATGGCGTGAACGACGCCCCGGCGCTGGCGCAGGCAGACGTGGGCATCGCCATGGGCGGCGCGGGCTCAGCCCAGGCGATGGAGACGGCCGACGTGGTGCTGATGAGCGATGACCTGGCCCGACTACCATTCGTCGTGTGGCTCAGCCGCAAGACGAAAGGTGTGGTGATGGCCAACATCGTGTTTGCGCTGGTGGTCAAGGTGATCGTATTCGCTCTGGCGGCAACGGGCCTGGCGACGCTGTGGATGGCGATAACGGCCGACGTCGGCGCGTCGGTGGCGGTGATCCTGAACGGTATGCGACTGCGGCGGTAGAACACGGATTACAAGACAGTAACGGATAAGGAGATATGGACGAAAAAAAGCAAACGCTAACCCTGCCCGTGCAGGGCATGACCTGTGCTTCGTGCGTGGCCCACGTGGAACGGGCCTTGAAAGGTGTGGAGGGGGTGGCCGATGCCAACGTCAACCTGGCCACAGAGCAAGCATCGGTCGTCCTTGACCCTAAGCTAGTCCCCCTGGACCGGTTGGTGGACGCCGTGCGCGATACAGGCTACAACGTGTCCACTCAAACCGTCAGCCTGCCCATCGGCGGGATGACCTGCGCCGGTTGTGTGGCTCACGTCGAGGGGGCGCTGGCAAAGACGCCCGGTGTGCTGAACGTCAACGTCAACCTGGCGACCGAGAAGGCCACCGTGGAATACGTCCCCACCGTGACCGGGCTGCCCGATTTCCGCCGCGCCGTGGCCGAGGCGGGCTACGAGGTGCTGCCAACGGCGGAGGAGCGGGCAGAAGAAGAACTCTCTCGCGATGTGCGCAAAATGCAGGACGCCCGCCAGCGGATGCTCCTGGCCTGGGCCTTTACCGGGCCCATCATCCTGTGGATGCTGCCGGAGATGCTGGCGGGAGTGGCCTGGCCCAACCCGACCGTCTTCAAACTGGGGATGCTCCTTCTGGCAGCACCGGTGCTCTTCTGGGTCGGCCAGCGCACCTACGTGGCGGCGTGGAGTTCGACCATCCACGGCGCACCTAACATGGACGCGCTCATCGCGCTGGGCGCCGGGGCCTCCTTCCTCACCGGCATTGCCACCTTCTTCGTGCCCATCCCCACCTATGCTGGGGTGTCGGCTATGATTATGGCCTTTCACCTGACCGGCCGCTACGTGGAGGCGAGCGCCAAGGGACGCGCCTCCCAGGCCATCCGCAAACTGCTGGAACTGGGAGCCAAAACCGCCCGCGTCCTGGTGAACGGTGTGGAGCGGGAGGTACCCATCGAAGCGGTGCAGGTGGGCGACGTGATGGTCGTCCGCCCCGGCGAAAAGATCCCCACCGACGGGGTCGTGGTCGTCGGTGAGAGCGCCGTGGACGAGTCCATGGCCACGGGCGAATCCATGCCGGTCAGCAAGCAGTCCGGCGACGAGGTGATCGGGGCCACGGTCAATCAGGATGGGCTGCTGAGAATACGTGCCACCCGCGTGGGCCAGGATACGTTCCTGGCCCAGATGGTGTGCCTGGTCGAGCAGGCCCAGGGAACCAAAGTGCCCATCCAGTCTTTCGCCGACCGGGTGACGGCCGTCTTTGTGCCCATCGTCGTCGTCGTCGCACTGCTCACCTTCCTGGCCTGGTTCCTGTTCCCCGAGACGCTGCGCCCCATCACCGTGTGGGCCAGTGGTTTCCTGCCCTGGGTGGACCCCAACCTGGGCCGTTTCACGCTGGCGCTGATAAACACCGTCTCGGTGCTGGTCATCGCCTGTCCATGCGCGTTGGGGCTGGCCACGCCCACGGCGCTGATGGTGGGCAGCGGCATTGGCGCCGAGAACGGCATCCTCATCCGCTCCGGTGAGGCCATCCAGGCTATGCAGGACGTGCGGGTGGTGGTCTTTGACAAGACGGGGACGCTCACCAAGGGCCGGCCGGAAGTGACTGACGTGGTCGGAATGACAAATGAGCAAACGACAAATGAACAAATCCTGCTTTGGGCGGCGTCGGTGGAGGTGGGGAGCGAGCACCCGCTGGGCCAGGCGGTGGTGCGCCGGGCGGAGGAGCAAGGGCTGGCGTTGGGTGAGTTGCGCGACTTTGAGGCGTTGCGCGGCAAGGGTGTGCGGGGCGTCGTTGACGGAGAGAGCGTGTTGGTGGGTAGCCGGACATTGCTGGAGGAGCACGGCGTCGCCGTAGCCACGCTGGAAGACGAGATGCGCCGCCTGGAGGAGAAGGGCAAGACGGCGATGCTGGTCGCCGTGGACGGAGAGTTGCTGGGGCTGCTGGCCGTGGCCGACACGCTCAAGGATGACGCCGTGGCCACCGTCCGCGAGTTGAAGGCGCTGGGGCTGGAGACGGTGATGCTCACCGGCGACAACCGGCGCACGGCCGAGGCCATCGCCCGTCAGGTGGGCGTCGTCCGCGTGCTGGCCGAGGTGCTGCCGGAGGCCAAACTGGCCGAGATCCAGCGGTTGCAGGCAAAGACAGATGGATTGGTCGCCATGGTCGGCGACGGCATCAACGACGCCCCGGCGCTGACTCAGGCCGACGTGGGCATCGCCATCGGCAGTGGCACCGATATCGCCATCGAGGCCGCCGCCATCACGCTGGTGCGTGGCGATTTGTCCAGCGTGGTCAGCGCGGTGAAACTCTCCCGCGCCACGTTCAACAAGGTGGTGCAGGGCCTCTTCTGGGCCTTTTTCTACAACGTGGTGATGATCCCGCTGGCAATCCTGGGGATGATGCACCCGGTGCTGGCGGAAATCGCCATGGCCACCAGTTCAGTGACCGTGGTGACCAACGCCAACCTGTTGCGGCGGGTGAATATCCAGCCGGAGATGGGACGAATGGCTGATAGCATGCACCCTCGACAAAATCGTGATACTCTACCAATGATTCTGTCTTAAACACAACCGTTGATAGATAAAGGAGAGATCATGCCTCGTTAATGCGCTGCCACCGATATGGACTCATTGCTTGGTCCGCTCCCCTGGGAGAGGCTGATTTGACATCGGCTCTATCCTGACCATATCTTCATCACCAAGGGCTGTAGCTCGGACAGAACTTGCTCAGCATCGGGACAGTCAGACACAAAGGGTCGTAGCTGTCGGTCCCACTCCTTCCGCGCCACCTGCACCAGCGCCGGGGCGAAGAAACTCACCGGCGAATCGAATGTCACTGCGCGATGAGCGCATTTTTGAGCCACCAGCGAAGGTATTATATCTCGCTGCAAGGTCGATCTGCCCAGGATGTGCCACAGGTCGTAGTAGGGGTAGCGGAACTAAAATGGACAAAACTATAATAGCATCTGGCCCGGACTGGCCCTATTCGGCAGAGGAGGGTCTTGCAGGAGAAGGGAGCGCGGCGGTCGAACCCACAGCCGGGGCAGACGTAGTGGCAGCGACCTGGCTAAGGCCCGGCGTCGGGCCAATCCGGGGGCAGTTCGATCAGGTACATCTCTACTTCGTCGGTGCCGGAGCGGCCCCAGTTGGAGGTGAACAGGATGCGGGTAAAGTCGTGATTCACGGTGGCCTGGGGCTCGGCCCAGTAGTCGTGCTCCATCTCCTGGTTCACCAGAGAGTGGGTGTGCGCCAGGCGCACGACGCGCCCGCCGGCCTTTAGCTCGACGACGAACACCTGATCGTCCATCCAGGTAAAGGCGTCCGGGTAACCGCCGCTGTAGGTGGAGATCAGCGCCCAGCGTGGCGCGGAGCTTTTCAAAGTCCACGCGACCCTGGTCGCCGCCCTCGGTGAAGGCTTCGGGGAAGAGTTCCTTGAGCCGGGCACGTTGTTCTGCGGCGATGTCGGTCGTTTCTTTTGGGATGGGTTCGGCGTGGTTGTGGGTCATAGGTATGACTCCTTGTGATGGGAAGCGGTCTCCAGATGGGATTTTCGCTAACGGATGATCTCATCCGCGAGGCGTGTCTGCAATTGAGCCTTTCTGATCAGAGCCGCTCTCGCTACCTCACGCGCTGCGATTTGCCGCAGGCAAAGCCTGGTCAGGCATGGCTCGTGTTAGGCGCAACTGGATTGTTGATCAGTTGATTTCACCAAATCCAGCAATGAGTGAAGCGCCTCAGAGTAAGCCTCTAACAGCGTTAGCCACGCAGCCTGGTAGTCTTGGATCGGATACTCAAGTCCGAAAAATGCAAATGAACTCATAACTCCGCCAGCGCGATCAGTGTGTATCGGATACATTTTCCGAAGACGATTGAGGTTCTGAAGGGTGTCCATTATTTGGTTTGTATCTCGAGCGGGGAAGTGATGTCTAAGGAATTCGCCCAGCAAATTGAGTGATTTCTTATTTTCACTGGACTGGATTCTGGTCTTGTAATTTGTCTCTATGGACGTCGCAAGTCCCGATAGGGATGCGACGCGGTATGCGAACTCCTCGTGACTGTTGCATGTCCTAGAAAGCTCCGATAGGCTTCTTTCTTGTGGTAGTGTCAGAATACGGCCACCGAATCTCTCTCCAAACAATGCGTTAATATTGTCTCGAAGGTCAATAATCTCTGATGCCAGGTCCTGGTTTGGAGCAGCCCTTTCTGTAAGATCTTCGAGCGCCGCCGGGGATTGGTATTTGGCATCAAAGGACGGTTGAACCATCTCTGGGTCAAAGGGGGGGTGATCCGGAGCGTTGTAGGTGGAAAGCTGAATCTCCTCATAGTTGGTTAGGATGCCATCATATAGCTTGTCCTCGATAAGCTGCCTGGCATACCCAAGCAGAACTCCGTTCACACTTTTGACCTGAGGACCCCACAGGGTCTCAAGTGTTTGCGATATCCCGACAACAACCTTTCCGAGCGCGGTCTGGGCTTCTTCTTCAGGTTTTCCGACTAGGTCAACGTCCACGATCGAGTATTTGAAGACAATTTCTCTCAAGTCTCCACCAACCCATTCTTCACTTGGCAGTATCTTGACTCTCTTGGATGGCATGGGGCTGCTCCTGATGATCGTTGCGCCTAACACTGACTACATGGACGTTTTTCCACCTACATCGCTTATCCGGAAACGACGACTTGCCCAGATTATACCCTGACGAGGGCACTTGCACAAACCAAAGCGCCCGCCGCCCCGCTTCCCCCACCACGACCGGTACCGGCAGGCGAAAAGCGCGGGGCGGTGTCCTCAGCGAACTCGTCCTGGGCGGAACCGTTGGCACGCGGGCAGAAGTCGGCGTCACGCAAGCTCCACGATGTCCCATAGATCCGACGCGGGGTAATTGCGCCACAACAAATCAAAGACCGAGAGGAGTCGCCACTTCTTCTCTGGTTCCCAGGTGTCAACCCACTGGAGAAAACGTTCCAGGTGCTCACGGTCGTGTGTGAGGCTGAGAGTGCCAGAGACGACGAGATCCACGATCCTCTGTACATAGGCTGGTCGCTGCATGCCGATGTGTGGGACTGGACTGGTGCCAAAGGAAAAGGGATTGCGCAGCCAGACCACCAGAAGGGCATCCACCCGCTCGCGGAACTCGCCCGAACGAAGGCCGGGGGCTCCGATGAGATAGCTGAAGAGCGTCGTGATCTGGCCTCGGGTCACTAGCTCAAGAGGTGCGTCTCCCAAAATGAGGGGCTTCAACACGGCCTCGCAGGTGACGATCATCCCCTCCGCTACATCTGCCTTCAAGAGGTGGACACCCAACTGAGTCAAGCGCCAGATTGCATCCTCATGAGTGGGGAACGTGCGGCACCACGTCAAGATGTCAATCACCGTCTCGGCCGGAATATCCCTCTGTTTGGCGAGGTACTTGGTTATATATACAGCCTCGGCTGTGTTGCTGTACTGGCTCAGCCAGTTTATCGCCGGCAGTCTTACCAACGAGAAGGAGCCTCCGGCGTCCAGCCAGGCTTTGTAGACAAAGCCCGCCTCGGCGTCTGTGCCGTGCTCCTCAAGCCAGGCCGTGATGTGGTCGCGCACCAGGTCCCGCTCCCCTCCGGTGTCCAGCCAGGCTTCGCAGACGAACCGTGCCTCGGCGTCCGTGCCGTGCTCCTCGAGCCAGGCGACGATGTGGTCGCGCACCAGGTCCCGCTCCCCTCCGG
>CAZMOT010000023.1:0-33524 GCA_964568065.1 uncultured Anaerolineales bacterium
GCGTCACCTACGTCACCGAGGAGGGCGAGATCCGCCGCGAGTCGCAAACGGTCGTCCGTGACGACTTTTGGACCTCGACCAGCAACAAGCAGTTCAACTTTGTGCAACACGTCAAGACGATCCTCAAGATCAACGGCCGCGCGGCCGTCGTCGTGCCGGATAACGTCCTGTTTGAGGGCGGCGCCGGGGAGACGGTGCGGCGCAGGCTGCTCCACGAGTGCGACGTGCACACGCTGCTGCGGCTGCCCACCGGCATCTTTTACGCCCAGGGCGTCAAGGCCAACGTGCTGTTCTTCGACCGCAAGCCCGCCAGCGAGACGCCGTGGACGAAGCAACTGTGGATCTATGACCTGCGGACGAACGTGAACTTTACGCTCAAGCAGAACCCTCTCATCCGCGCCGACCTGGACGAGTTCGTCGCCTGCTACAACCCGGCCAACCGGTACGAGCGCACGCTTACCTGGTCGGAAGAAACCCCGGATGGCCGCTGGCGCGCCTTCTCCTACGAGGAGCTGATGGCGCGGGACAAGGTCAACCTGGACATCTTCTGGCTGCGGGATGAGTCGCTGGAGGAGACGGCCAACCTCCGATCCCGACGTGCTGGCGGCGGAGATCGTGGACGACCTGGAGGCCGCCCTGGTGCAATTTCGCGCGATTGCGGAGGATTTGGAGGAGTAGGAAGGAGGCAAAGAAATACCTATTACGACAAGTCAGAGGGAGGGACTTGTTAGTTGACAGATTGAGGGGAGCGACTTCCTCAAAGAGGGAGTGTCGGAGTGGTAGAGCAAATCGCTTCACTGGGTAGGGGTCATTGACCCCAAACATATATATACAAGGAGAGAAACAATGGCTTTCACACTGCAAATAGGTGAAAAGGCTCCAGATTTCGAGTTACCTGCAACGGACGGCAATGCCTATCGTCTATCCGATTTCGATGACACAAAGGTTCTAGTCATCTTCTTTACCTGCAACCACTGCCCCTATGTTATTGGATCGGATGAAGTGACCCGGCAAACGGCCGAGCGATTCATCCCCCAAGGGGTCAGGTTTGTAGGCGTCAATTCTAACAGCGCAAACACCTACGCTGAAGATAGCTTTGAGCACATGGTCGAACGCCTGAACACCTACAAGTTTCCCTGGTTATATCTGCACGACGAATCGCAAAAAGTTGCGCTAGCCTATGGTGCGCTCAGGACACCGCATTTCTACGTATTCGACCAAGATCGAAGGTTGATTTATACTGGTCGAGGGGTGGATAATCCGCGCAATACTTCCAAGATGACCGTCAATGATCTCGAGAGAGCTCTGCAGGAGCATCTGGCTGGTAAACCTGTGAGTATCCCACTTACCAATCCAATTGGTTGCAATGTCAAGTGAGAAAGGCAAGATGCACATTGGATGCCGCCTGATGCATGTGATCTTGTGTAGATGAGTAGTTCTTTTCTGCGAAATGGCCGCCCGACGCGGGCAAAACCGGAAGGGCTGATCCTGGGCTGGACGGCGGACGGAGTGAGTTGTGAATGATGTCTGACTTTGATAGAGCAAGAGCCTGGTTGCACGAATTCAAAAGCAACACCTATCTCTTCGGCGCAGGTGTTCTGCCCCGCGTGGGCGAGGTGGTCGCTGCGAGGGGGAAGCGGGCCACCCTGGTGCGCGGCACGTTCCCCGGCAGCGACGACTATGTGCAGGTCATACGCAGTTCGCTTTCAGAAGCGGGTGTGGACCTTGCGGGTGAGATCAAGGGCGCTCGCCCCAATGCCCCGCGTGAGGATCTGTTGCGCATCACCGATGAACTAAAAGCACTTGATCCGGATGTCATCACCAGCTTTGGCGGGGGCAGCACCATTGACGCCACCAAAGCCGCCCAAGTTCTGCGCACGTTGGGTGCGGATAAAACACATCCAGGCGAGATTGACACCTACTTTGGGACAGGGCTAGTCACCCAGGCACTGGCTGAGAGTGGCACATCGCTGACGCCGCACATCGCCATACAGACGGTAGCCAGTTCCGCCGCCCATCTGACCAAGTACTCAAACATCACGGACATCTCAACAGGGCAGAAGAAGCTGATCGTGGATGAGGCGATCGTTCCGCCCCAGGCCATCTTTGACTACAAAGTGACCTACAGTACACCCGCTGCGCTGACCGCCGACGGGGCCCTGGATGGCATCTCCCACTGCCTGGAGGTGCTGTATGGGGCTGTCGGCAAGCCTTATTATGCCAAGGTGGAGAAAGTCGCAGCCACCAGTATTGGGCTAACCCTCAGCTACTTGCCGCGCGCCATCGAGAACCCCCACGATGCAGAGGCTCGCGAGGCGCTGTGTCTGGCCACCGACCTGGGGGGATACGCCATCATGCTGGGTGGGACTAACGGCGGTCACCTGACCAGCTTCTCGCTGGTAGACATACTGAGCCACGGTCGGGCTTGCGCTATTATGAATCCTTACTACACCGTCTTCTTCGCCCCGGCGATCCAGGAGCCGCTCAGACTGATCGGCAAGGTCTACCGTGAAGCTGGCCTGACGATGGCCGACATCGAGAGCCTAAGCGGTCGCGAACTGGGCGCGACCGTTGCCGAAGCGATGCTCGTCTTGGCCCGGCGGATCGGTTTCCCGACACGTCTGAGCGAGATTGAGGGATTCAGCCAAAGTCACATCGAACGTGCCCTCACAGCCGCCAAGAACCCGCAACTGAAGATGAAGCTGGAGAACATGCCGGTGCCTCTGACAGCCAAGATGGTGGACGAGTACATGGGACCGGTGTTGGAAGCAGCGCGAGATGGCGACCTGGCGCTCATCAAGAACGTAAGGGGATGAAGATAAGACTGGCGTACGGCAAGACCGGCCTGGAGTTCAACCTACCCGACGACGCAAGCGTGACGGTCGTCGAGCCGAGGTACGTGGACGGACTGGTGGATCAGGCCAGCGCAGTGCGGGAGGCACTCCACCAACCCATAGATTCACCACCGCTGAAAACATTGGTGAAACCATCTCATAAGGTCGGCATCGTCTTCAGCGATCTCACGCGCCCCACACCCAATCACCTCATCCTGCCCATCCTGCTGGACGAACTCAACCACGTGCGCGACGAGCAAATCGTGCTTTTCAATGCAGCCGGGACGCACCGCCTCAACACGGAAGCTGAACTGCGCAAGATGCTGGGCGACGAGATTGTAGACAGGTATCGGATTGTACAGAACGATGCCAGTGACCGGGACTCGCACGTGTTGGTGGGAAAGACCACCAGCGGCAATGATACCTGGATTCACAGAGAGTTCGTCGAATGCGACGTGCGGGTTTCCACCGGGTTCATCGAGCCGCACTTGTTTGCTGGCTTCTCGGGCGGGGGCAAGACCATTATGCCAGGCCTGGCGCTACTGGAGACGGTGATGCGCAATCACAACGCCAAGAACATAGATAACCCTCTGGCGGGGTGGGGGATCACGCACACCAATCCTGTGTGGGAAGAGATACGCGAAGTAGCGGCAATGGTGCAGCCGACCTTCCTCCTAAACGTAACACTCAACCGTGACAAGCAGATTACGGGGGTGTTTGCGGGGGACTTGGAAGCGCACGCCCAGGGATGCGCCTTTGTGAAAGAAACAGCGATGGTCCCGGTGCAGGAGCCTCACGACATCGTAATCGGCAGCAACTCAGGATATCCGCTAGACCTGAATCTGTACCAGTCAGTAAAGGGGATGAGCGCGGCCTCGCAGGTGGTCAAGGAAGGAGGCAGCATTATCATCGCTGCTGATTGCTGGGATGGTATCCCCGATCACGGGGAATACGGGCAGTTATTGCTCGAGGCGGGGAGTCTGGAGTCGCTACTGGAGGCGATTCGTGCTCCGTGCTTTCAGAGAAGCGATATGTGGCAAGCACAGATCCAGGCCTTGATCTGCCTAAAGGCGGATGTGTACTTTTACAGCCATAATCTAAGCAATGAGCAGATCGAATCCGCCCTGCTCAGGCCATGCCGCGACGTCGAAGCCACAGCCGCCGAGTTGCTGGAGAAGTACGGACGGGGGACCACCATCTGCGTCCTGCCCGAAGGTCCACAGACGATCCCTTACATCCTGGCTTGAGGCCTGGCGTCTGCCTACCCAACAGTTTGGATAGCCAGTCCTACTCGAGCGGAGACTTGACCCGGGAGCACGAAAAACGTCAGGTTTCCAGCGTCGGAGGCAGCGGCAGAGAAAAGGTGAACGTTGTGTTACTCTCAGAAGTGCTTTCCAGCCAGATGCGTTCACCATGCGCTTCTACAACCATCTTACAAAAAGCCAGGCCCAGCCCACTTCCGCGCCCCTCGTGTGGCCCGGTGACGAATTTCTGGAATAGCCGGTCTTGCATCTCGGGCGGGATACCTGAGCCAGTATCAGTGACGGAAACGAGGAGCCGGGACTGATCCGAAGCGTCCGCGCTGGCTGTTACCCGGATCACGCCACCGGCCGGGGTGAACTTGACGGCATTACCGACCAGGTTCTGCAAAACGCGCTTGATCAGTCCGGCATCGGCCCAGGCCAGCGGCAAATCGGCGGGCACGTCATTTTCCAGATGCAGGCTCTTCTCAGTAGCCAACGGCAACTGTGAATACAGCACGTCAGTAGCAAGATCAGCCAGCGATATCAGCGTATGCTCCAATGGCATCTCCCGACTCTCCAGCCGGCTCATTTCCAGGATCGCATTGACTAACTGCAGCATCCCCTCTGTGCTGTTATGGGCGATACCCCACAACTGGCGTTGACTGGGTGAGAGGACATCAACGACACTCTCATTCAGGAATGTCAGAGTGCCGGAGATGACGGTGAGTGGATTGCGTAGATCATGTACCATCGTGTGGACCAGATTATCACGCATTCTTACCAGCAACCACTCTTCTGTAACGTCGCGCAATACCAGCAGCCGGCCTAGCAGGGTCGTACCAGTCGTCACAGGTAAATTCAGCCAGTGAATCGTACGAGGCGGTACCTCAAACTCACCTTCTCCGGGCAACTCGTCCCCTGTCTGGACCCGGTCCATTTCAGACAGGATAATCTGCACGACATCCGGGCTGTAGCGCTTTAGGATGGCTAAGGCGTCGTGTATGGGCCGATTGACCCAATCCTCGGGCTGACCAGTCAGGCGCAAGAAACTAAGCGCGGGTGCGTTAACGACCAGTATACACTGATCCATCCCTATGAGTATGATGCCATCACGGTTGGATTCGATCAATGCCTGCAAGCGACTTCGCTCGTCCTCGATAACCTGGAACAGCCGCGCATTGGTCACAGCCGTAGCTACTTGTCGGCCGATGGCCATTTGTAACCCCTGATCCTCGGCCGAAGGAGGGCGCGGCTGACGAGCGAACAGGCCCAAGGTGCCAATGGAGCGTTCCCGGTACAGCAGAGGAATGCCAGAGTAGGTACGCATACCCCAGGCTCTCATCTCGCTGACAGCCAGTGGTGTCTCCTTCTCGAGTTTGCTCACTGTCGGCGTCTCCTGCTCGATATCGCTCACCATCACAGCCTCGCCCCTGTCATGGATATAAGCACATAATGTCCCTTCCAGACCCTCCTGCCGAAGCTGGCTAGAGATAGCGGGCGGCAGACCCCGCTCAGCCGCCAGATATAGGTGGTCATCGCTCAAGTCAGCCAGGCAAATCAGGCTAGCGTCAAAACCGAGCGAGGTTAGCGCCGAATGTAGAGTCTCCAAGAGCACGTCTTCCAATACCAGCGACCGGCTGATCGTACGTGCGATGGTGTATAGTGCGCTCAAGTCAGCGGCATACTGGCGTATCTCGGCATAGAGCCGGGCGTTGTCCAGCGCCAGGGCGATGGCTTCGGCCAGGGATCTGGCCAGCATGAGGTCATCGTCGGTAAAAGCATTCGTCCGGTCACTTACCACATCGAGCACGCCCAGCACCCGTTCACCAGGCCGCAAAGGGACAGCCAATTCACTGCCGATGATAGAGTTACCGCGCACATAATCTGGGTCGGCGTTTACGTCGGGTACATGCTGTGTCTGAGCTGTCCGAAAGGCCCGCCCGGTGATGCCCTGATCAACTGCGAGTCGCTGGCCCTCGTCTGCGGATAGCGCACCAGTCCCCGCATGGACAACCAGATGAGTCACTGTCGCCCCGTGCGCGTCATCGGGCAACAGAATGGCAATAGCAGGCCAGCCCGTCAACCGGGCGACGGCTTCTACCGCTGCGTGCGCTACAGTCTCCAGGTCGAGGTGTTCTCCCACAGTGCGGAGGGCTTCGTACAGCGTGGTCTGACGGTCGGCCAGACGACGCTGCTCGTCGTACATCTGTGCGTTGCGCACGGCCAACGTCATTTGATCGGCGGCCGCCTGTATCAGATAGGCGTGCTCGGTACTGAAATGACTCGGTGCGGAATGCATGAGCGTGAGAACACCCAATACCGCTGACCCGCTCACGATCGGGATCGCCAGGGCAGAGCGAGCTGTGTATGGCGCATCGGGCAAGTCCTGCCAGCGGTCGTCGCGAGAAGTGTCGGGGATCAGTGCCGGCTGGCGGTGATGGACAACCCACCCGGCCAATCCCTCCTTCATCACGGTTCTCAAAATGTCTTGCTGTTGCACCGACGGCGTTTCGCCGCGTGGCAGGATGCTGTGAGTCACGGCTCCAGTTCCATCCAATAGAAAAATGCTGCCGTGCTCGGCACCAGTGAGGGCAGCGGCCATGTTCAGTGCGCTCTGTAGGGTGGCCTCCAGCGATGGATGTTTGACCGCGGCGCGAGCCATAGCCACCAGGTTTTCGGACAATTGCTTCTGGGCCATCAAGCCCGCTTCGGTCCACTCACGCTCTGTGATGTCGCGTAAAACGATCAGTCGGCCCATGAGGCGATCGCTCTGGTCATAGAGAGGGGCAATGCGCAGGTCGTAGCTGCGCTGTGCTTCCCCTTCCCCCAGAGCAATCTCAGCGTGCGCCTCGTTTACATCGCGATACCGCTCCACCAGGTCAAGCCTATTGGCCAACACCCGGGTAGCCGACTGGCCGATTACCTCTGAGGCCTGCCAGCCCATGATCTTCTCCGCAGCCGGGTTGAGGTCCACAATACGGTTCTGCAAATCTAACGCGACCATACCATCGCTCATGCTGTATACAACTGCGCTGCGCGCCATTGGCACGATGTCGAACAGCCGGAAGCGGAAGAGACCCCAGGCCACCGTCAGGCCCGTCAGAGTGAAAGCGAAAGGTGTCAGGTCCAGGTGGAAGAATGGGTTCAAGTCGAGGATATATACCGCATTCCCTACCCACGGCGCTAGCGCGCCAATCAGCAAAACGCCAGCCTGCCCACGGTACAGGTGCGGTGAACGAATGAATGCCTGGACAAGCAGGAAAGTGCCGAGCAAAAGCAATAAGTAGGAATACGCTGTGTGGACCCAAAACAACATACTACGACCAAAGTTCAGCACCGGGAACGAGCCACTGGTGTCCAATCCGATGTCGCTCCAGTACAGACCGTGCCACTCGTTGGTCCAGACCAGCAGCAAAACGACAAGTGGCTCAATTGTCAACACTGCCACGTTGCGAGACGTCAGCCACCTCCCTCGGCCGGTGTATTGAATCACAAAGGCCAGCCACGCTGTTGGTACGACGACGATGCCCAGGTACTCAACCTTGGCCCAAAAGACTTGGGTCGGCAAGTCAGCGCCCCCCAGTTCCAGCGTGTACCCCAACGACCATCCGGCCACAGCCAGCATAAGCAGCGCGAATGGCATGGCGCCAACAGTCGAACGACGTTTCCACGAGTAGAAGGCAAGCCAAGTCGAAATCGCCGTTGCTATAAGCAAGGGAAATACATAAGGCGTGTACTGCCAGTTCATCTTACCGGTTCTCCTGCCAAATGATTACCCCAATCCTTCTGACGGGACGGTGACAAGCAACTCCTCGAGATTTCAGATCTCCCCATGGCGGCAAAACAGCACCCTCCCGCAGTCATAGATATTAGACATCATAGAGGTTTATTTCGCTTGACGCAACGCTGAATGAATTCGAGTAATCCACCCGTTTTCAGCCAAGAATTGAACGCCTTGAGACTGAAAAGAGGTAAATCCGCTGCAAAACGGTTGATCTCAAGTTGAAGAATCTAAATCCCTATAAAGTCTATTATACACAAATCGGCAGAATACGCGAGGAGCGAATACTAAAGTGATCAGAACAACAGCAGTACGAGGAACACAACAGTGCGTCCCGGAGAGCACCTGCGATGGCGGCTGGGGACCTCTTGCTTCCTTTAGATGACTCCAACTCCCTCTCCCTCTACCACCTCGCCGACGATCCAGCGGGGCTGACCTTCCTCAGCGAAAAGGGCGGTGAGCATCTCCAGCCTCTCCGGCGGGATGGCGACAAGTAGCCCCCCCGACGTCTCAGGAGTGAAGAGCAACAATTGCATCTCCTCCGAAATGCCCAGTGCAAAGTCTACCCACTGCTCGTAGGCACTCTGGTTCCGGCAGGAACCGCCGGGGAAGAGGTTATCTTTACCATATTGCTGTGCTCCCTCCAGGAAGGGGAGCTTTTCGAGGTAGAAACGGAGCCGCGCCTCGCTTCTTTCCGCCATCTCGTAGCCGTGGCCCAGCAGCGCAAAGCCGGTGATGTCGGTGCAGGCGTGTACGCCAACCTGCTGGATCAGCCGGGCTGCATCCCGATTGAGCTTCTTCATGATCTCTACTGCCGCCGCCACGTGGGCCGGGTCGGCCACCTCGCCCTTGAGGGCCGTGGTGATGATGCCCACCCCCAGCGGCTTGGTCAGCACGAGCGCGTCGCCGGGCCGAGCACCGCCCTTGGTCAGCACGCGGTCGGGGTGAATCAACCCCATCACTGATAGGCCATACGTGGGTTCTTGAGCATCAATCGTGTGACCGCCAGCGAGCACTCCACCCGCCTCGGCTACTTTCTCCGCTCCGCCGCGCAGGATCTCGGTGACGATCTCCAGTGGCAGGTCGGCCGGAAAGCCACAGATGTTGAGCGCCAGCACCACCTCGCCGCCCATGGCGTAGACGTCGCTCATGGCATTGGCGGCAGCGACGGCTCCGTAATCGTAGGGATCGTCCACGACGGGCGGGAAGAAATCCAGCGTCTGGATGACTGCCACCTCGTCGTTGATCCTGTAGACGGCGGCGTCGTCGCTGACCTCCAACCCCACCAGCAACTGCGGGTACTGTTCGGCGCGGAACATATTCTGCAGCGGGCGCAGTACCTGCGCCAGAGCCTCAGGGCCCTTCTTCGCCGCTCAACCGGCGGCGCTGGTCAGCGCCGTCAGGCGAATCTGCTCACGGGTCATTTGTCTCACTCCAGATCGTGTATCCCTTCGATTTCCATATTCGTATTCTCGAGTGCCTGTCGCGCCGCCTCTACATCGGTCCGTTCGATTCGGACGCACACGCCACAATTGGAGCTGAGGTGACGAGGTACAGGGATCAGCTTGGAGGAAATCTCTGCTTGATACAAGATTTTCTCGGCGCGAATGGCATAGCTGGTAGAGTAGACCAGGATGACGGCGTGCTTTTTTCTGATCACTGTGCCTCCTGGGCAAGTTGTCCCACGGCAGCCACGGCGGCGTCCACTTCCTCCAACGTGTTGAGGGCCCCCAATCCGAAGCGCACCGTGCCGACCGGGAACGTGCCGATGGTCTTGTGGGCTACGGGCGCGCAGTGCAGTCCCACACGGCACATGATACCATATTCTTCGTCTAACCGCAGCCCCACCTCCGAAGGCTCCATCCCGGCGACGTGGAAGGAGACGGTGGCCGCCTGCCGGTTGGCGTCCATCCCGCCGTAGACGGTCACGCCAGGGCGTCGCCCTGAGCCTGTCGAAGGGATGTCCCTTAGCCCACTCATCAGTCGTCGGGCCAGTTCCACCTCGTGGGCGCGGATGGCGTCCACACCCCGCTCAAGCACCCAACGCACGCTGGCCTCCAGCCCTGCCAGGCCCACCGCGTTGAGTGTGCCACTTTCATACATGTCAGGCAGAAAGTCCGGCTGCTCCTCGTGCTCCGAATGACTGCCTGTGCCACCCCGCTTGAGCGGCTCCATCCGCGCCACGTCCACCCGCTCGCCAACGATCAGCCCTCCCGTGCCCGTCGGCCCGTAGAGCGACTTGTGGCCGGTAAAGCCCAGGAGATCAATGGCATCAGCCTGCACGTCCAGCGGGTAGGCGCCCCCTACCTGCGCCGCGTCCACCAGAAGGAGCAGATCGTGCTGGCGAGCGATGCGTCCCACCTCGGCCACGGGGAGCAGCGTGCCCACCACGTTGGAGGCGTGGTTGAGGGCAATCATCACCGTGTTGGGCTGCACCGCTGCCTCCACATCGGCGGGGTCGAGGAAGCCCTCCGGGGAACACTGCACCACCGTCACCTCGACGCCTTGCCGCTCCAGAGCGCGCAGCGGCCGCATCACAGAGTTGTGCTCCATACTGCTGGTGATGACGTGATCGCCAGCTCGCAGGAGGCCGCGCAAGGCCAGGTTGAGGGCCTCAGTCACGTTATGGCCAAAGACCACGCGCAAGGGATCGGGCGCGTTGAACACCTCGGCCACAGCCTCGCGGGTGTTGTACACGATGCGCCCCGACTCCACTGCAAGGCGATGACCAGAGCGACCAGGGTTAGCACCGACCTCATTGAGAAAATGAAACATTGCCTCAGCCACTTCCGGCGGCTTGGGCCAGGACGTCGCGGCGTTGTCGAAATAAATCATCCTCAACTCCCAGGTTCCAATAACCAAACCTCAAAACGAGCCTGAGGTCTGGTCATTGGTCGTTTTCACTTGTCATCGCGAGATGATCAGCTTGAACTCGTCCCCCATCGCCTCGATTTCGACCCGGCAACCGGCCTTCTCGGCTGCGCGCCGCACGTTCTCACGCGAGGTCACGGTCTCCACCAGCACCTCGATGGGAAACTCGGCTGTCTGGATGGCCCTCCTTGTCAGGATGACCGGCTGAGGGCAAGAAAGCCCACGAGCATCTACTGTGTTAGTCATTATATCACACCTCCGGTTTTTTCGCTTCGAGCGTGATACGCTCGCCGCATACTGAAGCCGATGACGAGGCAGACCACCAGTCCCAGGATCACGGCGACCATCCCGGCGATCGAGATGCCACCCACCACAGCATCCGCGACGTTATCGGGTTTGCCGGCCAGCGCAAAGTTGTGGGCGAAGCCAGCGCCGACGATCATCCCCAGAACGAAGATGCCTGCGTCACCGTCTCCTTCGCCGGAGAGAAAGAGTTGCCGGCCCGGGCAGCCACCAGCCAGGGTGAAGGCCAACCCCGCCAGCGCCATCCCCAACAAGTTCCACAGGTGGCTAGAGTGAGCCATAGGCTGGCCGAAGAAGCCAAAGCTCACCTGCCCCAACAGCAGGTTGGTGACGAAAGCCACCGCCACCAGCGCGCCGACGCCGCTGACGAGATGTGTGTCGCCCATCAGGATGACATCCCGGATGGAGCCCATGGTGCAGAAGCGGGTGCGCTGAGCGAGGAAGCCGATGAGCAGACCGGCGCCGAGGGAGATCCACAATGGAGCATGGAACGAGCCGGGGCCGCTTTCGCTGAAAAAGATCGGGCCGCCCTCGCTGAACTGCGGCCGGAAGATGCGCAGCAGCAACAGGCCGATCATGATAATCGGCATAATCCAGCCAACGGCGGGGTATGTTTTGTGGGAGCGTCCCAGGTTGTAGCCCGATTTGAGGAACTGGACGCCAATAGCGACACCGACCGCCAGCCCGGCCAGACCCAGGATACCGTTCAGATCACCTCCAGCCAGTCGCAAGAGCGCCCGCCAGGGGCAACCCAGGAAGGCCAGTGCACCGATCATGGCGAACGCCCCCAGGACGAAGCGCACGATGGGGGCGGAGCCTGTGCGGGTCTTGAACTCGCGGAAGGCCAGCGCCGCGATCAACGCGCCCAGCACAAAGCCGATGATTTCTGGCCGGATATACTGGACGACGCTGGCACGATGGAGCCCCAGCGCCCCGGCGATATCGCGCTCGAAGCAGGCCACGCAGACGCCCATATTGGGCGGGTTGCCAGCCTTCTGCAGGAGCGGAGCCAGGACGCCGATGGTGGCCCCGGCCAGGATGAGCCGTGAGTGCGAGGCAAAGAAACGGGTAAGGCGTTCGGACATGGTGCAACCTCCTCAGAAGCACGATCTCCACGCGGCCTGATGGGCCACGATGTGGGCGCCCACTAAGTAGATACAAAAAACCGCCGCCAACACACGCCAGCGGCAGCAGTCATCCCACGAGGGACACCACGTCTGAACTCAGGGCGCGGTCACACCGCCGCCCCCTGGCGCGTGCCGATTGGCCTGCGGACGCCAACCGGCGCCCCAGGCCATCTCTCAGGTGCGGCGGTGATGCAACGTGAACACGCTTGTACTCCTACACTAATGCTCTCCACATTGTACACTATCGGTCCCAAAAGGCAAGGCCCTGGGTACAGGTTACGCTCAACCCTCCTTGGTGACCACGTTCAGCTCCGGCAAGAGGACGTAGGGGAGGCGCAAGCCGCCGTAGACCCATTCAGCCTCCTGGCTCAGGGTCTCGATGTGGCGCAGGTCCTCGTAGATGTTCCCGGCGATGGAGACATCTTTCACCCGGCCCACGATCTCGCCCCCTTCGATCTTAAAGGCCAGGCTCATGCTGTTGGAGAAAGCGCCGCTGATGATGTTCCCCTGGCCCAGGCCCAGGGGGCTCTCCACCAACAGCCCTTCCTCGATCCCGGCAATGATGTCGGCCAGAGACGTAGTTCCTCCCTCCAGGATCAGGTTGGAGAAGGAGGGAGAGGGAGGACTAAAGAGGCCTCGCTCTCCGTGCCCGGTGGGTTCGGCGCCGGCCTGGGCAGCGGTCTTGAGGTCGTAGACAAAGCTCTGCAACACGCCGTGGTCAATCAGCGCCAGGCGCTGGCGGGGGAACCCCTCGTCGTCGTGGGAACTGCTGCCGGGGCGGCCATCCAGGGTGGGATCGTCCACCACGGTCAGTTTTTCATCAAAGAGTTGTTCGCCCAGCCGGCCGGCCATGGGAGAGATAGACCGGTAGGCGTTCTTGCCGTTCAGGCCCAGCAGGATGGGGAGGCCCAGCACTGGAGCTCCGGAGGGGGAGAAGAGAACCGGCATGCGCCCCGAGGCGAGGGTGGCCGCAGTTTGTGCCAGGTGGAGCTTCTCGGCAATGCGCCGGGCGAAGGCGCAATATTCCTCGTCTTTGACAGCGGTATTGAAGTAGTCAAAGATTGTAAGGACGTCATCTCCCTGCACTCGTTCTACTATCACCAGGATAGAGAGAGGAGCCTTCTCCATCGAGATCTCAGTCCCGGCACTGTTGCGTATGGTAGTTCGGCGCACCCGGCGCTCCAGGTCTACATTAACTTGTGCCTCGGGCTCGACCTCTAGCATAGGAGCAATTATCTCCCGTCCCATCTCGATCAACTGTTCGGTCGGCAGCGCGGCCAGTTCGGGTTCATAGACCTGCACCGAGGGGCCAGGCCGGGGGTCGGGGAAGTCAAAGGAGATCACATCGCCGTGGCGGGCGGACTCCAGCGCGTTGGCGACGAGTCTGTCGGTCGCCCCTGTGTTGCTGGAGGCGGCGAAGCCCAGCCGCCCGTCCACCACCACCCGCACGGCCACCCCGTGGGTCTCCTCCACCTCGAACGACTTTAGTTTTCCGGCCTCGAAGCCAATCTTGGTGGCCTCGCTCTCGATCACAAATACCTCGGCCTGCTCGGCCTTTTTCATCAGGCGTTCTAACATCTTTTCCTACCTTTCTGTATCCTGCGCTGATAAACGCAGGTGCTCACTCGCCACCGATGATGACGTCGCGGATGCGGACGTGGGGAGCGCCTATGCCTACCGGAAGTCCGCCCTGTCCCTTGCCGCAGTGCCCGCGCTTCTCGAGCCACTGGAAGTCGTCGCCGATGGCGTCTATATGCTTCAAGGTGACAAAGAGATTGCCGCTGAGGATCACGTCGCGCACCATCTCGGCGATCTGGCCATCGCGGATCATATAGGCGTAGGCGGCGCTAAAGGAAAAGTTCTCCAGGGCCGTCTCACCGCCGTAGGCATCACAGGCGTAGATACCTAGATCAATGTCGCCGATCATCTCCCCGAAAGCGATCTCTCCCCCCTCAATGAAGGTGTTGGTCATGCGGACGATGGGGGGGTAACGGTAGCCGGTGGCGCGAGCGTTGCCGGTTGGTTGCTCGCCCATCTTGGCCGACGTCTCCCGGGAGTGGAGCCGTCCCACCAGCACGCCGTCCTTGATCAAGTCAGCGCGCCCAGTGGGCGTCCCTTCGTCGTCGTACTTGTGGGAACCGCGCAGGCCAGGGATGGAGCCATCGTCCGCGATGGTCAGAATCTCCTGGCCAAAGCGCCGTCCCAGCACCATCATCTCCTGGGCCTTGGAGTTGGCGTAAACGAAGTCGGCCTCGGATAGGTGTCCGAAGGCCTCGTGGGCGAAGACCCCCGCCAGTATAGGGTCACAGACCACGGTGTAGCGTCCCCCCTTCACCCGGGGGGCCGCGAGGAGATCCACCGCGCGTTTAGCCACTGTTTCGGCCAACGCGTGGCGTCCCACCACGACCTCGAACCCGGCCATCTTCGACACCGATTCAGAGGCCCGCTGCACGTTCCCGTCCTCCCGGGCCACGGCGCTGAAGAAGATAGCGACTTCGGGACGCTCCTCTTCGATGATGGTCCCCTCGGAGTTGGCGAAGGTGACGCGGCTGAAGGTGTCGGCGTAGACGGTCTGAGTGTCCACGATGCGGGGGGCGAAGCGGAGGAGGATACCGTTGTACTCCTCCGCCAGCGCCTTCTTCTCCGTCACCGAGATGCCTCGAAAGTCCTGCTCCAGGGAGACGGTGATCACGTCCTCGGAGACGGGGACAGGGGCCAGTTCAACAGGCTCCCCCTGGATGGCGCGAGCGCCCTCGTAGGCCTGCTGCACTCGGTGGGGGAGGTCCTCCAGGTCATTGAAAGTGGCGATTCCCCAACCTCCGTCCTTGACCAAGCAGCGCACAATCCCGCCTCGATCCAGGACCACGTCGGCGGTCTCCAGGTCCGGGCCTCTGAACACGACCCGGGTGCTCTCGCGTTCCTCCAGGCGGATCTCGGTGTAATCCGCACGGCTAGCGCGGAGCGTGGTTTTGATTTGTTCTCGCATACTGTCCTTCTTTCAGCGAATATAGTTGGTGAAGCCTGCCTTGGGACACAGGGGCTTTGCGCCCAAAGTACCGGACTCTGTTATTGTACTCGGGTTCCCTCAAAAAGCAAAGTCTATCAATCCAGCAGCATCACCTGCACCTGCGCACCGGACGGCGCGTGGGTCCACTCTTCCGGGATGATCGCCAGTGCGTTAGCTTTGACCATCGAACTCAAAACGCCCGACCCTTGCCCGCCGGTCAGATAGGCGTGATACGCCCCCTCGCACTCCTCGACGCGGACGCGCAGGTAATGGCGGCGATTATCTTTGTGCTTGATCTCGTCCATCAGCGTAGCCACGACGGTAGGCCGTTCTAACTCGGTCGCCCCCAGCATCTTGAGGATGGCCGGGCGGACAAACATCTCGAATGAGACCATCACCGAGACGGGGTTGCCCGGCAGGCCCAGAACAGGCACGGTGTCCCCCCCCCGGTGGGGGGGGAGGTTCAGGTGGCCGAAGACCAGCGGTTTCCCCGGTTTCATGCGCACCCGCCAGAAATTGATCTTCCCTTCGGCGGCCAGCACGTCCTTCACCAGGTCGAAATCGCCCACGGAGACGCCGCCGGAGGTGAGGAACAGGTCCACTCCCTGGCTCAGCCCGGCCCTGATCTTCTCCGTCAATTCCTGCACCCGGTCACGGGCGATGCCCAGCCGGATGGGGATTCCGCCGCACTTGACGACCTGGGCAGCGTTGGAGTAACTGTTGGCGTCGCGGATCTTTCCCGGCGCGAGGGGAGCGTCAATCTCTACGACTTCGTCGCCGGTAGCCAGGATCGCCAGGCGGGGCCGGCGCGTAACCAGCACTTGTTTCTGCCCCAGTGCGGCTAGCATCCCGATCTCCTGGGGGCGGATGCGAGTCCCTCGTCGCAGAACCAGCTCTTCTCGGCGCACGTCCTCTCCGGCGGGGCGGATGTATTGACCCACCGATGCTGCCGCAAAAACATCCACCCACTCACCCTGCGCTTCTGTATCCTCGACCTTTACCACAGCGTCGGCCCCCAGCGGTATCGGCGCGCCGGTCATAATACAAATAGTCGTGGCGGGCGTCACCTTTTTTTCGGGGACGTAACCGGCCGGTACGCCTCCGACAACGAGCAGGCGAACCGGGGCCTCGCGGCTGGCACCGGCGGTGTCGGCTGCCCGTACTGCGTAGCCATCCATAGATGAATTGGCATAGGGTGGGATATCCAGATCGGCGTAGACGTCCTCGGCCAGCACACGGCCCAGCGTTTCGAGAATGGCCACCCGCTCCGGCTCCAAGGGGTGGAACTCGCGCAGTATCCGTTCCAGGGCTTCTTCTACACTCAGCATTGGTTCCGACATCTCCGTTGCTCCTCCGCTCCTTCGCTCCTCCACTCAGCCCCATCCGCCCACACTTCCTTCTTCCATAAGGGCACAATCTCCTTCAGGCGGTCAATACTGTAGCGGAGGGCATCGAAGACCTCACGGCGATGGGCGGCGGAGAGGGCGATGACCACGGCGGTCTCCCCCACCTGCAGCCGCCCCACCCGGTGGACGATGGCGACCTCGCGGATCGTCGGCCAGCGGACGCATATCTCGTCGCCGATCTGATGCAGCGTCTCCTCGGCCATCTCCGGGTAGGCCTCGTACTCCAGGTGGCGCACCTCCCGACCGTCGGTCTCGCCGCGCACCACGCCGACGAACGTCACCACCGCGCCGATGGCGGGATCAGCCAGCCGGGCGACGACCTCGTCAGTGGATATTTCCCCGATCGTAATTTCGAATAGCTTCACCGGTGTTACCCTCCTCCGACGGGCGGCAAACAGGCGACTTCGTCCCCAGCGTGCAGTTCGGTCTGCATGCCGACGTAGGCCCGGTTCACGGCGACGCTGATGAAGCGGGTGTAGGCGCGCAGGACAGGGTATTTCTCTGTCAATAGACCAATCAAGTCCTCCACCGTCGATCCCTGCGGGATTTCCTGCTCAATCTCCCCCATTCCCATCGCCTCCCGGGGCGCGGCAAAGAACTTGATCCGAACCACTATTTGTTCATTTGTCATTTGCTCATTGTTCATTGATGAACTCTCCGCTTCTGCCTCCACTCTTGCGCACCAGCCGGATATTGCCGATGCGCATCGTCTTCTCCACCGCCTTCGCCATGTCGTAGATGGTCAGCGCGGCGACGCTGACGGCGGTGAGCGCCTCCATCTCCACGCCGGTCTTGCCACGGCAGCACACAGTCGCGGTGATCTCAATGCGAGACGACTCCTCGTCAATGCGAAACGCCACGCCCACCTTGGTCAAGAGAAGGGGGTGACAGAGCGGGATGAGGTCGGGCGTGCGCTTGGCCGCCATGATGCCCGCCACCTGCGCCACCGCCAGCACGTCCCCCTTGGGCACGCCCCCTTCAGCGATGAGGCGCAGCGTCTCCGGGCGCATCATCACTTCCCCTTTAGCAACCGCTACCCGTTCCGTGTCCGGCTTCCCGCCGACGTCCACCATCCGGGCGCGACCTTCTTCATCCAGGTGTGTCAGCCCCATAAGACCTCCAACTCAATCGCTAACCCCCAATCTCCGACATTACTCTGTTCTCCGGTCTCTCCCATTCATCCAGGTGATGTTGCAGCGGCTTGCTCTCGATGCCCTTCAGAAGCAGTTCCTTGATCTGGCCAACACCCGCCCCCTGGCGCAGCGGCGTGCGCAGGTCAATCTCCCGGTCAGAGAGGAGACAGGGACGCAGTTGTCCGTCGGCGGTGAGGCGCAGCCGATTGCAGCGGTAGCAAAAGTGCTCGCTGATGGGGGTGATGAAACCAAGCGTGCCTTTTGCCCCCGGCAGGCGATGGTAGCGAGCCGGGCCACCGCCTGCCGACATCTTCGCCGGCTCCAATTTTCCCAACGCCGCCTCGATCTGCTCCCGAATCTCCGCTGCCGTTACAACCCGCTCCCGCCAATCACCGGCCACCATTGCCCCGTTCCCTATCGGCATCAGGCTGTTGCCTATCGGCATCAGTTCGATGAAGCGGACGTTCCACTCCGCCTCCATCGTCTTCCGGGCCAGATCCACCACCTCGTCGTCGTTCATTCCCCGGATGACGACGGTGTTGATCTTGATCGGCTCCAGCCCTGCTTCCCTCGCCGTCTTCATCCCGTCCAGAACGTCCTCCAGGTCACCACAGCGCGTGATGCGCCGGAAGCGGGCCGGGCGGAGGGTGTCGAGGCTGACGTTGACCCGATGAAGACCTGCCCCGGCCAAGTCCTCCGCGTAGCGCGCAAGAAGAATACCATTGGTCGTCATCGCCAGGTCGTCAACGCCGGGAATGCGGGCCAGCGTGCGCACCAGATCCACAACCCCTGGCCGCACCAGTGGTTCCCCGCCGGTCAGCCGCACCTTGCTGATACCCAACTCGGCTGCCGCGCGCGCGACTGTCTCGATCTCCTCGTAGCGCAAGATCTCCTCGTGTGGACGCCAGGGAACACCCTCCGGCGGCATACAGTAGACACAGCGCAGGTTACACCGGTCGGTCACAGAGATGCGCAGGTAGCTGATGGGACGATTGTAAGCATCCACGTGAGCCATAGTCAAGTCCCGCTCAAAACACATGCACTGCCGAAGCCTTGAAGGCGATGTGGATCGCCAGTCCCTCCCTCAGTTCCATCTCCTCCAGGGACGTCTTGGTGATCACGCACGTGAAATCCAGGGGCTTGCCCTGAGCACGGCCTGCCCTGAGTTTTGTCGAAGGGTCGAAGGGAACGCGCACGGTGACATAGACAATAGCACCTCTATCTGCGATATCCACAATATGGCCGCGGAAGGAATTCCGCGCGCTGGAGCGGAGCGGCTCCCGGGACAGCACGATATCCTCCGGCCTGAGCGACCCGTGCGCTTGCCCCACGAGGTCGGTCACCACGGCGATCTCTATCCCGTCAATGTGTAGCACTCTGTAGCCATCGTCTCCAGGACGGATCTCTCCCCGAAAGATGTTTCTCACCCCCACGAAACGAGCCACGAACTCGGAGCCCGGCTTCCTAAAGATCTCCTCCGGTAGGCCCACCTGCACGACCCGCCCCTCGTGGACGACGGCAATGCGATCACCCAGTGCCACGGCCTCCTCGAAATCGTGTGTGACGTGGATGGTGGTGGTGCCCAGTTCTTGATGCAGGCGCGCCAACTCGCGCTGCAGCCCTTCCCGCGTTGCCGGATCGAGCGCGCTCAACGGTTCGTCCAGCAGCAGGAGCCGAGGTTCGACGACCAACGCCCGGGCCAGCGCCGCCCGCTGCTTTTCTCCCCCGCTCAACGTCCCTGGCCTGCGGTGGAGCAGGTGGTCAATACCCAGCAGTCGCCCCATCTCAGTCACGCGCTTCTCAATCGCCTTGCGCTGCCAACCGCGCAGCTTGAGCCCGAACGCAATGTTCGCCGCCACGTCCAGGTGGGGAAACAGCACATAGTCCTGGTAGACGAAGCCGACGCCGCGCCGTTCCGGCGGTGTGTCTGTGACGTCCTCGCCATCCAAAAGGATACGCCCTTTTGGGGATTGATGCAAGCCGGCGATGGTCTCCAGAAGCACCGTCTTGCCAGCGCCGGTCGGGCCGAGAACGACAAAGTACTCGCCAGGGGCGATGTCGAGTTTAATCTCGCGCAGGTGGAACTCCCCCAGATCGACCCACAGGTCTCTCACCTGTACGCTGCCACCGCCCCTCACGCCCACGTGATTCTTCATGCACCACCTCTCTTTCGCCCCGCCGTCATGCGCAACACGACGAACGCACCCAGGCAGATCAAGATCATCAGCGTCGCCACAGGCCGGGCGTACTGCAGCCCGAAGGACTCGAAGCGCTCGTAGAGGAGAACCGGGGCAACCATCGGGTGGTAGGCCAGGATGACGACGGCCCCGAACTCGCTCAAGCCCCGCGCCCACATCAGGATCATCCCCGAGAGGATGCTGCGCCAGGCTAGTGGGAAAGAGACGCGCCAGAAGGCCCGCCAGGGCGACGCGCCCAGCGTGCGGGCGACCCGCTCCAGGCGCGGGTCAACGGCCTCGAATCCCTCCCGCGCCGAGTTGACCAGGAACGAGAGGCTGACGAAGAGCATGGCAATGACGATGCCCGGTGCGGCGGAGACGAACTTGACGCCGAGGAGACCGAACGCCTGCCCCACCAGCGTGCGTCTCCCAAAGACCATCAGTAACGCGATACCCGCCGCCGAGTGGGGGACGACGATGGGCACGTCAATGACCCCCTCGATCAGCCACTTGCCGGGAAAGTCCACACGAGCCAGCAGGTAGGCCAGCGGGACGCCGCAGACAAAGGCCAATACAGTGGCGATGAGAGAGGCGTAGAAGGTCAAGAGTATCGAACCGCGCACCTCCTCATCCAGGAGCGTCTGCCAGAGAACGACCGGGCTGGAAGCCGTGACCGTCCGCAGCAGGGGCCAAGCGATGAACAGGATCAGAAGCGACCCAAGTAGGGTGAATAATACGCGCATTCGATTGGCAAGAAGAGCCTTCATGCCCTCGTCCTGATCCGTGATTCGTGATGCGTGATACGTGAGAAGTGAATCACGAGCCACGCATCACGTTTCACGTTTGGTTACTCGACCAGCGATTGCAGCTCCGATGGGAGTGCATCCTTGTCGCCCACGACCGGCGGCACGATGGGTGGTTGGCCTTGCTCTTCCATGATGGTCTGCCCCTCCGGGCCGATGAGGAACCTGACAAATTCGATTGCCAGGTCCAGGCTGGGCGCATTCTTCGGAATGGTCACGCCATAGACGATGGGCTTGCCCACCTGGGTGATGGTGGTGCCTGGCTCCGTGCCGCTGACCTCCACCGTCGCCTGGCTGTAGAAGCTGGCGTGCTCGACCTGGCTCAGGTTGATCTCATCCGGCAGTTCGATGAACTTTAGCCCGTGCTGCACGGCTATCGAGCGATATTCAAAGGCATAATCCACATCGCCCGACTGTAACAGCGCGATCAAATCCACCGCCTTGGGGCGCACGTTCTCAGGCGGGCAGTGCTCCTCCAACTGGGCGTTCAACCCGGGCACACCGTAGTGCATCTCGGCCAGTTGCCACACCATCAGCGTGCGGTAGCCGCAGGGGTCGGCATCAGGGTCGGAGTGACCGTAGACCACCCCGTCGCGGGTGAGAATCTCGTACCAGTTGTCACTGTTGATCTCGTCGGCGTACTGCGACTGGTCGGTGTAGGCAATGACCATCGTGTTGCGGGCGAACTGGATGTTCCAGTCGGCGAAGGCGGGGATCAACAGATTGTCAATGACGGTGTAGTCGGCTGAGACGACGAGGTCAGCCTCGCGGCCCAACTCGCTGACCTTGCGAGCGGCCGTTCGGCTGCCCGTGGCCTCGGTCTCGAAGCTCACGCGGGGGTGTTGGGCTTGAAAGGCCTCGGTCAGGGCTTTCATCGGCACGGTCAGGCTGCCGGCGTGGAACACAATCAGTTTGCCCGCCAGGGCTGTGTCCTGAGCCTGTCGAAGGGCAGGCTGCTCAGATGCAGCCGTCGGTGACGCAGGTGCCGTCTGCGTACAGCCGGCCACCAGGGCCAGCACAACCATCAGGATTAGGGATGTCCAGAGCATTCGCTTCTTCATTGTGAGCCTTCCCTCCTTTCGAGAGTTCTGATCAGTTCGGAGACTTACGCACACGATCTGTTTTCTGCTACACAGGCTCGCCACAAGAAACCAGCGTCCACCTGGAAAGAGGTGGACGCTGGCGTGTTGGCTGCCTGCCATCCATTCTCCTTTCCAAACACGGGAGGCGTGACCGTTTCCAGCCACACCCTGTCGCCCATTCCCCATAGGCTGAGCCCTTAGGAGGAATGAGTCGGAGAAGGGATATGTTATTCAGTTGTGAGCTATTCTACACGATTTCGGCTCAGAAGGCAAGTAGCGTGGCGGTGACACCTCCATGGCCGGCTCCACGACTTTTTTCTGCTCGCCGTGGCCGTTCTCGAATGGCTGCTGCAATCCACTCGTCCAGCACTCTACACCTTTGCGTTTCACATTTCAGATGCACCACAACTCTGTCTGTGGTTCGCTCAGGTACTCGGCCCCCTGGGGAGTGACCAGCACATCCTCCTCGCAGCCGATGTAGCCGCGCCCCGACACCTGCACCCCTAACTCGATGGCGAAGACGTTGCCAACTTCAATCACGCCGTCCACTGAGGTCCCGTACCGCTCCCAGTGTGGTCCCAGGATCGTCGCGCCGTCGTGGGCAGAGCGCCCGACGTGATGACCAAAGGCGTGCATGTACTCCGGGTAACCGGCCTGGGTCAACGCATCACGTGCCGCCTGATCCACCTCCCAGCCACGAGCGCCAGGGCGCAGTACCTCCCGCCCGGTCTCCAACGCCTTGCGCGCCGCCTCCCATCCGGCCAAGACTTCCGCTGGCGGTTCCGTCTCTCCCTCATCGAGCAGATACCACGTCCGCTGCAGGTCCGAAACGAAGCCGTCCCTCCGCACGCCAAAGTCCACCTGCAGCAGGTGCCCACGCTGGACGGCGAAATCGCCTGGCATAGCGTGGCCGAAGGGTGAATCGGGACCCGCCGTGATCGTCGGGCAGTAGTCCGTCTCCCACGCCGGTTCCAGCCCATCCTCCGACATGGCATCATGGAACAAGCAGGCTACCTCCCGCTCCGTCAATCCCGGTCGGATCAGCCGGCCGGCGCGACGAAAGATGGCTTCCGCGGCCTGGATGGCCGACCTGATGCGCGCAACCTCGGCCGGAGATTTGCGGCCGCGCAGCGCCCCAATCACTTCCTCGGCTGAGACGAGGCGGCTGGCGTACTCTGTCCCGCCGACGATTTTCTCCAGCACGCGGAACATCCCGTGTGTAAGCCCATCGGCCGCCGGGTCGCTCTCCGAGAAGTTGAGCGCCACCCCGTGTGGGGCCAAGCGGGCCAGGTGGGCCAGCAGAGGTTCGCGGATGGACTGGTCGTAGCCGACGATGGTCGTGTAGCCCCCCATACGCTCGACGTTCTCCACGTCGAAGCGGCCCACGATGGCAACGCGCTCGCCGCTGCGGCTGATCATCAACGCCGACTGCCAGGTCAGATCGAAACCCAAAAGCAGGTCGAGACAGGGATCTTGCACCTGTGTCGTCTCACGCACAAAGGTGAGCCAGAGATCAATTCCTTGCTCCTCCAGCACCTCCACAGCCTGATCCAATTTTTCTCGAACGATTTCAATTTGTGTCATACCATTCCCTCACGCGTCATTCGCCCCCGATGATGCGCTCATAGAGCGCGTCCAACTCCTCGTCGGAGTAAAAGTAAATCACGATGCGGCCTCTTTCGCCGCTGCGCTTCAGGCTCACTCTGGTGCCCAGCACCTCGCGGAAGCGGGACTCAAGCGCCCGCGTTTCGGGCGAGGGTTCGCGCTTGGGTTGCCGCTCCTCGCGGCGCAATCCGAGCAGGCGCCGCACCAGTTCCTCCGTCTGCCGCACGTTCAGTCCTCGCTTCAGGACCGTCTTGAGCGCGGCCTCCTGTGCCTCGGCCTGTTCCAAACCCAGAAGCGCACGGGCGTGTCCCTCGCTGATCTTTTCTTTTAGCAGCGCCTCTTGCACGGGACGGGCCGCTTTCAGCAAGCGCAGCGTGTTAGAGACCGCCACGCGGCTTTTGCCCACCCGCCGTGCCACTTGCTCCTGCGTCAGCTCAAATTCCTCGGTCAACTGGCGGTAGGCCATAGCCTCCTCCAGCGCATTCAGGTCGGCTCGCTGGAGGTTCTCCACCAGCGCCAGTTCCAACATCTCGCTGGGGACCACGTCCTTCACGACAACAGGGACCGTAGATAGTCCGGCCAGTCGTGCCGCACGCCAGCGACGCTCGCCGGCGATTAGCTGATATCCATCGAGCGCTCTGGAGACGATGAGGGGCTGGATGATCCCGTGCTCCTCGATGGAGGCGGCCAGCTCTACCAGGTCTTGATCGCGAATCGGCGAACGCGGCTGATGAGGGTTGGGCGAGATAGAAGTGAGAGGCACCTCGGTCACACCCTGTCCTGCTGCTGCCTCTTCCTCAGCAAGAGGAATCAGCGCGTCCAATCCCTTGCCCAGTCCACTCTTGCGTCGTGCCATCTCTCACCTCAGCAGTTGGCAATTAGCGACTAACGGCTGTGATCGTCCATCGCCCGCCAGCAACTCCCGTGCCAGTGCCGCGTAGGCCAACGCCCCCGCCGAACGAGGCGCGTAGGATGTGATAGGCTCGCCATAACTGGGGGCCTCACTCAGGCGCACGCTGCGCGGGATGATCGTGTCAAAGAGCTGCCCTGGGAAGTGTCGCCGCACCTCCTCGACGACTTGCCGCGCTAGAGTCGTGCGGACGTCGTACATCGTCATCACCAACCCCCGCAGCCGCAAGTTAGGGTTGAGGGCACGGCGCACCAACTCGATTGCACGCGCCAACTGTGAGAGTCCCTCCAGCGCCAGGTACTCGCACTGCACAGGGACGATCACCCCATCGGTGGCAGCCGCAAGCCCATTCACCGTCAGAATGCCCAGGCTGGGCGGGCAGTCAATCAGCACGTAATCATACCGCTCGTTTCGCCCTTCGGCTGCGCTGAGGCTCAGTCCTGTCAATGCCTGGCGCAAGCGATATTCCCGCTGCGGTAGGCGGACCAGTTCCACCGTCGCGCCGGCCAGGTCTGGCGAGGCCGGTAAGAGATCGAGTCGCACGCAACCGGTGCGTTGCACGATGTGGGTCAACGGAACCTTGCCCATCAGCAGGTCGTAGGTAGAGAGCGGCACGGCGCGCTTATCTAGCCCCAGAGAGGAGGTAGCGTTAGCCTGAGGGTCAACGTCCACCAACAGGACGCTTAGGCCCCACTCTGCCAGGCAGGCTCCCAGGTTCACCACCGTGGTAGTCTTGCCGACTCCACCCTTCTGGTTCGCCAGCGCGTAGATGATCGGCATCCTGTTCTGCCCTATTCCCCTAGCTCTCGCCGGCAGCGGGCGACATCCTCTGACGTTGGCGTGCCAGCCAACCCCATTTGCGTCACCGAGTGGGCGGCGACACAGTTAGCAAAGCGCGCAGCTATCCAGGGGTCACCACTGCGCTGCATCCACACGAAGAAGGCAGCCGCGAAAACGTCGCCTGCACCAGTAGAATCCACCTCGTGCACAGCCGGGGCTGGGAAGCGACGAGACTGGCCGGCTGTGTGTACAATGCAGCCTGCCGCTCCTTGGGTCACGGCCAGTAGCCGCGTCTGGGCAGCATACCGGGCCATCAATGGCTCGTCGCCCGCCACGTCCTCCTCGCTCAACACCACGGCATCGGCACGGGCGAGCAGCTCTTCAGGCTCCTCCCACCGACAGCCACTCACGTGCCCCGCCTGGTTCCAACGCCGCATCCATCCCTGGGGAGTCACGCCCACAAAAGCATCCTCAAATGCGTTGGCCAGAGCTGGAGCGCATTCCTGGGCCACCGGCCCCAGGTGGACGACGCCCCTGGCAGGTGCCACCCGCCAGTCTGGTGGCACCATCTCTGGCAGCAGCGTCTCCGCAACGCCCTGCAGCACCTGGCGCCGACCGTCGGAGGTGTAGACATTCTCGAACGTAGTCGTCGTAGCGGCGGGGAAACGAACGACCGGGATACCATCTAGCGCCTGGCTCAGATCGAGGTCAGGGCTGGCGCTGGTGACGACGCCAACGCGACAGCCTAACGCACGCGCAGTACGGGTGGCGTAGGAAGCCGTCCCACCAATCGTGAAAGCGCCGTCTACCAGGTCACGGGTCACGTGGCCGATGACCAGGTAATCCAGTTCAATCATGGCAGTCAGTAGTTGGCTGTTAGCGAGCAAGTCAGTAGCGGCTAACGGCCAACTGCTACCGACTTATTGGCGTCGTGGGATGATGGTAACCTTACGCCGGTTCCCCTCGCCGACGCTCTGGGTCTCCACGCGAGAATGATCGCGGAGTGCCAGGTGGACGATACGGCGCTCGTGGGGGGGCATAGGCTCCAGCACCACCGTGTGGTCGGTGCGCACTGCCTGCTCCGCCATACGTTGAGCCAGGCGGTGCAGCGATTTTTCCCGACGTGCCCTGAAACCTTCCACGTCCACCACCAGCCACGCCCGGCCTCCTAACTCCCGGCCAACGATCAGGCGGGTGATATGCTGCAACGCAGCCAGTGTCTTCCCATGGTAGCCTATCAGTGCATCGGCGCCCGGGCCATGCACATTGAACACCAGCGGCGCTTCTCTCTCATCTTCGGCGGGTTCGGCTCGTCGCACGTCAACCTGGGCACTTTCCATGTCCATCAGAGTCAAAAGTTCCCGCAACACTCCACAGGCTATCTCGGCTCTACCCTTCTCCACCACGGCGGGCTCCACCACTTCAGCAACGGGCGGAGCAACGGCTCGACTGGGCTCAAAGTCCGGTTCAGCCGGTACCGCAGGGGCCGGCCGCGGCATGGTCTTCAACCTGGGCGTCAGGCGCACGCGGGCCTCTCGCACCCCCAGCCCGAACACTCCCCGGCTGCCCTCGTCCAGCACCTCGATCTCCACTGCATCTCGATCAACACCCAGGCTTACCAGACCCGCGGCAATTGCTGCTTCCACGTCTGCTCCGGTCGCCTCGAGCGCCTGCTCCATTTCCGCCATCTGCCACACTCCTCGTACGAATGTCTAGCGCGAACCACCTATCACTGCCCCTGCTTCAGCCGCGTCTGCCCCCTGCCTTTACCCTTGCCATTGGTCTCCTCACGGCTTTGAACTCCCTGGACAATGTAATGCTGGGCCATCCGAATCAGGCTGGAGATGATAAAGTAGACGGAGAGCCCCGTCGCATAATTGAGGGTAAACATTATGAACATCAATGGCATCATGGTCTGCATCATCTTCATCTGCTGCTCCATCGCCGATGCCTGCGGTTCACCGCCACCACTGGTGGTGGTTGTTGTGGTGGTGGTGGTGGATGGGGTCAGCTGTTTCTGCTGCAACCAGCTCGTGGCGCCGACCAGGAGAGGCAAAGCATAAGACCACCACTGGGCCGGACTGGGAGGTTGGCCCAGATCCATCCCCAGGAACGTACTCTGCAGCGGAACGAGCCCCACGACGCCAGGCAGTTGCTTATAGATATTCTGAGAGAACTGAAACAGATCCAAGGGCGTAGACGGTATGCAGTATCTGATCGCTCCAATGAGACCAAACCAAATCGGCAGTTGGATCAAGAGTGGCAGGCACCCCGCCAAAGGGTTGATACCCACTTCTTTGTACAACTTCATCTGCTCCTGTGACAGTCGCTCTTTGTCCTTGGCATATTTCTTCTGTAACTTTTCAAGCCTCGGCTGGAGTTCTTTTGTTTTTTTCATTGACCGCTGTTGACTGAGTGTCAGAGGCAGCATGAGTAAGTTGATTAAGACGGTCAACACAGCAATAGCCAGGACGGTATTATGCCCCAGAAAGTTATACAGGAGCAACAACACGTTAGCGAAAAAAGAATTAATCACGGTCTACCCCTTCTAACGATTCCTCACTCGTAAGCGTTCACGTGGGGGCCAAGAAACCGGGTTTTTCTTACAGGAAGACCTCCCTGGCAGCGGAAAAACGCTGGCAAGCAATACTACTTTGCTTGTGGAGCACCAAAAACCCGGTTTCTGGTCTACCCCCTGAATGGATACCCTCACTCTTCTTCAGGCGAATAGGACCACATCTCGCGCCCATCATCCACGTGCAGCGCTCGTATTCGATGAACTCCATGTATCAGTGCCTCATACACCATCGTCCCACTCACCGCTGGCGTCGAAAGCGCCTGCCCTTCGCTCTCTGCCGACCACAGCTCGAAGCCATCGGCGGTGTCCAGTGTATACAGAGTGCCATTCTGACTGCCGACGAATAACTCGCTTCCATCATCAGCCAATGCCGGCCCTGCCCGCACCGGCGCATCAAGCGGTTGGTGCCAGATCTGCTCGCCGGTCTCAGCATCCACGGCGTAGACGTTGCCATCCACAGCGGCTGCATAAATGACATCACCGTAGATCGCCGGACTGCCCCAGAACCAGTTCTCACCTGGAAAGTGCCAACGCTCAGTTCCCGTATTTGCATCTATAGCATAGAGCCGGTTATCGAAAGCGCCGATGTAAAGCGTGTCACCTCGCAACACCGGTGTACCGGCAAAGGCCCCGTCGGCGGGGGCCCCATCGGTGGGAAAGCGCCAAACTTCTTTACCGTCCGACAGACGCAATGCGTATAGGTGACGGTCCATCGAGCCGACGTATACCATGTCCGAGACGATGAGGGGCGTGGCCCAGACGCGATGCCCCGTCTCGAATTTCCACTTGAGAGCGCCGCTCTCTGCGTGCAGCGCGTAGACGTTGCCATCGCCATTGCCAATGACAAACAGAGCGCCGCTCAACGCTCCGCCTTCGACGTACTGACCTGCAGCGCCATCAAAGCGCCACAACTCACTACCGGTGTCGGCATCCAGCCCCCAAACGACGTTGCTGGGTTGACTGAGGAACCCCCCAGGGGGTATCTGCGAGGCTACGATCACGTACCCTTCGCCCACCGCCGGGGTAACGTAAAAGACTCCGCGTCCGTCCTGCGGGTACTTTGGGAAAGCCCACACAAGCTCACCGTCGGCTACGTTCAGCGCCACGACCTGCTGCAGATCAGCCGCATACAGCTTATCCCCTACGACGGTCAGTCCCGTCCAACTCGTGGTGCGTGCACCACCTGCACAGCCGCTCAGACCTAAAAGCAACGTCGCCAACATCGCTAGCAGAATGAGCCAGCGCCACATCCAGGATCGGTTCAAGCGCTTATCCTCCTCCAAATCGGGAACGGGGTCGTATCCCCCCGGGTTAAAGGGATGGCAGCGGGCAACCCGCTTTACGGCCAGCCAGCCACCGCGCCAGACCCCGTAGCGGGCGATGGCTTCGTAGCCGTACTGGGAACAGGAAGGAGCAAAACGACAAGTGGGAGGCAGCACACGCGAGAAGGTTACCTGATAGAGGCGAATCACACCTAGAAGGATGGCCCTCATTATCCTTTATCTCTCGTGTGAGTTCATCGGTCAAGTCTCAGCCAGTTCTCAGGTGCGTCCAACTCGACACCCTGAAGCGCCATAAAAGCCCCCTACACGTTCAACCCGGCTCGTCTCAGCAACGAGGCCAACGCTTCCTCGACTTGCGGCCCCTTCACCTGGAGGAGCCTCGCCCGGGCGACCAGCATCACGTCCCAACCGGCATCGAACTGGGGGTAAAGACGGCGCGCTGCCTCGCGCATGAGCCGTTTGGCCCGGTTACGCGCCACCGCGCTCCCCACTCGCCGGCTGGCTGTAACTCCCACGCGGCTGAAATCGAGCCCGTTAGGCCGCGCGACCAGCACCAGTAGGGGGTGTGTCCACGATCTCCCTTCATCGTACACCCGTCGCACATCGCTCGTGCGCCGCAGTCGGATTCGTCGTTCCATCCACCAATGGTGAGACCTTCGGCTCCACTCAGGACAAGCCGTGTCAAGCTACTAGGCCCGGCGTCGTGGACGCCGCGAGCTCTCCTTCCAGTTCAACTTCTTGGCCCACTCCCTGTGAACAGCCAGATATCGGCGGCCCTTCCGCCGCCGCGTCTTGAGCACTCGCCTCCCGCCTGGCATGGACGCGCGCAACCGGAAACCATGGGTGCGCATACGCTTGCGTTTCTTGGGTTGATACGTCCGCTTCGGCATCCATCCTCCTCACAACCAGCAGTTAGCAACCAGCCAGTTGCTGACAGCCGCGCCATTATACCCTAAACGGTGAGTTAGTCAATTTATCAGTGATCGGTATACGACATTTGACGTTCGCTTGGAAGGGCATTGTTCGCCGATCAGGTCTGGGCCAAGGCCGGGATGAATCCCTCCGTCTACATCAGCGGCGACGTGATCATCCACGGCGAGATGTCCAAGCGGTGCGTATGCATCGCTACCTGGCCGAAAAAAGTCGCCAGCGCAGTCCCAGAAAGCGCCAGCGACCTCGGAAACGTCGGTGACCGTAACCCGCCGGGCCGCCCCCATAAATGGCGCTCGAAGCGCAAGCGGCTTTATCCGCACGACGTCTCGCCTGGTCTTGCCAGGTCTGCGTCATAGGAGTCTTGCTCCTAAAAGCTGGGAGCGGCCCGGACACAAATAGTGTACCACTGTTTGCCGGTCGTGTCAACTCACTCACACTGCCAGCTCCGGTCCATCTGCGGCGCGGGGCTTATGTCGTCAGTCTCCTCGACGCTTTGACGTCGTACCTGAGCTTGACTGCCCGCTTCTGCCGCATCCTGAGATGCGTGGACTTTTTGGTTGTTCCACGACCGCGCCAGGCTACCGAAAACCGGGTCCGGCTCTGGCAGTACGATCACTTTCTTGCCCCACTCCTTCTGCCCGAAGCCGAAAGCGGTGGGAGAGGTAAAGTCCAACGTAATCTCCGGCTCCGGATGGCCCTCGGCCGCCAGTTGCGCCCACGAGGTGTAACCCGACCAGGGGTGGCTGCCGGGGGTGGTGAGGATCTCCTTGATGAGTAGTTGCGCCCGGCCCAGGCGAATCACAGGGCGCCCATCTCCATGCAAGAAGCGGGCCATAAAGCGCCAAGATGGGCGGGTAGAGGACGGTAAAACGCAGGAAGTAGTCTCGCTCCGGGGAGAGACGCACCTCACCAGCGCGTGCCCGGCCCACGCCCAGGAGCGGGGAGACGGTGAAGGGACGCGATTGCAAGTCGGGCGCGTGCAACGCCTCGGCCAGCATAGGGTCGGCCTCCCGCATGGTGCGGAGGAAAGCGGCGTGGGCCTGGTGGCCCATCGTGGCGCGGACGGTCGTCTCGCGGGTGGGGGTAAGAGTGAGAACGATAGAGTAAAGCGAAATACGATCATCTACCACCATTTGACATTTATCCTTTGTAATGCTATCATATTTACATCAAGAAGCAAGGAGGTAGGAAGATGCAGGTCATCGCTGCCCGGATGAGCGTCAAGTATCAGGTTGTGATCCCCAAAGCTGTGCGTGAAGCCCTGCGTCTCCAACCACAGGATACTCTGCTGTTTCTGCTGGACGGAGACGTCGCCGTTCTGCGCCCCTGGCCGGTTAGCTTTACCGAGACCCTGCGGGGGCTGCACCAGGAGATCTGGCCGGACCCAGACGCCTGGCTGGAGGAGGAGCGGACCACGTGGGAGTAGATGAATTGCGCCGCGCGATATCCGGCTACAGGCTGTTGACACTGGACACAATGGTTCTCTCCTACCATCTGTCCAACCATCCCCTCTACACCCCACTGACCGGCGTGGTGTTGGAGGCGATTGAATCCGGCCAGGTAGCGGGCCTGATTACGACCGTTACCCTGGCAGAGATCTTGACCGTCCCGGCGCAGGCAGGCGACCGGCGAATGATGCAGGATTACGAACTCTACCTCACCCACTTTCCCAACATGCGCCTGGTACCCCTGGACGTGACCCTGGCACGGGAGACGGCGTTGGTTCGGGCAACGTGCAGGCTGCGAACGCCGGATGCCGTACAGGTCGCGGCGGCGCGGCTGTCCGGCGCGGACGGAATCGTGACCAACGACCAGCGCTGGGCTGGGCTGGTGACGGAGCCAGAGGTCGTGCTGTTAGACGATTACGTAGAAGCGAGGTAACCACTCGTTTTTGCTCCTTAACTCCCTAACCCGGACAAGCCGGAGCCAAGCAGGAAAGACTCAATGCAAAGACGCCAAGGCGCAGAGGCGCAGAGATAACTCTTGGCGACTTTGCGTCTCTGCGTTAGCTTCTTGCTCAATGTACAAGAATTCAGTGTTCAGGTACTACAGTTGTCTCTAGTTTTAGCCGCTCCCTCGCCTCTCAATTTCCTCGCCAGTACAGCGGCGGCAGGCCCGGCCCATCACGCTTGAATTCCTCGGCCAACTGTGCGTGTTCCGCCTTGGCCTCTGCGCTGAAGAGCAGGTCGGCCAGGTTCACCCCATAGGTTTCCTCGAAGGCAGCCAGTTGGCGGATGCGCGCGCCGTCAATCCGCCGTTGCTCCTCCGAACCGTGCAGGGCCATCCAGTCCAGGTTTTTCTCCCACGAGCCCTCGAACTGGACATCACGGATCATCACCGCGATCACGTCAGGGTCGCGGGTGTCGCAGTTGGGCGGAATCTTTACCGGAAACGGGGCTTCCAGCAGGGCGATGAACTTGGCCCATTCGGGGTGCTCCCCGTTCGTCGCCCGCTCGTAGACTTTGAGCAGCGCCAGGAGACGGTCGGCGGCGTCCCGTGCTGCCCGGGCCGCCTCGCGGGTCACGGCGCGGGCCTCGTCGCTGGCGAGCGTAAGCAGCAGGTACTGGTAGGGAACGAGCATGTCCAGCGGCTCGTGATAGGCGAGTTCCTCCATCTCCCGCTCGATTGATCTGTGATTCACCCAGGGGGTATCAGCCTCGGTGCCCTCGAAGAGGGCGCGCAGGAGCATCTCGACGGCTTGGGTTGGGGTGGTGTTGCGCATAGGGGGCCTCCATTAGATGATAATCGCCTCTGACTTTAGCCGGTCTTGCATGTAAAAGTAACCCACAAGGAAGTCTACAACCAGCGCACCGCTACCGAGCGCATCAACTCCCAGGCCAAGGAACTCGGCATTGAGCGCCCCAGGCTCCGCAACGGCCAGGCTATTGCCAACCAGAACACCCTGATCTACGTCCCGATCAACCTGCGGGCCTTGCACCGGGTTCAGTTGAAGAAAGCCGCGCGCGACTTTACCGGGTAATCCGAGTTGTAAAGTCCGGCGTTGTGCATCTCCGCGCCCAGCGTAACCGCAGTTACGCTGGGCGTAACCACCTCGTAACCACCTCTTCCTGCTTCTCCCCGTTGCTGTTGCTCTATTATTGCAACCTGGTTACGCTTTTTCGTAGCCAGCTCGTAACCAGAGCGTAACCAGCTAAACCTCGTCCACCCCTCTCTATCGGATCGAACTCACTGTAACCAGGACCACAATAGCTGAGGAGATGGCCATGGAGTGACTTTCAGTATCCTCTATCGGATCGAACTCACTGTAACTTTGATAGGGATGGGCGAAGTTAAAGTGCCTTTTGATACTTTCAGTATCCTCTATCGGATCGAACTCACTGTAACTAGGGTCTGTGGCAAGTGTAACGATGGTGCTGCACCACTTTCAGTATCCTCTATCGGATCGGTAGTCCCCCTCTTGGGTGTTGTTGCTCATTTTGCTCCGGCGGGATTGCCAAATCCCGCCGCCAAGCCGCTGGATCTGGCGATCCAGCGGGAGCAGAATAGCACAAGTGGAGGCTGGTAGGCCAACAACACTCTACAGGGAGACTACCATCGGATCGAACTCACTGTAACCTTTAGGCCGCTCCGTCCGCGCGGTCAGGTCAGGGGGGCTTTCAGTATCCTCTATCGAGGGTAGGACACGATAATCTTCGCGTTCCGAAAA
>CAZMOT010000024.1:0-33469 GCA_964568065.1 uncultured Anaerolineales bacterium
GTCGTAGGGGGTGGCGTGACGGGTAATGAAGGCTTGCAGGTCGTCAGGTTGGGGCATTGGATGCATCTCCTCCGGTGTGAGGCACGCTGAACGCCGACGGCTGCTCCATCAAGCCTTCCTCAACTTGTCGCAGCACGTCAACGGTCGTCTCCCAGGCAGCGTCAAAGGGCACGGCGTCCACATCCTGAACCAGGTGGCTGAGACGCCGGTTCCAATCGTCCTCAAAGGCGGCGCGCCGGGCTATGACCCGCTCGACATTCAGACCCTCAATGTCCAAACCTCGGGCTTCGAACTTGGCTGGTAGCAGCGGAATCACGTCGGCGACCGTCACGCCAGACTGCACCAGGCGGTGGATGTCGTAGATGTCACGAGAGATGGCAAAGCGGCGCTGCCCGCCCACGGCACGCACTTTCTCGGCCAGGACCTCGAACAGCGTGTAGCAGGCGATCTCCGCCTGAGCGAGCACCGCCCCGTCAGAATACGGGTGAATCAGGCGACGAGGCGCCGGGGGTAGCATCAGCCGTTCCTCACGAGTCACGTCCAGCCGTATCGCACGCGGGCTCCCGCCCCAGCGCAATGGGCCGCGATAGTAGACCCGCACCTGGTATGTTTCGCTTCCGTATTCATCCTGGACAGTCTCCAGGCGCGGTGGGGAAGCTCGATAGTTGGGGCCATCTGCCTCCGCAGCCCAGCAGGTGGCCTGCTCTACCCACTCCAGCAGCCAATCGGGGCTCACACGGGTCGTAGCAGTAAAGTCCAGGTCCTCGGAGAAACGGTAGTCAGCGAAGTAACACTTGCGCAGGCAGGTACCACCTTTGAAACACAACTGGTCAGCGATCTCATTCGCATCGTAGGGCGCACTGTAGAGCGCGGCGATGAACCAGCCGAGGCTGTAGTCCAGATCCACCACCATCGGGTCCACGCTCCAGCGCGCCGCACAGCGCCGCAGTTCCGCCTCACCGATCATCGCCCGACATTCCCGACTCGCCAGGTCTCTTCTACGTTCACGCGCAGCCGCCAGCGCGTCACGATGCGGCCCGTGCTACCACGTCTGGGTTCCAGGAGCGCGATACCGGAGGAGAGCGAACTGCGCCAGCGGGCCAGGCGTTCCTCTCGGTCGGGCAGCGGCAATTCCAGCGTCTCCACCAGGTAGCCGATCCGTTTGGTCAGGCTGCCTGTCCCCCAACGGACCAGGTACTCGTCAAGCCGTTGCCAATCCACGTCGGCCCAGGTCGTGCGCAATGCCTGCGCCAGTTGGCCGATGCCGCCGCTCAAGTCGGGGCGGTCGGCTCCGTCCAGCAGTGTCTTCTCCCGATCGGTGACGTAGAGCGGCTTGCCAGCGAGCGTGCGCTCGACCACGCCGAAGAATTTGGCCTCGACGACGGTGACGAAGCGAAAGGGGATGCCCAGCACATCTTTCTGCCGCCGGTGTTTGCGGCGAGTGGATTGGACAAAGACGGTGCGGGGAATCTGCTCGGTCATGTTCCAGTAATGTAGCGCCGACCAGTAGGCGATGGCCACTGGCTGGATGAGGTACGGTGCGATCACCAGCGCACTCTCCGACCAATCGCGGGCGGGACCTGCTTCGAGGGGAATGATCAGATACGTACCCCGTTCCAGCCGGCGCAGCCACCCCTTGCTTTCCAGTCGCCCCAGAACGTTGGTCGTGTAAGCACCATTTCTCCAAAAGTGCCGCGCTTGTTCTACGGTAAAGATCGTTCGCCCCTCCCCAGCTAATCTGGAGAGGAACTCTGCCTCTCTGGGTCCCAGTTCTGTTATATTCCTCGACACGAAACATACCTTTCAGCGGTTGGTTTCGTGACACAGTATAGCATACTTTGCGGTGCGGGGGAAATAGACGTGACAGCAGATGTCAGTATGTGGTCGTAGTGGTATAGCAGGTGAGGAAAGATGGAGGTCGTTAACCATGGGGTTCATCCATCTCCGGGTAAAAGATCTTTGGAGCCGGCCGGCCGTTCAGAGGATCGCGCAGCGCCATAATGGGCCGTCCGCCCGAGCGGCGCATCTCCGCCAGGGCGGCCAGGTTCTGCCGGGCCAGGTCATAGTCAGGGTCACATTCCAGCGCCCGGTGGAGCGCCGCTTCGGCCTCATCGTACCGCTTCAGGTTGAGCAGGCAGATGCCCAGGTTGCCCCACAGTTGCGGGATCGTGTCGGCCAGGGCAAGCGCCTGCTGGAAGAGGTCAACGGCACGGTCCCACTGTTGGGCCACCATTTCCTCCACACCTGCCAGGAACAGGTTCTCCTGCGACAGCAGATCATCAACGGCAAAGCCAGGTGGACGCACGCGCAACTCGTTCTCTACCAACTGGCGAGCCAGAGCAACCTCGTCGGCAATCCTGGGAGCCAGGCGACGGTCGTGGTTCAGCACCGCGCTACGCTCGTAGGCGCGCAGGCTCTCCACGAGCCGCCCGGCTCCTCGGCAGGTCTGGCCAAAGTTGTACCACAGGCGCACATCGTCAGGCACAATCTGCGTGGCTTCCAGCAGTACCCGATATGAGTCTTCATCACGCTTGAGTATGCCGTAGGCCATCCCCAGGTCGTTGAGCGCCTCGGCCCGCTGTCGGTTGCGCGGCAGGTGCGGCAACACGCGTTCCAGGACGGAGATGGCACGCTCGTGTTCACTGGATATCAACAGCCGTCGGCCCTGATCGAGCAATCCGTTGAGTTGAGCCGGGCTGAAACGTGTGCTGGTGGAGCGAGTGGATTTTGACCTGAGCCTGCGGGAAGTGCGCTTCTTTGTCATTTCCCTATTCCTGTTTCCCCGTCGTCCAGTGGGTGCCAGTCTATGTCACTTTATCTCAAAGCCAGCACCCGCACGAATTCGGCCGGTTCGACGACGCGAACGCCCTCGTACTCCCCCAGGCCCAGCAGGTGGGCGTCACGACTCACGATGTAGTCGGCGTCCCCTTCGATGGCACAGGAGACGACAGCATCGTCGTCCTGGTCCGGGGTCACGCCGGGCAATTCCAGGTCGCCAGGGGTGAGGATGGCGTCCTCCTCCAGTGCCTCCAGCAATGCCTGGGCCGCCTCCGGCCGGATGCGCTGCCGCAGTTTGGGCTTCTCCAGCGTGCGGCGCACCTCGGCGATGAGCACAGGCGAGGTCAGCAGATCGAAGTCGCCACTCTCCCAACCATCCAGGATAGTGCTTATGGTGCGCCCGCGCGTCAGCAGAAAGGCGACCAGGACGTTGGTATCCAGGACGACGCGCACGCTACCCGGCCCCATCTTTATTTTCATTGAGCAACTGGAACGCCTGCTCCTCGCTCAGGTCGTTCTCCGCCGCTGAGGCACGCATGGCCTGGAAGCGGAGTCGCCGCTGCTGGGCCTCCCACTGACGGCGCAGTTGGATCAGTTGGTTATACTCGTCAATGCCGATGATGGCCGCCACCGGCTGCCCGCGTCGCTCCACCACCACGTGTTCCCGTCCGTACCGCACTCGGGCCAGAATGTCGCCGATCCGGTTGCGGACTTTGCTTGCGCGGATGCGCAAGATGGTCATCGTATCCTCCCTGATGCCAGGTTAGGCGGATTAGTATAATTCGCCTAATTGACATTATACGCTAATTTCCGCCCGATGTCAACGGAGAGATCTTGCTACCGCAGGCTCAATCGTCCACCCTTGCGAAGGTTACGAATAGCCCCGGAACTGGAATGATCCCCGGCTGGCGAAGGCGCTTCTGGCCCGAAATCTGTCGCCTAACCTTCGCAAGGGTTCCCCCTACCTGAACGCTCACGCTAACGCAGGCTCAGCCGTACCGTCTTCTTGTCCGGGTGTGCCTTCTGCGCCTCGTCCAGCGCCTGGCGCAGCAACTGCTCAAAGTCGCCCACGGTGGGTGGTATCTCATCCTCCCCCACGGTGGGGTGGAGTTCGGCCAGCCGCGCAAAGACCTCCGCCGGCGCGGTCACCAGCCCGTCCTCCACCAGCAGCCGCCGGATGGACTCGGCCACGCGCTCGTCGAGCACGTCCACCAGCCGGGCGATCTCGGCCGCGCGGGCGGCCTCCATCAGGCGTGCAAGCTCGTCGCCGCCGGTCTCCGGCGCGCCGGCCCGCTCCAGCACGCGGCGCACTGCCTCGGCGCTCAGCCGCCGCCTTTGCTCCTGCAGCGCCCGCTCCAGGTTGCTCAGGAACGTCTCGACCTCGGCGGCCGGGGCGCGACCGGTCAGCGGCAGGCCGCAGGCGGTGCACACCGGGTGGGCCTCCACATCCACCGCCGCCACCTCTGTGACCGGGCACGGGCGCAACTGTTCCTGAAGCCGGGTGTATCCCTCGGCCAGGTCCTCGCCCACCGGGTCGCCCAACTCTGTGATCGTGTTGAGCAACTCCAGCGCGTGCAGCCGTTGGTCCACGTCCTCCAGCCGGGCCCGCAACTCTTTGCTGGCCTGATAGGTATCGCGATGGTGCTTCTGGTAGGCCGTGCGATAACGGCCCTTCAGTTGCCTGAAGGAGTCAGAGATGGAGGGCCAGAGCGCCGGGTTGCGCTCCAATTCCTCCAAAGAGAGCTGTCCGAGCAGGAGCATGCGGTCGCCAGCCAGTTCGCCGTCCTCCGGGCGCAGCGCCAGCGCGTCGAGGTAGGCCCGCGTCTCCTGAATCTCGGCCGCGTAGCCGGCCAGTTGGCGCAGCCGCGAGTAGACGCCCACATCCTCGCGCAGCGGGTCGGGCGAACCGTAGTGTTCCTGGACCTGCCCGTGGAACGCCTGGTACCCTTGCGCACCAGCCTGGCCCAGGGCAAGCACCCGCTTGAGCACCTCGTTGGCCTGCTCGGTCAGTTCCCCTTGTGCAAAGGTGAGCGAGCGGGCCAGCGCCCCCAGGCTCCCCTGGATCGTCCCCACCTCCTGGCTCAGCGCCTCCATCGCCGCGCGGAGCGCATTATCCTGGCGCTCGATCTCCGCCGGGTCGGAGGTGGCGTGCAGGTCGGGCTTGATCTCACGGGCGAAGGCCACCGCGTCGTTCCAACTGGGACCACGGGCAGGGATGAGGGCGTCGAACCAGCGGTCCAATCCCAGTTTCCAGTCCACGTCCACCACATTGGTCATCGTCAACGCTGGTCTGGGCAAAGGCTGGCCATTACGTATCGTCAACCGGTGGCCCGGCTTGAGCGTCAGTTCGACCCGTGGCTGCCCGTGACGCACAAAGGCCAACAGGTACAACTGAACCAGCGGGTAGGGAAGACCATAGGGCACACCGGAGAGGTGCTCGTAGATACGCCAGACCGGTAGTTCTCGTCCCTGCGCCTCGTATTCGCCCAGCATGGCGCTAATCAGGTCGAAGGCCTGGCAGTCAGTGGGCCTGAATCCGGTGGGCCGGTCAGGATGGACCAGACCCAGCCCTACGCCATAGTTGCGCAGGGCTGCACGGGCAGCGGAGGTCTCCTGGCGACCCAAAAGGCCACCAAACAGTTTGCCGGCATCGTTAGGGCGCAGGAGGCTGCGCAACTTGCCTGGCTCGACGGGCAGGTCGCGATACGCCGCCGCGAGAAGCCGCGCGACGACATAGGTAATGCGGCGCTCTGTCCCGGCCAGCCCCATTGCTTCGCGCATACTTACCGCCAACCCGTCGCGAGTGACGACGGCGGAGGAACGGTACAGACCGGTCTGCTTCATCAGCAGGTCACTCAGCACGCTCCCTCGCTTGGTCGCCAGCCAGTCCCGCATCTTTTCAGCCTCTGGACCGGCACGATCGCGGTAGTGCCGCTCCATGTTCTGCCAGGCCAGGTAGTCCACCGCGGCTGCCTGGGCCTCATCGGCCAGTTCGGAGGGAGCGATCACAGCGATACGTGGGTCTTGCAGGTCGGCAGGCTCCACGGCATCGGGCCTGTGGCTGGTGAGGATAATGATGCGGAAGTGAACGTCCTCGCTGGGCAGCGGCAGCCCCCAGTCCAGTTGCCAACGCGTGGCCACGACGACTTCCCCGCTGTACTCCAGGCGCCGGAACTCGGCACGGAACCGCTTCATCTCGTCGGGCTGAAAGTCACCGAACAACCCGGCCTGACCTCCGGTCTCACCAGGTGTGAGGAAGAGCCCTTTCGTCCAGGCCTGGGCGATACCGTGGTCGTCGCGCAGCGCCTCTGCGCGATACCGGTCAAAGATCTCCACCGGCGTCGGGCCTTCTCCGCCCGTCACGACAAACGATGCCCCTTGATCGTCGAAGCGCACCTGGCCCAGTTCTCGCATCCGGCCCAGGACGTAAGCCACGGCATCCTCGGCCCGCAGGAGGTCAGAGACAGTCAGCGTCGCCTGGGCCAACTCTTTCAGCGACAGCGGGCGGGGCCGTTGCAGGTGGGCCAGGTGCCAGAGGAACAGCGTCGCCAATACGTCCTGGGCCAGTTTCAGATCGGCCGGTTCCAACCCCAGGCTCTCCAACCCTTCGTGAGCCACCCGGTGCGCATCGTCCGCAGGCCGGTAGATAGTCGTGTTCAGGCATTCGCGCAGGTGGTCGCTCTCCAGCAGGTCGGCTATGCGGATGAGGGTGTCGCGGTCGAGCAACTGCGGCCGGTTGAGCGCCTGCCAGAAGATGAGGATGCCAGAGCGGGCGGTGGGCAGTTCTCGGGCGGTGATGCGACGCACGACGTCGAAACAGCGCGGTTGGAAGGGAAAGATATCGTGGAATTGGGGCTCGTTCAGGTCGCGGGCGAAATCGAACTGCTGAGCGTAGTAGTGGTAGTACTCGCCCACTTCCGGCAGCCGCTCGGGTTCCAGTTCTCGCACTCGATGCGAGACGATGAGATCGTAGTCGTGCTCGGCGCCGGCCAGCAATGGTACGTTGATGAAACGATCACCACCGTGCTCGCCGCGCAGTTTGGCCGGCACCTCTGTCTGTGAAGCAACGACGGTAAAGATGCGCAGCCCCTCACCCCTGGTGAGGACGAAGGCCATCGTCTCTAGCAAATCCTCATCTCGGGCTTGTTGTGAAGAACCACGGGGGCGTGACTTTTCCCAGCCCTCGTATTCGTCTATTACGAACAGCAGTCCATCGTAGGCTCCACCAGGCAGGTCCGGCGACGTCAACTGCTCGTAGACGTGGCGCAGGCGCGCTTTAACAGTCGAGGCTACCTGTGGGCGGATGTCGTGCTCGTCGCAGTACTCTCGTAACAGGTCTGCGAGCGCGGCGTCGCCCTCGTACTCGCGCAGCGCGTCGGGAGATTGACCACTCTGGCGCCGGACGTAGCTCTCGATGTCTCCGCGCGTTCCCTCCGGCTGCCCTGTGAACCAGTCCAACAGGTCATCGGCAAGCGTCAGGCGTACAGCATCGCGCAGGCCATACTCCTCCAGCGAGCGGGCCAGTCCCTGCTCAATGACGTCGAACAGGGGGCGGGTGTTGACCGCGCCAGTCTCCGCCTCACCGCGCAGGGAGATAACGACCGGGAACAGACGAGTAGCACGCAGCCGGTTGCGGTAGGGACGGATGGCATCATCTCGTACCTGTTCCCACAGCGCGTCGTCATCGGCCAGGAGACAGGCCAGCGTCGCCAGAAAGTGGGTCTTGCCGGCCCCGTACTCAGCCTGAATCCAAAAGCCCTGGCCTTCGCCACGGGCCACGTGCTCCATGATCTCCTCAAAGTGTCCCCTGATGCTATCTGTGAACACGTAGGTGCTGACGGTGGCCTCCGGTTGGGCAACCGAGCGGCTCAGGTCGAGCGTCGTCTCCGGCTGCGGCCGGGGACGGATGAGGGTGCGCAATGGTACTCGTTCCATACTCTATCGTCCTTATTCGTAATGAGGCTCGTAGTGACGACTTTAGTCGTCCAAGTGGAGGCCCAAGCGACTAAAGTCGCTACTACAATCCCCGCATCATCCTTGAACGACGTTCTTCTCCCCAATGGCCTGGCTCAACGCGACAAACGTGGTCGCCGGGGCCAGGCGAACGAAATCCGGCAGCCCAGTGGGCGGAACGCACTCTGTCTCTTCGCGAGACACCACCAGAACAACGGCGCGACCGTCGCTCACGAAGGAATAAAAGGGCTGGAGCGGCAAGCCATAGCGCGCCAGCAGGCTGCAGCCATTCACAATCAGCACTTGCCGGGGAGCACGGGTGGCCTGGTCGTGCAGTTCTCGCTCAATCTGAGCGCGCAGCACCCGGCGGGCCTCGGCAACGGCGTAGGGCGTGCGCGGAAGTTGTCCCACCAGCGCGTAGAGGTCGAACCGCTGTAGCAGAGCCGATGATACCAGGTTCTCCAGCGCAGCCAGATCGCCGTGCCACAGGTAGAGGTGCCGGGGGCCTATCGTCGCAGCAGCGGGGCCTCGTGCCAGTCGCTCAAAGGTCTGACGCAGATCATCCGGGGTCACAGTCGTAGCCTCCTATTGAGCCACTCATCCAATGTGTAGCGGGTGGTGATCTGTTCTAACTGATCCACGGTGACAAAACGGGCAATCAGGCCAGCGGCGGCCGCGTCGTGCAGTGTCTCCCGCACCTCGTCCGGAGCGTGATAGCCTATCTGCCACCACAGCGGGTCGGCCAAGATCTGGACCAGTGAGACGATGCGAGGGGTGGGGGCAAACCGCTCGTGGAGCAGGATCAGGAAGGCAGTGGAGGGACACGGAATAGCCTGTGTAAACCAGGTCTGTCCAACCCTGGCGATGAAACCCAGCTCACGCAGCGTGCGGGTGAGGCGCTGGTGGGATTGTCGCTTGAACTCGCCGTAAGTCTCCTCAATGTACGTTCGGAATGTGTCTGCTTGCAACTCGGTGCCTGGTGGTACAGACAGGATAAGCCGCTCGATGAACGCGGCCACAATCGGCTCCTGGGACAGTACACAGACGCGCATCACGTCACGGAGGAGCGTGTCGTCCCCGTAGACAGCCCACACCCGGCCGGGCAGGCTGGGGAGTTGATGGTCAGGGAAGAACCAGCGGCCGATTAAATTTGTGTAGCGGCGGCGGGTCTGGGGAGAGTTCTGGGGTAGCGTGTTGAATACGTGTTCCACGAAGGCGGAATACGAGTCGAAACGCAGACTGTCCTTGACAGCCTGGATGCTTTCTTTCCAGGGGAAGTCTTGAAGGGTGGAAGCAGTGCTGGACATTATTACGATCCCTCTCGCCCGTTGACAGTATTGTAGCACAGAACTTGATTCAAGGGTAGTACATCGGTCCAATATCCCAAATTTCCCAATATTGACACCGCCCAGAAAGCCTGGTATAGTATTAGCACATTCGTTCTATAACAGGCGCATTCAAGACCATCGCCCTCCACTCCTTCAGGGCCCGTTCCGTGGGCAGGCCGCAAGGCCAGGGGCCGGATTGGCGCACCGCGCTTTCCTTCTTAGCGGTGTCTCGCAGCCCTCTCTAAGCCGGTCATCCCTCTTCCACACGTTGTATGCCCAATCTTTGAATGGAGGAGGCAGGGATGCGCGTCATCGCTCTCCCCGGCGAGAATGGGGGGGATCGGCAAGACCACGACGGATTGGCTTCCAATCACGTATTCACCATTGCCCAGACGCCTGGCGGAGCACTCTGGTTCGGCACTGACCATGGTGTATCGAGATTTGATGGGCAGTCCTGGACGACGCTTACCACAGCCGATGGTTTGGCCAGTAACAGCGTCGTAGATATTGTTGTAGCGCCTGATGGTTCACTTTGGTTTGGTACGTCGGGGGGAGCCAGCCACTTTGATGGGACTTTGGAAATCTTACACTACCCTGGATGGGTTAGCCAGTAACTGTGTTGTGTCGTTGTTTGTAACCCCAGACGACACGCTATGGTGTGGAACCGACAATCACGCGCCGTATCGCCCTCTCTGCCGAGTCTCCTGCTCCCAGCATCATCGCCAGCCGGTCCAGCGCGAAGGCCATCCCTTCGGCTACGGACGGAACGTCCGCGCTCAGTGCCGGCTCGGTGCGGAATGTCTCCTGCCGCCGGCGGGCTGCCTATCGCAGACTCAAGACTTTGGCGAGGCCTAAGTTCTGCCCAAGGATTGTCGTTTGTGCGAGCGGCCCGTCGTACCCCGCGCCAACGCGGTTTGCTGCCTGTCTCCAATGCGTGATGCTCCCGTTGAACGGCTACCCTCTTGGGTTCCTTTGTGGTATCATTGTAGTGTAAAGCCTGACGCGGAATCTCACGCATCACGTTTTTATCCCACTCAAAGATGCACCGATGACCCAACTACCGCCCTGCCGTCCCACCCGCATCTTCCCCGGCACCGTCCTCGACCTGGACGGCACCGTCTACCTGGGCGACGCGCTCCTGCCGGGAGCCAAACACACGATTGAGACGCTGCGCACGGCCGGTTCCCGCGTCGTCTTCCTCAGCAACAAGCCCCTGGAGACCCGCGCCGATTACGCCGCCAAACTGACCCGCCTGTCCATCCCCACCTCGCCCGATGAGGTCATCAACTCCTCCTGGGTGCTGGCCCGCTGGCTGGAGCGAGAGGCCCCGAGGGCGATCCTCTTCGTCGTGGGGGAGCTGCCGCTGTTGGAAGAATTGCGCGCCGCCGGCTTCCGTCTGAGCGAGCGGGCGGGCGAGATCCAGTTCGTCGTCGCCTCCTTCGACCGCACCTTCGACTACCACAAACTCCAGATCGCTTTCGACGCCATCAACGCTGGGGCGCGCTTCATCGCCACCAACGCCGACCGCTACTGTCCCACCCCCCCCAGGGGGGGTGGCCTCCCCGACGCAGCGGCCGTCATTGGCGCGATCGAGGGCTGCACAGGCAAGAGTGTCGAGGTCGTCGTCGGCAAGCCCTCGCCTATCACTGCCCGCGCCATCCTCGACCGCCTGCAGCTTCCACCCTCCGAGTGCATCATCGTCGGCGACCGGCTGGAGACGGACGTGCGCATGGGCCAGGAGGCCGGCATGGCGACCGGAGTCGTCCTCACCGGCGTCACCACACCCCAACTGCTGGCCGCTTCCGACATCCGGCCCGACTATGTGCTCCGCAGTCTCGACGAACTGCTGCCGCTTTGACTTTTCCCCTCCTCCGCTGTATCCTTACTGCCCGACGGTTGGCCTATGACAAACCACCAGAGCTCACTGCAAGTTCATAACACGTCAATGGGAATGGCCCGCGCCTATCTACTCGAAAGTGACGCGGGCCTGGTGCTGGTAGACGCGGGTTTGCCCCGCTACGAGCGCAGGGTGCTGCGGCGGCTCACCGGCGCGCCTATCGCCATTCATCGTGCCGATGGGGACGCGATGGCGCGGGGAGAAACTCCCCTCGGCTCAGTGCGCGGCCGGGGCTGGTTGCTGTGGGCGCTCCTGCCGCCGTTCGAGCCGTGCCTGCGACCAGAACCGACTTGACCCGACGTCTTCCACGATGATAGTGATGATCTGTGCGCCTGCGGCCTGGACGCTGTGATGCTCCACACACCGGGTCACACCCCTGGCTCCAGTTGTCTCAAGCAGGGACCTACCGTTAGAACAAGGACCAGGGTAAGGAGCAAGTTGGACAGAATGATTGCCAACAAGGAAACGGCACTGCCAGGATAACCCGAGTGCCACGCGCTGTCATCCTGTTCTAACCCTCGCTCAGCAGTGAACGGATCAGAGACAGCAACTCAGCCCGCTTGTAGGGCTTGGTCAAGTAGGCATTGGCACCGATGTTGGCCGCCGTCTCCCTATCGGCGGGCTGCGCCTTCGATGAAACGACTATCACCGGCACATCAGTCGTCTTGGACTCGGCACGCAGCCGGCGCAGAACCTCAAAACCGTCCTCCTGCCCGGGCAACATCAAGTCGAGCAGGATTAGATCGGGAGGATTGGCCTGGGCCATCTCCAACCCCCGACGGCCGTTTGGAACGGTGACGATCTGGTACCTCTCAGGGCCAAGCACCATTTCCACAATGCGGGCGGCCATAGGATCATCCTCAATCAACAGAACAGTTGGCTTCATACCATCCCTCCACTATATATGCCCTGGTTGACTGACAAATTTAACGTATGCGCCGGAAAGCGATGATCTGGACACGGATCTCACGGATTTACACGGATTGGCAGGACAATTTAAGGGAAAATCCGTGTACTTCCGTGTTAAAGTGTCAGCCAATCAGATATATGCCACACTTGTGTATCTCACGGCCTTTGACCGAGAACGATCTAAGAGCGTATGTGGTCGTCGGTGCCGTGCTGTCAGTATTTCCTCACAATGACTCGATAAGCCGTCGGTTGGCGACACTGCAGAATTTGCGTCTCCTCTCGTTGCGACCGCACCTCATCCAGGTCAATACGTGCCACGGCGTACCCCTCGGTGGGCTCGTCCACGCCGGCGTAGACCTTCCCACTGGGGCCCACGATACGACTCTGGCCGAAGAAGGTGTACGAAGGCTCCTCTCCCACACGGTTGGCAGCGGCCACAAAGACCGCGTTCTCGTAAGCCCGCGCCAACAGATAGACTCGCCACTCGTTAGCGTAGGGCTGCTCCCAGTTGGCGCACACCAATAACAACTCCGCCCCTTCCAAAACCAGACTGCGCGCCACCTCCGGGAAGGCCAGATCCCATCCAAGCATCAGCCCGACGTGGCCAAACCCTGTCTCGAAGACATTGAACCGGTGGCCGGGACGGAAGGCTATACGCTCCTCTCCTCGCAGATGCACCTTGTGGTACTGGCCGATGAGATCACCATCCAGGCCGACGAGGACGACGGTGTTATGAAGGATGCTCTCAACTTTCTCCTTGCTGACCATCCCAAAAGCGACGTGCACGCCCAACTCACTCGCCCGTTGAGCGATGAGGTTGACCGTGGGACCTGGAACAAGCTGCGCCAGTTCGGGGAAGCGCGGGCCAACTTCGTACCCCGTCGTGATCAGTTCCGGAAAGACGATCAAGTCCACCGGTTGTTCGGTCGCGACACGGGTCATGAGTTCTTTCATCTTGACCAAGTTATCTTCCATTTGACCCAGTTCAGGCTGCATCTGGACCGTTGCGATGGTAATTTCGCGCATCTCCTGCTCCTTATTATGTAGTGATTGGGAAACTGGCACATTGGTAGGCTAAATAGATCGCCAGTCTACCAATTTACCAAACTACCGACTACCCAGCTACCGACTTCGGCGCAGCCGCTTGAGGACGGTCGCCAATTCCGGTGGCAGTGAGGCTTCGAACTCCACTTCCTCGCCCGTGGCGGGATGAGTGAAGCGTAACCGCGCAGCGTGGAGAAAGTGGCGTCCTTGGAGTAATCGCTGGCGGCGGTGACCATAAACCGTGTCCCCCACGATCGGATACCCCAGCCAGGACAGGTGCACACGCACCTGGTGCGTGCGACCGGTGTGAGGCCGCACCTCCAGCAATGTGTGGTCAGCAAAGTACTCGATGGCACGGTACATAGTGCGCGCCTCTCGCCCGCTCCGCACGACGGTCATCCGTTTGCGCTGCCGCTTGTCGCGCCCCACAGGCGCTTCGATAACCCCTTCCCGAGGCTGCACCGGGCCCTCAACCAGCGCCAGGTACGTCTTGGTGACTTGCCGGCGCTTGAACTGCCGTTGGAGCGCAGCACGGGTCGCTTCATCCTTGGCGACGAGAATCAGGCCAGAGGTGCCTTTGTCCAACCGGTGAACCACCCCGGCCCGATCCGGCCCGCCAACGTCAACAACCTGGGGGCAACGAGCCAGCACCGCGTTGACCAGGGTGCCACTGGTGTGCCCGAGAGCCGGGTGCACGACCATCCCCGCTGGCTTGTTCACCACCAGCAAAGCCTCATCTTCATAGATGATGTCAAGGGGAATGTCCTCCGGTGCGACCGGCTCGGGTATTTCGGCCGGCACGTGCACAACGACCTCGTCGCCCACCTGCACGCAGTAGCCGGGTTTACTGGGCCGCCCGTTGACTGTGACTGCACCAGCCTTGATCAGACGCTGCACCTGGGCACGGCTCAGGTCAGATAGATTGGCCACGACGATCCGGTCCAGCCGCTCACCCCCCTCGTCGGCGGTGAACGTAACCTCCCGCCCCTCCATTGCGCTCGCCCTCCTCCGGCTGCGACTTCTCCTGCCACGACCACCGGGCCGGCCGGTGGCGAGGTATTGTACCACACGGCCTACAAACCGCAACCTGCCAGCGAGAGGGGATTTCGTAGCAGATCAATTATACGTGCGTGCCAGCCGCGGTGTGCAAATTATGCTCGCAGCCCCGTCTCGGGGCGGCCCAGGCAAGGTGGTGCTTGACATAAGATGCCCGCGGGGACGGTGGCTGTGAGCGATATTGATCGAATGGCACCCAAAAGTTGGAAAATATTGCATCACCTGCATGTTGGGCACAAAAAGTTGATTTGCTTCGAAAACCCTTGTGTGTGCGGTTTGCCTAATTGCTCGATCTGAGGTATATTGCTGGACAGGGCTGGGGTTACCCCCATTCCAAATCAAGACATACCTCTAGTTTCAACTCCCTTGGGGGCACAGAGCGGCCCTGGCGGTAAGGCGGGGTTTGTTGTATTGAGGAGCAGATGGGACCACCGAACGATGGTGCGCTTGAGGTAATCGTTGGCCGGCTGCTAAAGCAGCGCGGCTTAAAGTTGGCTGTGGCCGAATCCTGTACCGGTGGGCTCATCGGTCACCGCATCACCGACGTCCCCGGCAGTTCGGCTTACTACCAGGGCTCTATCACGGCCTATTCCTACGAGATTAAAGAGCTGATCCTCCACGTGCAACATGATACGCTGTGCCGCTATGGCGCGGTGAGCGAGCAGACGGTGCAGGAGATGGCGCGGGGTGTGAGGTGTGCCTTCCGCGCCGATATCGGTCTGGCCGTGACCGGCGTCGCCGGGCCGGGAGGTGGCATGCCGGAGAAGCCCGTGGGCCTGGTCTACATCGCGCTGACCGCGCCGGATGGTGAGTGGGTAGAGCGACACGTATGGGGTCATGATCGCTGGGAGAACAAAGCGTGTTCAGCCGAGGCTGCCCTCAATCTGTTGTTTCGTTATCTGGAGGGTCGGTTGTGACGATTGTGAGCGCAGTAACTGCCGTCGAGGTTACCTACTAAAGACGCTGGAAGGCTGCCTGTGGTTGTCGCTATGTTACGCGAGAGACGCGCCCAAACTGGAGTGCGTCTCTTTGATCCTTACCGCGATCTCAAGCCAGTTGCTGAGTTGATCGCTGCCGCCTTTGGCGACAGGCTGGACCCTGCTGGTCAGGTGGCACTGGTGGAGATGCGCCGCATTGCCCGCTGGGGCCCACTGCTATGGTGGCTCTACTGGCCCAGGTGGAGCAGCGTGGGTGTTACACCAGGCTTCGTGTGGGTTGAGGAAGGATGCGTGGTGGGTAATGCTTCACTGCGGCGCGCGCTGAGGTGGGGAGGCTTTTTCATTGGCAACGTGGCCGTTCATCCCGACTGGCAAGGGCGTGGCATCGCCAGTGGGCTGATGGAGGCGGCGCTGGAGGAGATCTCTGCGCGAGGCGGGCGCTGGGTGGGGCTGGAGGTGCGGGCTGATAACCAGGTAGCACACCGCCTCTACGAGCGCCTGGGTTTTCGAGAGGTCGGCAGAACACTGCACATGCTGCGTCCTGCAGGTCTGCCGTGGGCCGGGAGTCTGTCGTCGCACCCCTCACTACGTCGGGGGCGTAGGCGCGATAATGCGGCGCTGATCGAACTGGTGCGCGCCGTCGTCCCTGAACCCCAGCGCCCTCTGCTGGAACGACGCAGGGAGGATTATCAGCCGGGCTGGGAGCGTGCTCTCGACCGCTGGCTCGAAGGACGGCGCGAGGTCTGGTGGGTGATCGAGGAGAATGCTGTGGTTTGTGGAGCAGTACGGGCGCTATGCGAGCGCGGACGTCGCCCGGACAGGCTGGAGGTGTTGGCGGCGCCTGAACACAGCGGGCGTTTTGAATCCGTACTGGTACAACAGGGTGTGACCAGTCTGCGTACCGCTCCCAAGAAAATGATCGAGACTGTGTTGCCGGATCCCACAGAACCGCTGGTCGCGGCATTGGAAGCGGCTTGCTTCCAGCGAGTGCGCGCGTTGGTACAGATGCGGCTAGACCTGATTCACCAGTGAATGGTCAGGGTGATGCGCCCGCGGATAGAGTGTTTCGATGTGGATATACTGGCAAGTCCCCTGTAATGGCCGATGGACGAGAGCATTGGTGGTGTAAACGGGAAAGGCGGTGAACAGACTCCCGGACACTTTTTGCTAAACAAGGGGGGTAACTACCTTGACAATGTCACATTAACATAAAACTGCCTTCTGCAAGCTCCAAGCGGACAACAGTCCGCGTCTGGGGCGGTGGACTGTCGTCCACCGCGAGCCTGAGTATGGAGTTTGAGCCATCACGGGCCTAATGTGACATTGTCGAACTACTCAGGGGTATCCAGATTGCTTGCTCAGACTCACCTTCCCGGAAGCTACAACGCGACAAGTAGGTCGGATTTGCTTATCCGGCCAGGATGGCGGTTAGCAAAACCGCCCTACTTTCAGCTTCCGGGAAGGTAGCCTGAGTAGTTACCAAGGGGGTTACGCTGCAAATGCCACCAATTACGACTGCCACGAAGTGAACAGCGCCCCATTTTAGGATATATCCGGATGCCGCAACTTGTTGCGGTGACACAGGTTGCGCCGTTCTGACCAAGAACGCCAACTAGTTGGCGCATCCGTACACTGTGGGCCACCTGCCTGAAAAACTGTCCGGCAGTGAATGTCAAGGATAGTGACACTTCTCCAGAGCAACGAGCCTCCACTGAGGACGGAGTATCCTCCGGCGAAGAGAGAAGTAATGTCTGGTGTTTGAATCGGTGGCATCTTTGCTGATGATTACCCACATGTCAAAGACCTCCGAGGTTTCACTCCCGGCAACAGAACGATTGGCATTTTGCCCTCGACAGGCGGTACTTTGATACATCGCTTGCCCAAAACCTCGGAGGTCTGAGGTGGCAGCAAACTTGTGGGTAATCACCAACATCTTTGACATGTGGATTTTCCATGTTATAATCTTTGTTCACTAATTCTGCATGGTGACATAAATTGCTGAAGTAGAGCTAAGTGTCATATGAAGAGAAGGAGATTAGAATGATGACCAATATGGGGAGCAAGTCCTACGCCCGCATCACCAACACGGAGAGGTTGCCACGGTTGATCGAGGTTCAACTCGAGTCATTCCGTTGGTTCCACGAAGAGGGTCTGGTTCAGCTCTTTGACGAAATCTCTCCCATTTCAAGCTTCAGTGGTAACCTCAAGCTGTACTTCCCTGGTTCTAAGGCCACGGAGGCTCAGTTCGATCTTAGTTACCACTTCGGTGAACCTAGGTATTCGGAGGAAGAGTGCCTGGAGCGGGACATCACGTATGCGGTTCCACTGTATGTTCAGGTGATGCTCGACAACCGTGAGACGGGTGAGATTGTCGAGTCGGAAATCTTCCTCGGCGATTTCCCGTTGATGACGGAGAATGGCACTTTTATCATCAACGGTACCGAGCGGGTTGTCGTCAGCCAGTTGATCCGTTCCCCTGGCGTCTACTTCGATGTCGAGGAGGATCGGGTTACGGGTCGGCGGCTAGGTATGGCCAAGCTTATTCCTGATCGTGGGGCCTGGCTGGAGTTCGAGACCCGCAAGTCTGACTACCTCACCATTAAGTTCAACCGCAAGCGTACTTTGCCAGTCACCATACTGTTGCGCGCTCTGGCGGCAGTGGATGACCAAACGGGCAGCGACGTCCTGAGCAGTGGAAGCGATGAGGAATTGCTGATGCTTTTTCAAGATGCCGACAGCAATCCTAACCATCCATACATTCCTACGACTATCAGGCAAGAGCCAAACTGGGAGTCCAAAGGTGGGCGCACACTGGCTGAGGAGGCGCTGGTAGAGTTCTATCGGCGTATGCGCCCTGGCGACCCGGCTACGCTGGAGAATGCGCGTGAGTACCTGGAACAGCAACTCTTCGATCCTCGGCGCTACGACCTGCAGCGGGTGGGACGGTATAAACTGAACCAGAGGCTTGCTCTCGATGTAGACCTCGAACATCGTACCATCACCAAGCAGGACCTGGTAGCACTGGTGGAGCGCCTGATCCGCATTAACAATGGCATTGAAGATGCCGATGATATTGACCATTTGGGCAACCGTCGCGTCAAGACTGTGGGTGAACTGATCCAAAACAAGTTACGGGTCGGCCTGCGTCGTATGGAGCGGGTAGTGGTGGAGCGTATGTCCATCCGTGAGTCCGAGTCGCTGACCCCTGTGAACCTAATTAACATCCGCCCTGTCGTTGCCGCTATCCGTGAGTTCTTTGGCTCTAGCCAGCTCTCGCAGTTCATGGAGCAAACCAATCCACTGACGGAACTGACCCACAAGCGCACTCTTTCGGCGCTGGGACCGGGGGGGCTGCGACGTGAGCGAGCTGGTTTCGACGTGCGGGATGTGCATTACAGCCACTATGGACGCATTTGTCCTATTGAGACCCCTGAAGGACCTAACATCGGGCTGATTGGTCGTCTGGCAACCTATGCCCGTGTCAACTCCCTGGGCTTCGTCGAGACCCCCTATCGTAAGGTTATTCGTATGGTGGAGCCTACCGTCGAGGCGCTCGCTGGCCAAATGCTGAGGGAGGATGTAGTGAACCTGGGGAGCGGCGAGGTGGTGGCCGAGGCAGGGGTGGAGGTGACACCCGAACTGGCCGAACAGATTGCTGCATTGGAACTCACAGAGGAGATTCCTATCGTGCCAGTGGTGAGTGATGAAACCGTGTATCTCTCGGCCGACAAGGAAGACCTCTATACGATTGCACAGGCCAACGCTGAGCTGGACGAGAAGAGGCATTTTGTGCAGCTACGCATCTCAGCCCGCCGTGCCGACAAGTTCCTGTTCGCCCCACCGGAGAGGATTGATTACATTGATGTCGCACCTTGCCAAATCGTGGGTGTTTCGGCCTCACTAATCCCCTTCCTGGAGCACGACGATGCCAATCGCGCATTGATGGGCTCCAACATGCAGCGTCAAACAGTGCCGCTCATTCGGCCCGAAGCGCCGCTTGTGGCCACCGGGATGGAATGGCGGGCGGCGCTCGATACGGGACATGTTGTGCTGGCAGAGGAAGATGGAGAGGTTGTCAGTGTCACGGGTGAGGAGGTAGTGGTTCACCATGTTGATGGGTTACATACCTATCCTCTCCGCAAGTATCAGCGCTCAAACCAGAGTACTTGTATTGATCAACGGGCTGTTGTCAGCAAGGGGCAGCGGGTGCGCAAGGGCCAGGTGCTTGGGGACAGTTCCTCGACTAGTGGTGGCGAACTGGCGTTAGGACAAAATGTGGTGTGTGCCTTCGTCCCTTGGGAGGGGGGCAACTTTGAGGATGCTATTCTCATTAGCGAACGGTTGGTACGTGAGGATAGGTTTACCTCCATTCACATTGAGAAGCACGAAGTACAGGCTCGCGACACCAAACTCGGCCCGGAAGAGATCACTCGTGACATCCCCAACGTGGGAGATGAGGCGCTGAAGGATCTGGATGAGGGCGGCATCATCCGCGTCGGGGCGGAGGTGGGGCCTCTGAATATTCTGGTGGGCAAGATCACGCCCAAGGGTGAGAAGGAACTGAGCCCCGAGGAGAAGCTGCTGCGCGCTATCTTCGGCGAGAAAGCCCGCGAGGTGAGGGATTCCAGCCTGCGCCTGCCCCATGGAGAGCGTGGCAAGATTGTAAACATCAAAGTCTTCGACCGCGAGGAACATCGGGACCTCCCGGCTGGGGTGGAAACGATGGTACGCGTCGGCGTGGCTCAAATGCGGAAGATCACCGAGGGTGACAAGATGGCAGGCCGTCATGGGAACAAAGGCGTCATCTCCAGGATTGTGCCTGTAGAGGATATGCCTTTCCTGGCTGATGGCACCCCTGTTGACTTGATACTGAACCCCTTGGGCGTGCCGGGGCGGATGAACATCGGCCAGGTCCTGGAGACTCATCTAGGGTGGGCTGCTCATCGGCTTGGTTTTCGTGCCATCACGCCGGTTTTTGACGGTGCAGACGAATCCCAGGTCGAGGCAGAACTGGCGCGGGCCTGGCTCATCGATCGTGCCTGGGATGAGATCACCGAGCGCGCGTGGGCCTGGCTGAAAGCGCAGGACTATCCGCTGGAGACGCTGCAGGACGATGAGGAAGCCCGGCGGCTATATATCGTAGCCTGGTTGGCGGAGCGAGGTTATGACGCAGACCTGTTGATTACAGAGCGCGTCTATGGCCGGCGGGCGGTGCTGCGCGAATGGCTGAAAGAGAGAGAGTATGAGCCGAACGCACTGCTCTCCTTTGAGGATGACACGCGCACGTTAGCCGAACGGGCCGTGGTGGACCAGCGGGCGAGAATAGCCTGCTTGCGTATCTGGTTAGAAGAACACGGTCGGGAAGTGGCCGACCTGGATGACAAAGCCGTGGAAGCCTTAGTCGTGTCAGTGAGTGCTGAGACCTCTGACTCACTGCCGATTCTGGGCAAGATGGTTCTCTATGACGGCAGGACAGGTGAGCCGTTCGATCAGCCGGTGACGGTGGGTATGATCTACATGATGAAACTGGCTCACCTGGTCGAGGACAAGGTACACGCACGCTCTACAGGGCCCTATAGCCTGGTGACGCAGCAGCCACTGGGGGGCAAGGCTCAGTTCGGTGGCCAGCGTTTCGGCGAGATGGAGGTGTGGGCACTGGAGGCTTACGGTGCCGCCCACGCGCTTCAGGAGATGCTCACCACCAAGGCGGACGATGTGCAAGGTCGTGTCAAGACTTACGAAGCCATTGTTAAGGGAGAGCCGATCCAGGAACCAGGGGTTCCGGCTTCTTTCAAGGTGTTAGTGAAGGAACTGCAAAGCTTGGGATTGGCGGTAGAGGCGATCACTGAGGATGGTGAAGTGATAGATTTCGGCAGGAGTGAGGAGAAGGGCAGGCCCCCTAGGTTGGGTATGGGGCTCCTGAGTTTGGGACGGCTGTGACGTTGGCACGGTCTTGTTGGACACTCGACGATCTTCGGTGGCTCTTTGCTCCGGCTTCGTCTGACAGAGTTATGAGATGGTTACAGAGCGTGTATGCACTGTTTGACTTTTGGCAATTCTATGGTAAAATGTGCGGTCGTTGGAAGGGGTAGCAGCCAGAGCCCCTGCTGCCTCATTGACAAGCGGAGAGGTTGGTAATGTTATCGAGGAGGCCATCGGTACGGGTGGATGGCCTTCTTCACTGAGTTTGGGGAGGTAGACGTGCCTACCATCAATCAGTTGGTTCGCAAGGGAAGAAAGCGCAAGCCGCGCAAGTCCAACGCGCCAGCGTTCCAGAGTTGGTTTAATTCTATCAAGTTGCAGCGTTCTTGGCGACCCAAGGGGGCCCCGCAGAAGCGGGGGGTGTGCACGCAGGTGCGTACGATGACGCCCAAGAAACCTAACTCCGCGCTGCGGAAGATCGCCCGCGTGCGGCTGACCAATGGCATTGAGGTGACCGCCTACATCCCGGGCGAGGGACACACATTGCAGGAGCACTCGGTTGTGCTGCTGCGTGGTGGGCGCATCAAAGACCTGCCCGGTGTGCGCTACCACATCGTTCGTGGTGCTATTGACTCGACGGGCGTGGAAGGGCGTGAGCAGCGGCGTTCTAAGTATGGGTCCAAGCGCCCCAAGAGGTAGCCGATCGTGGTCGGGCCATTTGCAGCCCGCGTCGGCAGCTAAAGGCAGGTGAATCATGCCACGACGGTATCGTCCGCCAAAGCGAGAGGTTGAACCCGACGTCCGCTATAACAGCGTGATGGTGGCTCGACTCATCAATAAGGTCATGAAGGATGGGAAGAAGAGCATAGCAACACGGATTGTATACGACACGCTGGATATTGTGGAGAAGCGGGCGAAGCAGCCTGCATTGGAGATAATGGAAGAAGCGATGAGAAACATCTCGCCGGTGCTAGAGGTCAAACCTCGTCGCGTGGGAGGTTCCACATACCAAATCCCAGTGGAGGTGCCGCCGCGTCGCCGGGCTAGCCTGGCAATGCGCTGGTTGCTGGCTGCTGCGCGCAGTCGCCCAGGTAAATCTATGGCCGAAAAATTGGCTGGTGAATTGATGGACGCGGCGCAAGGAACCGGGGCGGCTATCAAAAAGAAGGAAGACACGCATAGGATGGCAGAGGCCAACCGCGCCTTTGCCCACTACCGGTGGTGAGGATTTAAGATTGGTGGATTTGAGATTTGGAGATTTGGCCTGGCGCTGCGGCTGGCAACAGGTGCGCCGTAATAGCACCACTCCGTTACCGCCTTGTTACGGTAAGACCTGCAAATCTGAAATCAACAGATCTGAGATCAAGCGATGGTCACACAAACCCCGCTGGACAGCATTCGAAATATCGGCATCATTGCTCACATTGACGCGGGTAAGACGACGACGACTGAGCGCATTCTGTTCTACACCGGTCGCACCCACCGGATAGGAAACGTGGACGATGGGACGACGGTCACGGACTGGATGGCGCAGGAGCGTGAGCGGGGTATCACGATCACTGCTGCAGCAGTGACCTGTTTTTGGCACCGCCACGGGCGGGACCATCAGATTAACATCGTGGATACACCTGGACACATTGACTTCACCGCTGAGGTGCAGCGCAGCCTGCGCGTCCTCGACGGCGGCGTCGTCGTCTTCGATGCGGTGGCTGGTGTGGAGCCACAATCGGAGACGGTGTGGCGACAGGCACAAAGATTCAGTGTACCGTTGATTGCCTTCGTTAACAAAATGGATAGATTGGGCGCTGATTTTGCTCACACGGTCGAAACGATTCGCGAGCGCTTGGCGGCCAACCCGGTCGTCATTCAATGGCCCATCGGTAGCGAGGCCGATTTCCAGGGAGTGGTGGACTTACTGGAGATGAGGGCCAGTGTTTGGACGGACGAACTGGGGGCGTCGGCTGAAACCGTAGAGATACCGCCTGAGTTGGAAGAGGTAGTGATCGAGGCACGGGAGCAGGCCGTAGAGCAGATCGTTGAGACGGACGACGAGTTGATGGTGCTCTATTTGAATGGGCAAGAGATCGCAGCCGTCCAGTTGCGGCAGGCGCTGCGGCAGGCAACCGTGTCTGGGCGACTGAACCCGGTCTTGTGCGGCTCGGCGTTGCGCAACAAGGGTATCCAGCCCTTACTTGATACGATAGTGGATTACCTGCCGTCACCGCTGGACATCCCGCCGGTGGAGGGGGTCAATCCCTATACCAAAAAGGTGGAGGTCCGTCCTGCCGATCCCTCTGCACCACTGGCAGCATTGGTCTTTAAAATCGCAAGTGATCCGTACGTGGGCCGGCTGGCATATTTCCGGGTCTATTCTGGGAAGGTGAAGGTAGGTTCGAGAGTTAACAATGTCACCAAACGCCGTAGGGAGCGCATCAACAAGTTGCTCCGCATGTTTGCCGACCGCCGGGAGGAGATCCAGGAATTGGGTGCGGGAGACATCGGCGCGACGTTGGGACTGAAGGACACCTTCACCGGCGAGACGTTGTGTGCGCCTAACGGCCCAATTGTCTTGGAGTCGATCTCTTTTCCAGAGCCGGTCATCTCGGTGGCAATTGAACCGAGGACGATGGCCGATCAGGACCGGCTGGCCGAAGGGTTGCAAAGGCTGGCCGAGGAAGACCCCACCTTTGTGGTGCAGATTGACGAGAACACCGGGCAGACGCTCATCTCCGGGATGGGAGAGTTGCACCTGGAGATCCTGACCGACCGGCTGGTGCGGGAGTTTGGCGTGGTCGGGCGGGTGAGCCGTCCGCGGGTCAGTTACCGTGAGACGGTCACACAGCGGGCTGAAGGTGAGGGGACGTTCGAGCGACAGACGGGGGGACGGACACATTTCGGTCACGTGTGGCTGGAGGTGGAGCCTCTCCCCACCGGCGAAGGGTTCCTTTTTGAGGTTGCTGCGCGGCGTCTGGTTTTGCCCCAGCAGTTCGTCGAAGCGGTCGAGTGGGGCTGCAGCGAGGCGATGGAGAATGGTGTGTTGGCCGGCTACCAGTTGGTAGACGTGAAGGCCCGATTACTCGACGCGGAGTTGGATGAGGAGACATCCTCGGAACTGGCCTTCAAGGTGGCGGGCTCCACGGCCTTCAGTCAGGCAGTGGAGAAGGCCGGCCCGGTCTTGTTGGAGCCGGTGATGGATTTGGAGGTGGTAGTGCCGGAAGTCTACACCGGCGAGGTGATAGGGGATCTCAACGCTCGGGGGGCGGAGATCAGGGAAGTGACCTTTCGGGCGGGAGGAGTGCAGGCGATACGCGCCTTCGCTCCACTGGCGAGGATGTTTGGGTACGCGACCGACCTGCGCAGTCTGACGCAGGGGCGGGGCATTTTTACGATGGAATTCAATCATTATGCGGAGGTAGATCAACAGCGGATGGACGCCATCGTGTATGGCGGAGGCTGGTAGGTAGAGCAGTTAGATCATCCGAAAGGAGTGAGAAATGGCAAAGCAAAAATATGAACGTGTAAAGCCACATGTCAATGTGGGCACTATAGGGCACATTGACCACGGGAAAACGACCCTCACTGCGGCTATAACGAAGGTACTCTCTTTCAAGGAATTGGCCCAGGCCAAGACGTATGAGGAAGTGGCGAAGGCGGACGTGAAGATGTTCCGCCGTGATGCGACAAAGATCCTGACCGTGGCCATCGCTCACGTCGAGTACGAGACGGAGAAGCGGCACTATGCTCACATTGACTGTCCTGGTCACCGGGACTACATCAAGAATATGATCACCGGGGCGGCGCAGATGGACGGGGCGATCCTGGTCGTTTCGGCAGCGGACGGCCCGATGCCGCAGACGCGGGAGCACGTGCTTCTGGCACGGCAGGTGAATGTACCGGCCATCGTGGTCTATTTGAACAAAGCGGACTTGATGGACGACCCGGAGTTGCTGGAGCTGGTCGAGTTGGAACTGCGGGAGTTGCTCGATGGGTACGGCTTCCCCGGTGACGAGACACCCATCGTGCGTGGGAGTGCCATCAAGGCGCTGCAGAGCGAGAGCACTGACCCGGACGCGCCGGAGTACGAATCCATCTGGGAGTTGATGCGGGTGGTAGATGAGTATATCCCGACACCCATGCGTGATGAGGATAAGCCGTTCCTGATGCCCATCGAAGATGTCTTCTCCATCAAGGGCCGTGGCACGGTCGTCACCGGCCGTGTGGAGCGCGGCACGATGTTGCCAATGACCGATGTCGAGATCGTTGGGCTACAGGAGAGGCCTCGCAAGACGGTGGTGACCTCCATGGAGATGTTCCACAAGATGCTCGATGAGGTCAAGGCTGGTGACAACGCCGGGTTGCTTCTCCGTGGTGTGGATCGGGACGAGGTGGAGCGGGGTCAGGTGGTGGCGATTCCAGACACTATCGAGTCTCACCAGCGCTTCATGAGCGAAGTGTACGTACTGCGCAAGGATGAGGGAGGGCGTCACAAGGCCTTCTTTAGCGGCTACCGCCCGCAGTTCTACATCCGCACGATGGACATGACTGGAGAGATCACCTTGCCGGAAGGGGTTGAGATGGTGATGCCGGGCGATAGGGTCAACCTTGAGGTGAGCTTGATCGAGCCGATTGCCGTCGAGGAAGGTTTCCGTTTCGCCATTCGCGAGGGTGGCCTGACTGTTGGCGCTGGTGTCATCACAAAGCTCTTGGACTAGGTGGCAAAGTATGGCCAGGCAGAGAATCCGCATCCGGTTAAAGGCTTACGATCATCGTGTGCTTGACGAGTCGGCCAGGCGCATTGTGGAGACAGCGGAGCGCACAGGTGCTACGGTAGTAGGGCCTGTGCCTCTGCCGACCAAGATTGAGCGCTTTACCGTTCGTCGCTCGCCTTTCGTTGACAAGGATTCGCACGAGCATTTCGAGGTCCGTACACACAAGCGGTTGATTGACGTAATCGAGCCGGACAACAAGACCATTGATTCTCTGATGCGGTTGAATCTGCCAGCCGGTGTAGATATCGAGATCAAGTTATAGGACGACTGAGGCGGATGGAGATGGAGGAGGGAGTAGACACGTTTGCTCTCTCCTCCGAATTGTCCTTTCCGATATGGGGATGATGTGGTGCAGGCTGTGCGTCGTTGATAGAGTTCTTGGCCCAGGCGGGAGAGCGTTATTGTCGGGCCACGTATCCCCTGGGGAGGTGGGGGTGTGAAGGCGATTTTGGGTAAGAAGGTTGGGATGACACAGATATTCAACGAGGACGGCGAGGCCGTCCCTGTGACGGTTATTGAGGCCGGCCCGTGCTACGTGACTCAGGTGAAGACGCCTGAGCAGGATGGGTATCGTGCCGTGCAATTGGGCTTCGGGGAAGTGAAGTCGCAGCGGTTGAGCGGCGGTGAAAAGGGGCATCTGGCACGCAACGATTTGACCGCGCTGCGCCACTTGCGGGAGTTTCACCTGCGGGACGAGGAGGTCGAGGAGGGGACACGCATCCTGGTAGATGTCTTTGAGGTAGGCGACCGGGTGGATGTAGTCGGCACCTCAAAAGGGCGCGGCTTCGCTGGCGTGGTCAAGCGGTATGGCTTTGCGGGTGGCCCCAAGACGCATGGTCAGTCGGATCGGCAGCGTGCGCCTGGCTCTATCGGTGGCACTACTGGTCAGAGTGAAGTGTGGAAAGGACAACAGATGCCTGGGCGTATGGGTGGTGTGCGTGTCACGGCCCAGAATCTGCGCGTGGAATTAGTAGACCCTGAGCGGAATCTGCTGGCGGTGCGTGGTAGCATACCCGGTGCCAACGGCAAATTGGTGATAGTCAAACAGGCTCGCAAGTCAAGAGAGCTGGCGAGGCAACGGGGTCTATGAGAAGCGGCCTGTGAGGAGAGCAATGGTTGTTCCGACGTACAACACCAGAGGGGAAGAGATCGGCGAGGTTGAACTGCGTTCCGACATTTTCGAGGTCCCCATCAATGTGCCGCTGATGCATCAGGCGTTGGTACGTCAACTGGCGAATGCTCGCCTGGGGACGCACAAGACAAAGTCGCGCGGCGAGGTGAATCGCACCAAGGCCAAGTGGTATCGGCAGAAGGGAACCGGGCGGGCGCGTCACGGCAGTCGTAACGCCAACCTGTTCGTTGGTGGCGGGGTGGCTCATGGGCCGAGGCCGCGCGATTACGCCAAGAAGATGCCGCGCAAGATGCGGCGCTCGGCGCTGCGCTCGGCACTGTCGGCCAAGGCGATGGAAAATCAGATCGTCGTGCTGGATGTGTTGGAGATGGAAGTACCCAAGACCAAGGAGATGGTGGCGGTGTTGGCGAACCTCGGGCTGGACGCTGCCGGCACGCCGGGGCGTGTGCTGATCTTGCTGTCGGAGCGGAACGAGCCGGTGGAGAAATCGGCACGTAACCTGCCACAGGTGAAGACGTTGCGAGCCAGTTACCTCAACGTTCGTGATCTGTTGGGATGCGATCACGTGTTGATGCCGTTGGGTGCATTGCAGATGATCGAGAGTATCCTGGGTTAGGTGAGCGATGAATCCTTACAAGATCATCATCCGGCCGATAGATACTGAGAAAACACGCTATCAGGCCTCGGAGTTAGGTCAATACACATTCGAGGTAGACCGGCGTGCGAATAAGATTGAGGTGAAGCGAGCGGTTGAAGCTATCTTCGAGGTAAACGTTGTGGCGGTCAGAGTGATGAATATGCCAGCCAAGGCTACAAACCGGCGTGGACGCCGCAGGGTGGTGCGCCGCTCGCCATGGAAAAAGGCTATGGTCACTCTGGCGGAGGGCCAGCGGCTGGACGTGGCCGAAGGGATGTAGTATGCCGGTAAAGATGTACAAGCCGACCTCACCCGGCCGGCGGGGAATGACAGGATCAACTTTCGAGGAGATCACGCGCACAGAGCCGGAGCGCAGCCTGCTGTGTCCATTACACAAACGGTCTGGTCGCAACGTGCAGGGGCGTATCACGGTGCGCCATCGGGGCGGTGGGCATAAGCGACGCTACCGGTTGATTGATTTCAAGCGCGATAAGGTGAGTATTCCTGCGCGGGTGAGTAGTATTGAGTACGACCCCAACCGCTCGGCGCGCATCGCGTTGCTGGTCTATGCTGACGGCGAGAGACGGTACATCATCGCGCCGCTGGGATTGCAGGTGGGTGATGTAGTGATGAGCGGTGAGGGTGCGGAGACCCGTGTGGGGAATACTCTTCCACTGGAGCGTATACCGCTTGGCACGCTGGTGCACAACGTCGAGTTGCAAGCAGGGCGAGGGGGGCAGATGGTGCGTTCGGCTGGTACCTCGGCGCAAGTGTCGGCCAAGGAGGGGGACTATGTGACGTTGCGTCTCCCTAGCGGCGAGGCGCGGTTGGTGCGCAAGGAGTGCATGGCCACCATTGGTCAGGTGGGCAACGTAGATCACGGCAACATCAAGTTGGGCAAGGCTGGCCGGAAACGCTGGCTGGGATACCGTCCGGCGGTACGCGGCTCTGCTATGTCGCCTCGCGATCATCCTCACGGCGGCGGCGAGGGCCGGTCACCGATCGGTATGCCGAGCCCCAAGTCACCCTGGGGGAAGAAGACGCTGGGTAAGAGGACGCGGCGCAACAAGGCCACCGATAAGTATATTGTGCGCCGCCGTGGCAAGCGGCGACGGTAGGCAAAGGATTGACAAGCGAGGTGGATAATGTCACGATCACCATTAAAGAGGCCGATACCGTATGTGGACCCAAAGTTGTTGCGGAAGATTGAGCGACTGAATCAGATGGCGGAAAAGCGGCTGATCCGCACCTGGTCCCGGTCTTCGACGATTTTCCCGCATATGATTGGGCATACCATCGCCGTTCACGACGGTCGGCGGCACGTGCCGATTTATATCACAGAGGATATGGTAGGGCACAAGTTAGGTGAGTTTGCCCCCACCCGCACCTTTCGGGGTCATATCGTTAGGGAGAGGAAGGGCCGGGTAAGGACGTAGTAAGGATGAGGTAGGGTATGAGTACAGAGGTGATGGCCCGGGCGAAGCACGTGCCGATACCAGCGCGTAAAGTTCGGCGAGTGATTGACCAGGTGCGTGGATTGGATGCTGACGAGGCGTTGGAGGTGTTACATTTCCTGCCCCACGCGGCGGCACGTCCAGTCGCAAAACTGATTCGCTCCGCCATCGCGAACGCGGAGGAAAACTTTGGAATATCGCGTGACGACTTGTACGTGTCGCACCTGGTGGCTGATGAGGGACCGGGTGTGTTGCCCGGAAAGGGCTGGCGACGCCGTTTCGGTGGGCGCGGCCGCATGCGACCGATCCGCAAACGTTCCTCGCACATTACGGTGGTACTGGAAGAGAGAATAGCGGACGAGTAAGCGCAAGTAAGTAACAAGGAGGTATTGCTTGGGACGCAAGGTTCATCCTTATGGCTTTAGGCTCGGAGTGATTCGAGATTGGAAGGCACGCTGGTATGCAGAGGGCGACGATTATGCTAATCTGCTGCACGAGGATCTAAAGATTCGCCGGTTTGTCGACCACAGCGTGAAGCGTGCGGGGATTTCTCGCGTTGAGATTGAGCGCTCCCCAAATCAGGTTTCGGTGACGATCTGGACAGCGAGGCCCGGCATTGTCATCGGGCGCAAGGGGGCAGCCGTCAAATTGCTGCGCAGGGACTTGGAGGAGTTGACAGACAAACGCGTCTCCGTGGATGTGCAGGAGGTGGGACAGCCTGAACTGGACGCCAAGTTGGTGGCAGAGAATATCATAGCCCAGTTGGAGCGACGTATTTCTCACAGCCGGGCGATGAAGCGGGCGGTGCAGGCGGCGATGCGTGCCGGCGCGCAGGGGATTAAGGTTATGTGCAAGGGACGTCTGCATGGGACCGAAATGGCGCGTCGGGAATGGCACCGCGAGGGACGGGTGCCGTTGCACACTCTGCGTGCCGACATTGACTACGCTCAGGAAGAGGCACTCACCACCTACGGCCGTATTGGGGTGAAGGTGTGGATCTATAAGGGCGAGGTATTGCCAGCGACGACAACGGAGGAGGAACCTTTTATCGTCTAGGTGTGCGAGGGCCTGGACTCGTTGTAGAGAGGGTAAGACGATGTTGATGCCAAAGCGAGTAAAGTACCGCAAACAGATGCGCGGTCGGATGAAGGGCAAGGCTTCACGCGGGACGAAGGTCGCGTTCGGAGACTATGGATTGCAAGCCCTGGAGCCGTCGTGGGTCACAGCGCGACAGATCGAGGCGGCGCGGCGGGCAATTGTGCGCCACGTGCGACGGCGTGGCAAGTATTGGATTCGTATCTTCCCTGATAAGCCTGTCACCGCTAAGCCAGCCGAGACACGTATGGGTAAGGGCAAAGGGTCGGTGGATCACTGGGTAGCCGTGGTCAAGCCAGGCCGTGTTATGTTTGAGCTGAGCGGTGTGCCTGAAGAAGTGGCACGCGAGGCGATGCGGTTAGCATCCCACAAGTTGCCTCTCAAGTGTCAGTTTGTCATGCGTGAAGGCATCTCTACTGAGGAGTAGGAGTCGGATGCAAGCACGAGAGATTCGCACTTGGACTGCGGAAGAGATACAGAGGCGATTGGAAGAGGATTATCGGAGACTCTTCGCCCTGCGTCGTCAAAAAGCTTCAGGTCGTCTGGAAGATCACAATCAGTTAAAGGCTGTGAGGCGTGACATCGCCCGGATGAAGACGATCCTTCGCGAGCGCGAGTTGAGCGCCGAGTTGGCGGAGGGAGGCGAGGTACAGTGAAGGGACGGCGTACTTCTACGAGAAAGCGGCTGACAGGTCGCGTGGTGAGTGATAAGATGGATAAGACCGTGGTGGTACGGGTCGAGCGTCTGGTACGCCATCCACGATACGGCAAGGTGTTGCGCCGGGCGAAGAAGTATAAGGCCCACGATGAGGAGAACGCCTGTCGTGTTGGCGACGTGGTACGTATTATCGAATTCCGTCCGTTGAGCCGTGAGAAGCGATGGGCCGTGGATGAGATATTGAAGCGTACCGAGGGTGAAGCGGCTGTGGAGGTCGGAGGATGATCCAGCAGGAGAGTCGCTTGCGGGTGGCCGACAACACCGGGGCGCGGGAGATTCTGGTCATCCGTGTGCTGGGTGGCTCCGGGCGACGGTATGGTGGCGTAGGCGACATGGTTGTGGCTACCGTGAAGCAGGCCATCCCAAGAGGGCAGGTGAAGAAAAGCGATATTGTGCGGGCGGTGATTGTACGCACAAAGAAGGAATTCCGCCGTGCTGATGGCTCCAGCATCCGCTTCGACGACAATGCGGCAGTGATTCTGGATGGGGAAAGCCGGAATCCGAAAGGCACGCGCATCTCTGGGCCGGTAGCTCGTGAGTTGCGGGAAAAGGGGTTCATGAAGATCGTCTCGCTGGCTCCTGAAGTATTGTAGGGACGATTGACAGGAGTGTGCATAGTGGGTAACCGAATCAAGAAAGGGGATACGGTAGAGGTTATCTCCGGCAACGACCGGGGGCTGCGGGGGACGGTGCAGTGGGTATTTCCCGGGGAAGATGGGGACGGTGGAGTCGTCGTCTCCGGAATCAACATTGTCAAAAAGCACCAGCGTCCCATCCGTGCTGGACGAGCCCAGGTTCGGCCTGGCATCATTGAGTTTGAGGCTCCAGTACATATTTCTAACATTATGCTGGTGTGTCCACGGTGCGATGAACGCACGCGTGTAGGGTTTACCTGGCAGGAGAATGGGCTTAAGGTGCGCGTGTGTAAGCAATGCGGTGAGATGATTGACTAGTAGTCGGTTTTCATATCTGGGTAGGAAGGCAGACTGATGCAGCGTTTGCAGAACTTTTACCGTGAAGATGTCCGGCCGGCGCTGATGAAAGAGTTCGGCTACCGGAACATTATGGAAGCGCCGCGCTTGCAGAAGATCGTAGTCAACGTAGGCGTGGGTGAGGCTCTGGAGAATGCTAAGGCGCTGGATCACGCGATGCAAGACATCGCGACGATCACCGGGCAGCGGCCTGTGGTCACCCGGGCGCGTAAGTCCATCGCGGGGTTCAAGCTGCGAGAAGGCCGGGCCATTGGCGTCAAGGTGACGCTGCGCGGAGAACGCATGTGGGCGTTTCTGGACAGGCTGTGCAACGTGGCGTTGCCGCGCCAGCGTGACTTCCGTGGTGTCCCTGATACCTTAGATGGACATGGGAATTTCACGTTGGGCTTGCGCGAGCAACTGATGTTCACCGAGGTTGACTATGACTCGATTGACAAGATAAGGGGCATGGAGGTTAGCGTGGTTACCACGGCTCGTACGGACGAGGAGGGGCAAATGCTGCTGGAGTTGTTGGGAATGCCGTTCCGTCGCAGGGGCCGGTAATCTGGACTGGAGAAGTAAGCATGACGAGAAAGTGTCTGCCGATTCGCGAGACGCGACGCAAGTATAAGGTGCAGGTACGGAATCGCTGCCGGCTGTGCGGCCGGCCGCGGGGATATATCCGGCGCTTCCAACTGTGCCGCATCTGCTTCCGGGAACTGGCTTTGAAGGGAGAGATCCCCGGCGTGGTAAAGTCGAGTTGGTGAGCAAATTGAAACGAGGTCTCATCCGATGACGATGTCTGATCCAATAGCTGATATGTTGACACGCATTCGCAACGCCTTGGCGGTGGGACATCCAGGTATACGCGTGCCTTCATCCAAGATCAAGGTAGCGATTGCCAACATCTTGAAAGACGAAGGGTTCATTGAAGCTTGTTACGTGACGCATGAGCGCCCGCAGCCACAACTAGTCATCCGGCTTAAGTACGTGGGCGAGAAGAAGAATCGTCGCCAGGTAATCACAGGGTCGAAGCGTGTTAGCAAGCCAGGCCGCCGCGTCTATACGCGCGCATCGGAGATACCGTGGGTACGGAGCGGTATGGGTATCGCCATTCTCTCGACGCCCAAGGGGGTGCTGACGGGACAGCAGGCCCGCCGGTTGGGTGTAGGCGGTGAAGTGCTGTGCTACGTTTGGTAAGTGTTGGAGGAGGCAGGTAGTGTCACGGATTGGTCGTATGCCTATCTCTTTACCTGAGGGGGTAAGGGTGGATATTCAGGGTAGTCGAGTGACGGCGACAGGGCCCAAGGGCAGTCTTTCCCGCGAGTTCCACCCGGATATGGAGATTGTGCTGGAGGACAGCCAGTTGGTGGTGCGTCGTCCGACCGATCAACGACACCACAAGGCGTTGCATGGTCTGACGCGGGCACTGCTGAATAATATGGTGATCGGCGTGACGCAGGGTTTCCAGAAGCAGTTGGAAGTCCAGGGCGTAGGGTATCGGGTGGAGTTGCAGGGAGATGGGAGCCTGATGTTCCAACTGGGCTTTTCCCATCCGGTGCACGTCGTCCCGCCTGAGGGGATTCAGTTCGAGGTCGAGCCCCGCTCGAAGGTGATCACGGTGAGTGGGAACGATAAGGAACTGGTCGGGCAAGTGACGGCGGAGATCCGCGCCTGGCGGCCGCCGGAGCCTTACAAGGGCAAGGGTATCCGTTACGTTGGTGAGTACGTTCGCCACAAGGCCGGCAAGGCCGGTAAGATTGACTAGTGTGTGAATACGTGGGTGGTAGATTGAGGTTGAGATATGCCAGAGATTGATCGTCGGGCAGCTCGTCTGCGGCGACATAAGCGTGTGCGGAAGCACGTGG
>CAZMOT010000025.1:0-3075 GCA_964568065.1 uncultured Anaerolineales bacterium
AGGCTCAGGGCGCGGCGTACCACTTTTAGGGCTGCCCGGCAACCCGGTGGCGGCGATGATCAGCACCGCACTCTTTGGTCGTCCGGCGCTCCTAAAGATGCAGGGCTTCACCGCCCGGTCACGCCCGACGGTGCAGGCGCGCCTGACTCAACCCATCGCGCGCAAGGACGGCCGCCGCCACTACCTGCGCGTGCGCCTGCTTGAAACCGACGCGGGCTACGAAGCGACGCTGACCGGCGATCAGGGCTCCGGCATCCTCAACTCGCTGGTGCAGGCCGATGGATTGGCGATCATACCAGAGGAGTGCGATCATCTGCCTGTGGGAGCGATGGTACAAGTGGTTTTGCTGGACTAGGTGGCGACTGGGCGCATTTATCACTTGGGGGAGAGGCAGACCTGACAGGTCTCTGATGCCATTTTGTAGTTCCAAGCGTGTATCTTGAGCAAACTTTGGGCCTAAATTCAGGCCGCTTGGAGACCTGTCAGGTCTTGTGAGGTTGGAGGGATGATGGCAGAAGAACGGACGGCGGCCTACGAACAGTTGCTACGGCAAGGAGGGGACCGTATGCTCCGCGAGGCGAGTGCCTATTTTGCCGGTGCAGGACGGTTGTACGGCGCACTGCGCCGACTGACGCAACGATTGGATGCAGAGGGTATCCCATACGCTCTGTGGGGAGGGCTGGCCCTTGCCGAACACGGTTATCCCCGGCTGACGGAGGACATTGACTTGCTGCTGACACCCTCTGGATTGGAGCGTTTCCGCCAGCAACTGGTGGGACGCGGATACCGGCCGGCCTTTAACGGAGCCAGCGGCCTCTCCACCGGGTTCCGCGACACCGAGACAGGCGTGCGCATCGAGATCGTGACCACGGGCGAGTACCCAGGCGATGGGTTGCCCAAACCGGTTCCATACTCAGGCTCGCGGTGGACGACAGTCCACCGCTCCAGACGCGGACTGTCGTCCGCTTGGAGCTTGCAGAAGTGCAGTTTTACGTTAATCTCGACTTTTGCGATGGGCGATAGCCCCAAGACAGCGGGAGCAGCACTCTGTGGCCTGTGTGAGAAACACCACAAGGCCTCGCCCGCAAGGGAACCAGGCCTACCAACCGCTATTTCGCTCCCGATAGTGCAAACTCGCTGTTCTCACTGGTTCCGGCCTCTCTAAGCTGAATCACCAAGCCTGACTCGGTCAAAAGCCGCTGGTGATTGACCAAAGGTCGGACACCAACGGCTCAATTGGTGCCTTTTTCGGGCCAATGTCCTTGCGCAAGTGACTTCGCCACCTCAGTGTTGCGCTGAGATGGGGCATACCATCGGGAGCTTGGCCCGATTGTACACCGAAGTCAGTTGAGAGTCAACTTATCGCAAAACTCGAGGTTAATGTGACATTGTCAAGGTAGTTACGCGGAAAGGCTTAAAGACAATGGGCCTGGACCGCATCCTGGCCATAGACGTCGGCGCTGGCACCCAGGACATCCTGCTGTGGCAGGCCGACCAGCCGATGGAGAATAACGTCAAATTGGTGCTGCCCTCCTGGACGACGATCCTGGCCCGGCAAGTCGAGCAGGCCACGCGAGAGAGGCGGCCGGTGTTCCTGACCGGCAACCTGATGGGCGGGGGCCCTCTGGTCAGCGCGATGAAGCGCCACCTGCGGGCCGGTCACCCCGTTTACACCACTCCCCGCGCCGCGCTCACCATTCGCGACAACCTCGACCAGGTGCGCGAGCGGGGGTACACCATCCTTGAGAAAGGGGAGGAGCCGCCGGACGTGCCTGACCTGCTCACGCTGCGCACCCATGACGTGGACCTGGACGCACTGGCGAGCGCGCTGGCTCCCTTCGGCGTCACCATCCCCGAAACGGTTGCCGTCGCCGTACAGGATCACGGTGAGTGCCTGGAGGGCTCCAACCGCCAGTTCCGCTTTCGACTGTGGCGGGAATTCGTCGAGGGCGGCGGTGGGATGCTCGACCTGGTCTACCGCGAGCCGCCTCCCTGCTACACGCGCATGCGGGCGGTGCAGCAGGACGCGCCCGGCGCGGTGGTGATGGACACCGGACCGGCGGCGCTGTGGGGCATCCTGGAGGACGAGCGCGCCGTGGCTCATCAGGACGAGGGATTCATCGGGGTCAACGTGGGCAACCAGCACACGCTGGGGGTACTGCTGCGAGGGGAGCGCATTCCAGGGCTCTTTGAGCACCACACCGTCCTGATGACGCCGGACAAATTGGCACGGCTGGTCGACCGCTTGCGCGCCGGGACGCTGACCAACGAGGAAGTCTACGACGACCACGGCCACGGCGCGTTCATCGGCCCTGACTATTCCCCCGGCGCAGGGTTCGATTTCGTGGCCGTGACCGGCCCGCAGCGCCACCTGGCCGCCGACCCTTCGGGCTTGAGCCCCTCAGGGCAAAGCCTGGGCTACCACTTCGCCGCGCCCTATGGAGACGTGATGCTCACCGGCTGCTTCGGCCTGGTGACCGCGACGCGGCGGTTGCTGAATGACCAATGACCAATGACCAATGACAAATCCCAAACCCCAAAACCCAAGCCCCAAATCCTGAAGCGGGCGTATCGCTTTCTGGGCCGGATGGACGTGGCCGCTGTTCTCATCTTTGCCATGCTGCTGTTGGCTGCTCTGGGTTCCTGTTTTCCGCAACTCTCGTCGTCGGTTGCTGACGATGCGGAGCGACTGGTGCAATGGGAAACAGGCGTGCGCGCCAGGTACGGTGCGCTGACAAATCTGCTGGCCGCAAGTGGAGCCTTCCGCTGCTTTCGCTCCCCGGTCTTCCTGGTACTCCTGGTGTTGCTGGCGGTTGCTACGTTGGTGTGCACGCTCGCCCGCTGGCGAGCGGTTTGGCGGAGGGCGTTCCACCAGCCGGTGCGTTGCTCCGGCGTCGCGCTCGACGGTGCACCCCACACCGCCAGGCTGACCACGGCTCCCTCCCTCGTAGGGGAGGCTGGGGGGGGTATCGTGCGCCAGAGCCTGGAGCGGCGAGGCTTCCGCGTGCGCTCCGCAACCGCCGGGGACGCACTCTACCTGCGGGGGGACCGCAACCGGCTGGCCCCGCTGGCGAC
>CAZMOT010000025.1:3085-29657 GCA_964568065.1 uncultured Anaerolineales bacterium
CCACGTCGTGCGCGAGGGCCTGGAGCGGCGGGGCTTTCGCACAAGGACGACTTCAGTCGTCACTACAAATCATCCAACCAACCATCCAACCAACCACCCAACCAACCATCTGACTATCTATCTGCGGGGCGACCGCAACCGGCTGGCTCCCCTGGCGACGCTGGTCACGCACATAGCGGTGCTGCTTCTGCTGCTGGGAACAGTGTTGAGCAGCATGTACGGCTGGCGGGAGGAGGTCACCATCGGGCCGGGCGTGACGGCCCAGGTCGGGCACGGGAGCGGGCTGGCGCTGCGCAACGAAGGGTTCGCCATTGTGCGCTATCCCGATGGCAGCGTCGCTGGTTACGAGGCTGAAGTGACCGTCGTCGCCGAGGGCCAGGAAGTAACGCGCGGCAGCACCCATGTCAACGAGCCGCTTGTCTACAGCGGCATCGCTCTCCACCTACAGACCTATGTAGAGACCCCGGGCGGATACAGCGTGACCCTGCTGGCGGTTCGCGACCCAGGCTACGGGCCGGTGATTGCAGCCGGGTTTCTGCTGCTGCTGGGGCTGACCGTGAGTTTCAACTTCCCTCACTGCTGGATTCACGCGCGCATCGAACTGGAGGGCACCCTGCGCCTGGCCGGGCGGGCCGAGCGGCGGGCCCACGACTTTGGCCGCGAGTTCGCGGCGCTGGTGGAGGAGGTGAGACGGTCGGTGGAGGGTGGGTGAGGTAGTACCAGATGCTGGCGGCGGGAGACCTCAAGGTCAGGATGGCAGTTTGAAGCGTCCTCCGCCGATTGGCAGCCATCAGCATTCTCCCCGCTGACTTGAATGCCCGCTAACTTCCTCCACAGAGAGAGAACGAGAAGGCCCCCTGGCTGACACTTACAGCCTCTCGCGCCTGGGAAGCGGCTGGGCGACTATGTTCTCTCCTATTGACACATTCACGCTGGACCCTGACACCTGGGAAAACGTTGAGGTCTACGTTGCAGATCTGGCTCGACGATTATCCACCTCGGTAGACCAAATCGAACTGATCGAAGCGAAACAGGTCGACTGGACCGACAGCAGCATGGGATGTCCCGAGCCAGGTGGGCAATATCTTCAGGTGCTGCAAGTAGGCGAGCTTGTTCGTTTGCACGCTGACGGTCGCGTGTATGAATATCACAGCGGAAAAAATCGCCCCCCTTCCTTATGCAAGCCAACCAAGTAGTGGCTCCTTCTCTCCGTCCGGGTTCCTCATTCGCCCACAAAGACACAAGGCCAGGGTAACCTGGCCTTGTGCATATACTGGCGCATCCGGCCGGAGCCGGAATAGTCGTCGCTCGTCGTGTGCAGCAGAGCCGGCCACGCCACCGGTCGGCCCTGCTGCTCCGATCAACCAAGGTAATCAGGGTATCGTCGAGTCGTAAAGCGCGCCGCCATCGACCGGGACGCTGTCCTGGTCGTGTGGCACACCAACGAGTACCTCACCCGAACACCTTTCGCCATTCCCATCGGTGGCGTTGAAGCCGATGTGGTACACACGACCATCACCCGGTACTTGCGGCGTTCCAACGCGCTCAGCACGGACCTCAGCCGTCGACGTGCCGACACCTTGGCCGTCCGGGGTGAATCTACCATCGCCGACGGTATCCACCGGCTCATCCTGCCAGATGCTGGCGATCGTAACCTCGGTCACACCGAGAACGTCAACCGCTACGAACTTGTGGTTCGGCGGCCAGATGGTATCGATGCTGGGGCTTGTTGCATTTGAGCAGGCGGGGGGCGCCCATACCATGACATCCACACTGGTGCTGGCTTCCATGCTGCCGGGATTGTCTGTGTCGTGGACGACGTTGTTGGTGAGCGTCCGGTCCATAATGGTCGCATCTACCGTCACCTGATAGGTGATCACGGCCGGGGGTACTTCCCCAATCTGGTCGAAGCAGACCATGAAGCCGTTGCTGATTATGCCGGAAGTGTCCCCGTTATTGACCAGGGCCACGGCGTTAGCGCCAGCAGCATCTTCAACGCCAATGGTCGCCGGAAGCGCGTAGTTGATGTTGTCGTAGGCGTAGACGATCTCGTAGAAACCTGGTGCGTCAATGACGGCCCGGCTCACGACAATCTCGAAATCCATGATGGACGGGCTGCCGCCATAGAGTTGGATATCATCATACTCGACGATGATCCAGCCGCCAGGCGCACCGGCGGTTGCCAGCGAGACACCGTGGTTAAGCCCGGCATCGTAGAAGATTTCAAAGTCTTGCCAGAAGGCAGCCAGGACGTTATTGGGCAGTTCGGCGTCCGGTATTGACTGCGGGTTCCAGGGCATGCCGCCGTAGTTATTGGCCGGATCGAAGATGGCAAAACCATCGTCGGTGAAGCCCATACCCGCGTACTCAACACCGTAGTAGTTGATTGGGTCGCCGGTCGAGAAAGCCACAAAGGCGACTGTATCACCGGTTATGCCTGGCTGAGCGAAGATACCGAAGGCTTGCAGGTTGACATACCCGCCAAACGGCGTGTTACACATCGGGTCATCGTCGCTGGTGCTCATGGCATATGTCACTTCAGGCACCGGCATGACGCCTGTCCAGGTGAGCGTGTCACCGCTGACGTTGACAACACCGGACGAGGCCGATGCGGAACCAGGCACGTAGGTCATACCGTCCGGGATGGTATCGGTGAGGGTGTAGGCGAGGTCCTCCGGCGTCACGTTGGGTTGGATGGTGATTTCAAAGGTTAGAATATCACCCGGTTCGGCATCTGTCATGTCGACCGCCTTAGTGACGTCATCTTCAATCCGCAGGATGGTTACGGGGACGGACCCAATGTTGCCGGGATTCCCAGGATCGGAACCCAGTTCGAAGGAACCGTACCAGCGATCACCGGCTGCCATCGAGGGCGTATCCCAGAAGACGCGCACGTCAAAGGGCTGGTTAGGCGGTACGCTGCCGGGGCCGGCAACGCTCATGTTACCGCTGTCTGCATCAGGCACAACGGCCGTGACCAGGGTTGAAAGCTGACCCGGCAAGGTTGACCCATTCTCTGGACTCCAGTTCTGCACCAAAACCCAGTAAGTGCCGGGGGCCGGGTCGGTCAACTCGCAGAATTCGGTGGCCGCAGGTGAGGTACTGCTACAGAGCTGGCTGCCCGCGTCCGGGGTGTCACCTGAACCGACGAACAGGTCCAAGTCTGATGACTCGGAGAAGATTGTTTCGGCAATCAGGCTCCTGGTACCGGCCGGGACGTTGACGTTGATAAAGAAGGTCCCGTCGACCGCCGGGTCAAAACCGCCATCGTAGGGATCGCCGTTGGTGGGGTCAGAGACCAGGTATTCTTCGGTAACGTCCCCCTTGGCCAAGCCGTGGACGGTGACGGTCAGGTCGGTGATTTCAATCGCCTGGAGCCCTGTTGCCAGTTGCGAACCGGCATTGCGCCGGGTCACGATCTCGACGGAATCGGGCAGTGAGCCCGACGAGAACGCGGCCGCAACGGGAAAGTGGACGTCAGGAGCCAGCGCGCCGTCCTCGGTCAGGTTGACTTGACCGAAAACCCATTCTCCTTCGGGGACGCCGCTCAGGTTAGCCGTGACGACGATTTCCTGAGTTTCACCGGGATCAAGGGTAAAGCTGCTGGGTGAGACTGACAGGCTCATACCAGCCTCCCCTACCCCCGAAGCCGACCAGGTTGCAGCGGTTGACAGGACATTCTCTACGGTACGGGTCCAGCTACAAGTCCCCACACAACTGGCCTGGCCCATGCTGGCCAGGTTCAAGGCGCTGGGGTCGCCACCGTCTGCGGGGTTGGCAGCCTCAAAGCCGGCCGTAGTTTCATTCAGGAGCAGGCCGGTCCGACCGGCTTTGGTCAGATCAACGCGACCGGCGCCCATGGCGAACGGATCGGCCGGGGTTACGCCATCATCGTCGAGGACACCGGTAAAGGCCGTGCTCATCAAGGCCGACTCGATCTCGGCGGGCGTCCAGTCAGGATGCAGCGCCTTGAGCAAAGCCCCGGCACCGGCCACATAGGGACTGGACATGGAGGTGCCCTGGATGATATTGTACTCGACCCCGTCCAGATAGGCGGCCATGATGCCAACACCGGGCGCGGTCACGTCCGGCTTGATGACGTCGGGCATAGCGCGGTTCATCCCCCGGGAGCTGAACTCGACCATAATGTCGGCGTTGGCGGGGTTTTGATCCAGGGTTGCGCCGGTGATAGTGCCTGTGTGCCCCATGCCGCTGGCGAGCCATAGCTTGAGGGCATCGCCGTCAGCCGTTGTGATATGGACCGCAGGGATGACGTGGGTGTCTGACGCCAACGCGCCGATGCCGCCGGGGGCGACTTCGGCCAGAATCAGGCCGCCTGCGCCACCGGCCGCGGCGTTCGCGCCCTTGGCGACGCGGGCAATTCCCCCGCCACGGTCACACACGACGATTTCTCCGTTGATCCAGGTTCCGGCTGGGAAGGGGCTGCCGCACAGCGCATCGCCATGGTCGCCGGCGTAGACGATTGGCGCCGGACCATAGCCGACGGTGACACCTCTACCATCGATGTCAGCCGGCGGGGGTGTATTACCACCGCTCATGCTGACCAGGGAATTCAGGTAAGCCAGGTCATGGGTGCTGGCGCCAACCGCGGTCATCCACGGCAAATCGTTCGGCGAACCGACGGTGGCAAAACCGTTGCCGTCATTACCGGCTGAAGTGGCCACAAAGATACCCGCATCGCGCACCGCCAGCCACTGGAGGGCGAAGGAGCTGCCCCAGGGGTCGGGCGTCGGGCTGGGAGAACCGATTGAGTAGTTGACCGCGTCAACGCCGTCAATGACGACCTGGTCCCGGGCCGCCGCGAGAGCAGAACCGGTGCAGCAGGCGGCATAAGCAATGATGTTGGCGTGGGGCGCGACGCCGGAAATGTCGTCGGTAACGACATAGCCGTTGGGCGTGTTCACCGTAGCGCCAAAGACCACGTTACCGGCCGCGGTGCTGGCGGTGTGGGAACCGTGCCCGTTGGGATCTACCGGATTGCCACCGTTGACGGTTGGGTAACCCCAGGCGCCGATCAGCTTGTCATTACAGGGGAACGACGGATCGTAACTGGGGTCGCCGGGATCACAGACACCAACATAGTTACCGGCACCGGAGGGGTTGGTGTGGTCGTAGCCATCACCGCCGACGTCAGCAAACGAGGGATGGTCGGGGTTGATGCCGGTGTCAATCACGCCGACGATGACGCCCTCACCCATTGTGCCGGGCAGGCCACCCGTGGCGGAACCATCCCAGATGCCCTCGGCGCCAATCCAGGCCGGACCGGCGTTGGTGTGGAGCTCGAACTCTTTGTCAGGCTCGACAAAGCTGACGTTGGGCAGGCCGGCCACGATAAGCGCTTCCTGCAGGGTCAACTCGACGGCCAGACCGTTGAGGGCAGCATAATACTCGTAAGCGACGTCAGCCCGGCGCCCAAGAGCGCGGTTCATCGCGCTGATAAAGTTTTGCCGCCCCCGCTCCAGATAGTCGGCGTAAGCGACACTTGCAGGGCTATTGATATCAAGTTTCCTGGCCCCTGTTGCGCGAGGACTGGTTGCCTTGAGACCGGCAATACCACCCTCGTAACTGGCTACAGGGGGAGCGTCGAGCCGGATGATGTAGATAGATCGCTCATCATCCTGCGCTTCACCTGAAGCGGCCAAAGACTTGAGTTCTCTGGACATAGTGCTCTTACCCCTGGATAGTGCAGCACCTGGGGTGACGTCGGTTGCGGCAACCAACTCTAGCTCCAGGGATTCCTTTTCTGGTGGTTCCGGTCTCTGGGCAGAAGCTGGCAGGTAGGCTAAGAGAAAGAGCACCAAAATCAGCAGTGAGTTAAGAACTCGGTGAGTTCCATGGGTTTTAAACATTTCTTTCCTCCTATGTTTGTTTTAGGTGATCGTGTTTGGATGATTGTTAATCAGATGTGTACTATAGTCGAGTGTGTCCCCTTTCGTCACCTCCTTTCGCGTTCCCTTCTCCGGTCAGTCGGAAGAATGGGAAGCCTCGCGAAGGTTTCAAACCTTCGCAAGGCTTTTCCTACCCTCACTTCAGGTCAGCGATCACGTCGTTGATAAAGTCCAGCGTCTCTGGGATGTCAACCCGGTAGTTAAAGGCGCTGGCCACGCACGGAACGTCGCCCCAGGAGGTGATGCCGACGATGATCTCAGTCCCGTCGGGTTCCGTCCAAAAGGCGGGCCCGCCAGAGTCGCCGTAGCACGTGCCCCCGTCGCCCGTGGCCTGGTTCTGGGACATTCTAAGCCAGGCTTTGAGCAGTGCGCGGTACTCGGACACGGCAAACTGGCGTTGGTCTTCATAGTAAATATCAGGGGGGGGCCAGTCTAGCGTTCCGCCGTAGCCGACGAGGGTGAATTTCGCTTTGTTCGAGCCCTGGTTTAGCTTGCCCTCTGCCTTCAGGTCGTCGAGGAACCCCTCGTATGGCAGGCTAGCGGGCGTAATGTCCGTCACAGGTTCTGCCAGGATCAGCACACCCACGTCGTGTGGGTTTGATTGGGGACCCCAGTCGTAGTCCGGGTGCGTTATGACTTGCTCTACCTCCAGCAGCGTATCCTTGTCTAGGGCGTACTCACTAAAGTTCACCCAAAAGGTTTCAACGCCGGTACCTTCCCAACCCTCCGTGCAGTGTCCGGCCGTCAGGAAGACTCGCGGGTGGATCAACGTGCCGGAGCACACCTGATACGGCCCGTAGCCGGGCCAATCAACCACCATCGCGCCGACGTTCGTGTGCTCGGTGTCCGGTTCTCCCCACGTGATAGCCAAAGCTGGCGCCACCCCTACAGTCAGGACCAGCAGCAGCGCCACCAGAATCGATTGTTTTCTCATGTGTATTCCCTCCATCGTTTTGTGATGATGAATCAAGCGTCTACCTCAGTTTGGTGTGCCCCTTTCACCACCCCCTTTCGCGTTGACCTGCCCAGTCAGCCGGAAGAATGATGAGTGCTGGCTGTCCGGCGCTGCCGGCGTGGGCAGCGCCGGACTTGGACTTACCAGCTTCGCAAGGAAGCGGGTGTCACTTGTAGGCACCAAACCCGGTAGGCTGCACCGAGAATATGTTGCCGTGCTCCTCTGCACAGGGGTCGTTGGAGACCTGCAGGATGCGGATGTAACTTCCCCAGATAATAGACCCGCCGGTGTTGTCATCGTGGCCATCGCCGTCGGCGTCAACCGGGCCACCGGGCGGATAGACTATCTTTACAAAGTACGTCCACTTGCAGGTTTTCCCCTCATCATTTACGTACTCTCCGCGCTGATGATTGGTGAGCCAAGCACCCTCGCAGGCTGAGCTGCCCTGTTGTGGAGTTCCAGCACATCGAACCCGGTCTTCGTTGAGCCACTCGTCACTCCACTTCATGATCAAGAGGGTGTCACTGGCACAGGTCCCCGGCTCGCAAGGCGGATCCGGCCTGCTGTAGTTCCAGTAAAGACCGTTGAACATATTGGCCTGGTAGTTGTAGCCCCATTCATCGTAGCCCTTGCCATCGGGCTTTCCAGCCATCGCCGTCGAAGGCACTACCAGCAAAGCCAAGAGCACCAGCACAAACACTAGCTTCTTCATCGCGTTTCCTCCTTAAACTAACGCATTGCGGATCAGTCTCCCATTCACGGGACACTGACCACTTGAATGTCACTCGAATACCAGGACTCACCATGCTTGAGGCAAGCTGCGATGAAGGCACGATGTTCCATAGGCACCACCTCCATGTCTAGGCCGTTCGCACCTGGGCGGGCCGCCCACACCGCAGGAGCGACCGGCACGCCAGTAACCCTACCATGCCAGCAGACCCGCTGACGATGGTTGCGCCAGTCACCACGGCCGGCGCAACCCACCGCGCAGCAGCGGGAGCAGGCCTGCGACCAGCCACCCGGGTACTGTATGGAGTGAGATGATCAAAATCGTGGGGAAGCCACTTGAAGGGGCAAAGCATGAAGGCCTCCCTCCTCTCGCAGTCTTAGTGTAGCACAAAACTTGGCGTTTGTCCAGGGTTACAATGCTAGATTTTTCCTAAAAAACGGTCCAACCCCCGAGCGATGGAGGACATATCTAGCTGCCATCTTCCTTTACCTCCCCGTCAGATTGTGCTACAATACTGAGCGGAGGGGACCAGGATGCCCAACGATCTAACGAAGCAACTCCAACAAATCCCACTGTTTGCCGACCTCAAGCGGAACGATCTCAAGCAGGTCGCCAAACTGGTCAGGCGTGAGCAATACCCGGCCGGGACCGAGATCTGCCACCAGGGACGGCTCGATCACACGGCCTACTTTGTCGAAAGCGGCGAACTGAGCGTCATCTACGTTGATCCGCAGGGGGTTCTGGGAGAGGTCGCCCAATTGGGACCGGGCTCCTTTTTCGGTGAGACCTCGCTCTTGCTGGGCGACCCGCGCGACGCCACCGTCAAAGTTGTTCAGGACGCCACCCTGCTGCAATTGAAAAAGGACGAGTTCGACCAGTTGCTGCACGAACAACCTGGCCTGCTCAAGAAGCTGAATATGAGCCCCGAGGTGGCCCGCAGGCGGCAGACGCGACGTTTCAAATGGCAAGACCCGGACGAGGTCGCCGTCATCCGTCTGCATAAACACATTGTGGTGTTGATCCGTCACCTTATCTTTCCCGCCTTCGTACTCCTGGTAGACCTGGCCGGTTGTAGTTACTGGTACGTGCAATCGGAGACGAATCTGCCCCTGATCGTGGGGGCAGTTCTAAGTCTCGTCCCCCTGAGTTTCATCCTGTACCTGATCGTGGATCACGAGAACGATAACTACGTCGTGACGAACAAGCGCGTGGTGCACGAGGAGCGCGTCTTCGTCTTTCGGGAGTCCCGCGTCGAGGCCCCTCTGCGCGCTGTGCAGGACGTTCAGGAGTCGCAGGAGGGCCTGTTGGCCCAATTATACAACTTTGGTGACCTGATCATCGAGACGGCCGGAGAGCGGGGACACGTGAGCTTTCGCGCGGTTCCGAACCCGGCCGAGACGAGAAATGCGATTTTCGAGCAAATCCGGCGCGTGCAGGCCGGTGCCAAGGCCGAAGAGTTGGCTGCCATCCACGACGCTATGCATCGCCACTTTGCCCCCCAGCCCTCGGAGGAACCAGTGGCTGCGCCAGCACCTTCTCTAAAAGAGCGACGTTTCAAACTGACGCCACCAGCGTGGCTCCTCGTGATCTTGCGCACCTTCACCTACTTCCTACCACCGCTGCGCCGCGAGCACGGGGATACCATCACCTGGCGCAAGCACTGGATCGCTCTGCTCGGGCCTATCGCGCTTCCCACGCTGCTCATTGCCGTGGTCACCATTGTCGCCTTTTACGTGCTCTGCCTTGACTTTACTAACTGGATCCCGATCCTGGTCAGTTACGGCGTGGCAATCGTCTTCCTGTTCCCCTGGTGGCTGTGGAAGTTCGACGATTGGCAGAATGACATCTATCAAGTAACGGCCACGCGCATCATCGACGTCGAGCGGTTGCCCTTCTACCTGCGTGAAGAGCGCCGTGAGGCCAGCCTGGGTATGATCCAGAACATCAGCCTGGACGTCCCTGGCTTTCTGGGCAAGTTACTGAACTATGGATCGGTGACCATCGAGACAGCAGGAGCCGGGGCCTTTACCTTTGACTACGTCAAGAATCCTCGCGGGGTGCAGGCCGAGATCTTTCGCCGCGTGGATACATTCCAGAGCAAACAGCGCCAGGAGGCTGCCGAGCGCCATAGAATTGAGTTACTCGATTGGTTCGCCGTCTACCACCGGATTCGCCACTCGACGACCCCTGAAACCCAGCCGCCACCTTCGCATCAACAGGAGCCTTGAACCTATGCCCGCGCGTCCGATAGTGTTCTCCGACAGCCCATTGCTGCGCGAGAAATCACGCCACGTGCGGCGCGTGAGGCCAGCTATGCAGCAACTCATTGACGATATGGTCGCAACGATGCGCGCGGCCAACGGCATCGGCCTGGCCGCTGTTCAGATCGGCGTGCCCGAGCGCGTTATCGTAGTGCGGTTGCCCGAAAATGAGGAGAACCCCGAGGGCAGCAAACTCTACGTCGTCATCAATCCCCAACTAGCGCGCAAGTCCCGCGAGATGGAGGAAGGCATCGAAGGTTGCCTTTCCGTCTCCGGTCTGGTCGGGGAGGTCTCGCGCCATCGCGCCGTCACCGTCAAAGGACTGGGTCGTCAGGGACAGGCCGTGCGCATCAAGGCGGAGGGGTTCCTGGCCCGCGTCTTTCAACACGAGATTGACCACTGCGATGGCATCCTCTTCCTTGACCGCGTCGAAGACTCGGAGAAGATCTGGCCTATAACCAAGGGAGAGGAAGCAGCAGAGGCGGTCCAGGAGATGCCCGGTGGGGTATCATCGTCTGGGCTGCTGGTGTGATCATAAAGATCAGCGACCTTATGATTCACCACTGAGTCGCGAGGGCACGACTCGATACTTGATACCAAATGCTCAATACCGACTACTCGACCGCAGTCGAGCATCCAGTACCGAGCATCTAGAACTGGCGGGGAGGCAGGGATTCGAACCCTGGGTGGAGCTATTAACCCCACAACCGCTTAGCAGGCGGCCCCAATCAACCACTCTGGCACCTCCCCAGATATTCAGTTGTTTTCTCACTCCGTTGTTGGCGGAGGGAGAGGGATTCGAACCCCCGGTGACCTTGCGGCCACAACGGTTTTCAAGACCGTCGCCTTAGTCCACTCGGCCATCCCTCCGGTTCCGGGGGTAGCTCACCCCTGGCGTTTCGAATTCTACCACGCCAGCGGGCAACTGTCAATCTGCCTGGCCGCCAATGACTTCCACACCCCCCATCCAGGGCCGCAGCACCTCGGGCACCACGATGCTGCCATCCACCTGCTGGTAGTTCTCCATGATGGCAATCATCACCCGGGGCAGGGCTAACCCGGAGCCATTCAGCGTGTGCACGAAGCGGGGCTTGGCCTTCGGCTCTGGCCGGTAGCGTACGTTGGCCCGTCGCGCCTGGAACGCCTCGCAGTTGCTCAGACTGCTTACCTCCAGCCACTCTCCGCAGCCCGGTGCCCACAACTCGATGTCATACTTCTTAGCCGCTGTGAAACCTAGATCGCCCGTACACATCTGTACCAGGCGGTGAGTAATGCCCAGACGACGGCAAATGTCCAGCCCATCCTCGACCATCGCCTCCAGTTCGTCGTAGCTGGTCTCCGGGATGGTGAATTTGTACATCTCCACCTTGTCGAACTGGTGCCCGCGCTTGATGCCGCGCACGTCTCGCCCGGCGCTCATCTTCTCACGACGGAAACAGGCACTGTAGGCTACGTAGCGCAGGGGCAGGTCGTCGTTATCGAGGATCTCATCCCGGTGAAGGTTGGTCAGCGGAATCTCGGCTGTACCGATGAGCCACAGGTCATCCTCGACGTCGTGATAGATATTATCGGCAAACTTGGGCAGTTGGCCCGCCCCCCACATACACTCTTCCCTGACGATAAAGGGGGGGGAGATTTCGATGTAACCATGCTCCCTGGTGTGCACGTCCAGCATCCAGGCGATGAGTGCCCGCTGCAAGCGCGCTCCGGCCCCACGCAAGACGTAGAAACGGCTGCCGGAGAGCTTTACGCCCCGCTCAAAGTCGAGAATGCCCAATTCCGGTCCCAGATCCCAATGGGGCACCGGTTCGAAGTCGAACTCCCTTGGCTCGCCCAATTCACTCACGATAACGTTATGTGTCTCGTCAGGGCCGACAGGCACGCTCGAGTGCGGCAGGTTGGGCACCGCCAGCATCGTCGTGTTGAGATCAGATTCGACCTGGCGCAATTCTTCCTCAAGCGTACTGATGCGCTTGCCCACCTGGCGCATCTCGACAATGAGTGGCTCCCGTTTGACCTGATCCTGGAGTCGGCCAATCTCCTTGGAGACGCGGTTACGCTTGGCTCTGAGCGCTTCGACCTCCGTGAGTAGCTCACGCCGCCGCACATCCAGACCCAGGATGGCGTCTATCTGGGTTGGATCGGCATTGAGGCTCCGTAATGCTTCCTTGAGTTGTTGGGGCTTTTCGCGAATAAGTGCCACGTCGAGCATATAATCTCTCCTATGTGCGCTCCCATATCACGACCACGGCGAGGATAGCCACACCGCTTGCTATCCACGCTACCTCTGGAATTTCCATCTCCTACCCTCTTGGTATAATCAAGACCCCCTCACCTCCGGGACGAGGGGGTTTCTGTAAAGATTATAGCACAGGCCACTTGACTTTACAAATTGACCACTTTGCGTTATAATCTGCCCGCCCAATTTATCTCAGCCCCTCATGAGGTGGGGCGTTTCTTTTTGCAGGTTTTCTGGGAAGAGCTAAGTGAAGGGCTTTCCTGTTCTCGTGACCACATCCTGCACCCGAACGTTCGACCACTTCTGTCAGGGGAGCATGGCGATTGGGTTACCAATTCCATTCGGAGCTTGGCAGGAGAAGACTGAAAGTTTGCTTGCATCAGGGATAGGCAGATGATCGATCGGCCGACATTCCTCACGCGTGGAGGATACCAGAAACTGGAAGAGGAGTTGAATTACCTGCGCACGGTTCGACGTCGAGAGGTCGCCCGGCGTCTCCACCAGACACTGACAGAGGGCAATGTCTTGGAGAATGCTGAGTTGGAGGATGCGCGCAATGAGCAGGCCTTCGTGGAAGGACGTATTCTGACACTGGAGAGCATGTTGCGCAATGCGGTCATCATCGAGGATAAAGGTCCCCACGACACAGTAGGTCTGGGCAGCCGTGTCACTGTGACAGAGGGGGATGGTATGCCAGAGTCCTACCACATCGTGGGCTCGGCCGAGGCGGATCCGGTCAAGGGCCTGATCTCCAACGAATCTCCTCTGGGGCAGGCACTGATGGGACGAAAGGTGGGAGAGACGGCCGAGGTCAATGCTCCTGACGGGGTGCTGGTGTTCAAGATCGTGGAGATTCAGTGACCTGATCATACAGTGAAAGCATAGGTGCCCACGCAGAACCTCACGAGGTGGTCAGCGTGGGCGTTTCTGTAGTGGACACAGACGCGGGAGGCGCTATGGAACTCACGGACTTGGAACAACAGCGAGTTGAGAAACTGGAGCGGTTGCGAGCCAGGGGAGTCGAACCTTATCCGCGTCGTGTCGAGCGCACACACACCATAGCCGAGGCGCTCGCCGCTCTTGAAGCAGCCGAGGCTGCTGGCAAAGAAGGCCCCCAGGTCACCGTCACTGGACGGCTGCGCAGCATGCGCGTGATGGGGAAAGTCACTTTCGCGCACATCGAAGACGAGGGTGGCTCCATTCAGTTGTTCCTGCGCACCCAGGATGTGAATGGAGAAGCTTACGAGACATTTAAGCGGGACTTTGACCTGGGTGATTTCGTTAGCGCAGAGGGCGCGTTGATGCGCACTCGTACTGGCGAAAGCAGTGTGCTGGTGAAGCAAGCGCGTATGCTAGCCAAGGCGGTCAGCCCGTTGCCGGTGATCAAGGAGAGGGAGGTAGACGGCAGGCGGGTGCGCTATACCGCCTTCTCCGATGTGGAGGAGCGGTATCGCCAGCGGTACGCCGACCTGGCCTGCAATCCTAAAGTGCGCGAGGTCTTCCGCGTGCGCGCTCGCACGATCAAAGCCCTGCGTCACTTCTTCGACGAGCACGATTTCCTGGAAGTCGAAACTCCCGTTCTCCAGCCAATCTATGGAGGCGCAGCAGCTCGCCCATTTGTCACCCATCACCATCAACTGCACCAGGATTTATACCTGCGCATCTCGTTTGAGCTGTACTTGAAGAGGCTCCTGGTGGGGATGTACGAGAGGGTTTACGAAATCGGACACGACTTTCGCAACGAGGGCGTTTCCCACAAGCACAATCCAGAGTTCACCCAACTAGAGTTCTACGCTGCCTATTGGGACTATCACGACGTGATGGCGTTCTGCGAGCAGATGGTCGCTTACGCCGCCGAGGAGGTGCTGGGCAGCCCGATGATCCACTACCAGGGTCACGAGATTGACCTCCGTCCACCCTGGCGGCGGGTCACGCTGCGCGACGTCGCTCTCGAGGTGACGGGCATTGACTACCTGCAGCACCCCACCGCCGAGGAATTGGCTGCTGCGATGCAATTCAAGGGACTGCCGACGAAACCAGGCGCGACCTGGGGCTATCTGATTGATAAGGGACTCCTGGGAATGGTCGAGCCGACGCTGATCCAGCCGACCTTCGTGAAGGATTATCCTCGCGATATCTCCCCGCTGGCCAAAACCAAACCCGACGACCCAACACACGTCGAGCGTTTCGAGTATTTCATCGCCGGGATGGAGATGGGCAATGCCTTCACTGAACTGAACGACCCCTTTGACCAGGAACAGAGGTTCCTGGAGATGGAGCGACTCTATGCGCCCGACGACGAGGAGGCTCATCCGATGGACGAGGATTACCTGCGGGCAATGAAATACGGCATGCCGCCCAACGGTGGTTTAGGGTTGGGTGTGGACCGGCTGGTGATGCTCTTCACAGATAAGCCGAGCATTCGTGAGGTCATTCTCTTCCCACAATTGCGAGCAAAAGAGTGAGCGGAGGTTCACCCAATTCTTAATTCTTAAACAATTCCTAAATTCATACGATTATCCTATTGACTATTGAGCAGATTTCGTGTACAATATAGGAGGGGAGGAAACAGGTTCTGGTAACGTGAGCATCAGTGTTTGTGGGGCAGGTGGTGAGTGATATGAGGCGCATACGATTCCTTCTGATAGTGGCTCTGATGGCCGTTGTGCTTCTTGTTGGTGTGTCTGCTGTGCATTCACAGACCACGCGCGAAAACTGTCGCTATTTCGCTGACACTGACCACTGGGTATGTGACGAGTTCCTCGAGTTCTACGAGGCATGGGGGGGCGTCGAGATCTTTGGCTACCCTCTCACGGAAGAATGTGAGGATCCTCGGCTTGGCTTGCGAGTGCAGTATTTCCAGCGCGCTCGGATGGAATGGCACCCGTACAACAACGATCCTTACAAGGTGCAGCTAGGGCTACTGGTTGACGAGCAGGGCTATGACTTTCCTCTGGCCGACCCGGAAAAGGTCCCCGCCTTCAACAGTAGCCTCCACCACTACTTCCCCGAAACGAGGCATGTCGTTTTCTACGAGTTTCTCAATTACTTCCGCGAGAAGGGGGGACTGGACATCTTTGGCTATCCGCGCTCTGAGTTTATGTACGAGGACGGATACATCGTACAGTACTTCCAACGGGCACGGATGGAGTGGCATCCTGAGGTCGTCTCCGGCTCGCAGATGCGCTTGACCAAAATGGGAGAGGTCTACATCGAGCGATTCGGCGTCCCTGAGATTTGTTACGAGGGCGGCCCTCCTCGCCCAGACGTGGTGACGAAACTAAATGTCAGCGCTTCGGTGCGGTATGCTATTACTGGGCAACAGGGCACTCAGACGGTCTTCGTCTACGTGAATGATCAGCGGCACGAACCGCTTCAAGGCGCAGCCGTCGCGGTGGTGATTCATTACCAATCGGGCGATCAATCTTGCGAGTTCGATACTACCAATGCCCGTGGCTTTACGCTGTGTAGTTTTGACATCCTTCGGCCACCGCCGGGTCAGCGGGTAGTGATTGACGTGACGGTGACGCATAGCGGCTTGACAGCTACGACACAGACTTCCTTCCTGCCGTGGTGGTAGGATCAATTGGGAGCACAAAGCCCGCTTGATAGCGGGCTTTTTTGTTGGGAGGTCTCGGTACCGCGTAGCTCGTTATTGAGAGATGACGATGATCGTGATGGGCAGGACGACCCGATTGTCACCCGTATCAGTCGGGACTCGCCCGGTCGCCGGATCATACAGGCCGATCGCGATCTTTGCTGGCCCAGTGTAGGTAGTATCGCGGAACTCCATTGGATGCGGGTCCACGATGATCTCGCCGGAAACCCAGCCGGTCATAGGGCGCGTTCCATCGGCGGGTTGGCCATCGTCCTGCGCAATGATAGTGTCATCCTCCAATAAAAGGTGAGTGAACACTACATAGTTCATTGGGCTGGTCCCCTCCAGCGCCTGCCAGCGAAGGGTGAGCAGCAAAGGTTGTGCCGCAGTGATCTCGGTGGCCGGCAGGCTATAGCCGACCAGCGCTGCAAAGTCGCCAAAACGGACGTACACATCGCCTGAGACGGCGGCTACTGGCACATCGGTCGGCGCTGGGGCAGGGGTGTCCGGTGGAGGAGGAGTGGGAACCGGTGCGCTCGTGGCCTCGGGGGTGAAAGTCGGTACCTGGAAGCCAATCGTGGGGCTGGGAGTGGTCGTGAGCACGGTGGTAGGAGGATTAACGCCAGCCACTGACGTGGGTGTTGGAAGTGACGTCTCTGAGTAGCCAGGCAAGGTAGGTAGGACAAAAGTGACACTGGCGTAAATGGCTACTCCAATGATCGTAAAGATCAGAACCATCGCCCAGGCCTGTACGATTCGTGAAGTGGCGATCTCCCGCTCGAGCGTGAACATAGCCAAGTTCCGTTCTTGCCGAGCAGCCAACGCACGTACCACGTAGATAACGATGCCAGCGGCACACAAAGCGTAGAGAATCCAGGCATTCTCAACCAGCCGTTGGAGGAGAATCGTCATAGTGCCTTCAACACCCCGCGAATGATAGTCTCCAGCCGTGGTGCCAGAACCTGACCAGCCTCCAGCACCTCCTCGTGAGTTGTCTTCACGAGCGGCATACCATCCACTGGGGCAACGTTGCTGATTCCGGAAAGCCCCAATACCCGCGTACCGCCATGTTGGGCAACGGTGACTTCGGGAACGGTGGACATACCTACAGCATCCGCCCCGATCAAGCGTAGAAACCGTACGTCGGCCGGGGTCTCGAAGCTGGGACCGGCCAGGCAGATGTACACGCCTTCTCGTAGAGGCACATTCGCCTGGGTTGCCACTTGCCTGGCAAACGCCCGCAACTGGGCGTCGTACGGTGCCGACATATCGGGGAAGCGCGGTCCAAAGTCGTCGAGGTTGGGACCACGCAGTGGGTTCGGCCCACCCATCCCGATCAGGTTGATGTGATCGGTAATGAGCATCACGTCCCCTGCCTGGAACTCCTGATTGAGGCCGCCGGCCGCGTTGGTGACGACCAGAGTTTCGATTCCCAGTACCTGCATCACCCGCACGGGGAAGGTGACCTCGGCCATCGAGTAGCCCTCGTAGTAATGAGCGCGTCCCTGCATCACCACCACGTCCTGCCCTTCCAACCGCCCAACGATCAGCCGACCAATGTGTCCTTCCACAGTAGCGACGGGGAAGTGAGGAAGCTCGCCATAGGGAATTACAGCATTATCCTCGACAGCATCCGCCAGCGGGTTGAGGCCGGAACCAAGAATCAGGCCAATCTTCGGTTGAAGTTGGGTCTGCCCCCGTATCACCTTGGCAGCAGTCTCGAAATGCGACCGTGAGAAGAATTCGGGCATTAATGTTCTCTCTTTCCAGCCCTAATCTACAGCTCTAAATCTTGTCCAGCAACTGCCGTTTCTTTTCCTTGAACTCCGCGTCGGTAATCAAACCTTTATGACGCAATTCGTCCAGTTCGGCAATCAGCTCGGGGATGTCACCGGCACTCGGCGCTTCAGTGCTCAGCACACGCCCTGCCCGTTCCTCGAAAGCATCCAGGCTGCCGAGTGACCCCTTCTGGTCAAGCAGTTCCTTCTTGAATGCGATGGGATCAGCGATGCGATGGAACAAGTCAATACCGCTTTCGGAGCCGGAGATGATTTCGATATCGCCAAACTTGAGCAGACGCCCCAGCGCCGACTGTTCCATCACGATGTCGTTGATTTTCTCCAGCGAGGTATCGGACACCCGCTTGTTGAACGTCCCCGTGATCTGGATGATGCGCCGGTTGGTGACGACGTACTGTTTGACCCACCACACCCAGGCGCGGAGCACGAGGTGGCCAATGGGCACGACCAGTAACAGAAGGCCAAACCACGTCCAGGGCGGGGAGAGGATGATACCTACTACCGAGAGGCCGATGATGACGACGCTGACAGCAGCGTCAACTAGGATCGTGGGCAGTAGCGTGATCCAGTGGTCGTGGGTGACTCGCACGACGCGCTCGTTGCGTGAAAGTAGTTGCTTGAGATAACTCATTGTACCTCCTCGTGAGGATGATCTGGTGACTATGCTCGTGGATGAGCCTTGTCGTAAGCCTCTCGCTTGCGCCGGGTGGAGACCTTGGTGTAGACCTGCGTGCTGGAGATGTTGGTGTGGCCCAACAACTGTTGAACCTCGCGCAGTCCCGCTCCGCCGTCAAGCAGGTGAGTGGCGAAAGAGTGACGCAGTGTGTGGGGGGTAACCTCGCTTTCGATACCAGCGTCCGCAGCATACTTCTTGACGATCAGCCAGAGCCCCTGTCGAGTCAAAGGCTGCCCCCGGTGATTGACAAACAACGCCGTTTCATCTTGCCCGCGTAGCAATCTGGCGCGGCCGTTCTCAAGATAAGCACTCATTGCCTCCTGTGCACGTTCATACAGAGGTAGTATGCGCTCCTTGTTCCCTTTTCCCAGGCAGCGTACGGTTCCGGCCTCCAGATCTACTGCGTCCATTTCAAGCCCTATGACCTCACTGGCCCGCATGCCGGTCGCATACATCAACTCGAGCAGAGCCCAGTCCCGCAGCGCCTTAGGCGTGCGAGACTTGGCAGGCTCTGCCAGCAGACGCGCCATCTCCTCTGGGCTCAGCGGGCGTGGGAGGTGCTTACTCACCGGTGGCGAATCCACCGCAGCGGTGGGATCGTCCCGAAGCACCCCATCGGCCACCAGGAAATGGAAAAATGACTTGACAGCCGCAACTTTTCGGGCCACTGTCGAAGAGGCGTATTCACGTTGCTTTAGGTATGGGATATAGTTCTGGATATGTGACCGGTTCACGTCCTGCCAAGAAGCAAGCCCCTCGCTTGCCAGATAGGTCATGAACTGGGTGAGGTCGTTACGGTAGGCTGCGATGGTGTGGTCCGAGTAACCTTTCTCCACTGCCAGAACGCGGAGGAATTCTTCAACCTGTGTCTGCATCACCTGTTCCTTCGGTACAAAACGCTCCAAGCCCCCGTCCCGGGAGCGGCCACCGCGAGTACTCGTGGCGGGCCCATGCAGCGAAATAGCTCGTTTTAAGGCGGTTTTCTGGCCCAAGACACCCACGAGACGGGGGCTGTGAGCCATGGAAAATAGTTTTGTACCGGATACTATCTATACTCTATTTCAGTATAGTATACTTTGTATAAACCAAAAACGCAAATTCACCGCAAGCGTCTGATGACCGTGATTCTTGGCACAGCGGCTTTGACCAGAGCCACATTTGTGCTATCATTGCACCATTGAATGAGTAGTGTGTGAGCCCCAGGAATAGGCAGCACACACTCAACCACGTTCAAAGCACAGCTAGTCCTGGAGACCTGACCAGCCAAGCCTGTTTGACAGCTTCTCCAAGCCAACCTATAATCTACTACCAGACACGCTGTGGCACGGCAAGACGAGGGTGCAACCCTGAAGGGAGGGATGCGTATTGATAGGTAGTTAAAGACCAATAATGAGATTTGTCCGTTACCTAATTCAAGGAGGAGATTGCTATGGATAGAGGGCGCAGATCAAGTTTAGCCGCCGGGCTGGTATTGATCCTGCTTGGGGCGTTGTTCCTGGCCATCCAGTTGGTGCCAGGGTTGGAGGCATGGTTTTCCTGGCCGTGGATCATCATCGGCGTTGGGATATTCCTGCTGGTGATCGGTCTGCTGACCGGGGCTCCGGCTATGGCCGTGCCGGCTTGCATCGTCGGCGGCATAGGCGGATTGCTGTGCTGGCAGAACGCCACCAACAGTTGGGAGAGTTGGGCCTATGCATGGGCGCTGATCCCCGGCTTTGTCGGTGTGGGGATCGTTCTATCGGGCCTGCTTGGTGGGGAGACCCGCCAGGCGATACGTGGGGGCGGCTGGCTGATCATGATCAGCCTGGTGCTGTTCACGGTCTTTGGGTCATTCTTTGGTGCGTTGGGTCTGGCGGGGGACTACTGGCCGCTGCTGCTGATCGTGCTGGGTTTGCTGATTCTTGGCCGATCCTTATTCCGGTCCCGCTAGTGCCATTAACCGCCGCTAACGACCGACTGCTAACCGCTAACTGCTCATAGGAGGGTAGTGATATGAGAAGGGGCACTTTATTCTGGGGAGGTATCCTCATCCTGTTGGGCATCCTCTTACTGCTTAACAACCTGGGGTTCCTCGACGTAAACATCTGGAGCCTGATCTGGCCGCTGTTCCTGATCGCGCTTGGCCTGTGGACTCTGTGGGGAGTCTTCTTTGGAAGGCCATCGGTCGAAACCGAGGAAGTGGCGATCCCGCTCGAAGGCGCTGCGCAGGCTCGCGTCCGCATTCGCCATGGGGCTGGACGACTGCACGTGGACGCCGGCGCTGGCCCGGGAGAACTGGCAGCCGGAACGTTTGACGGCGGTCTAGACCAGCGGGTGAAACGGGACGGGGACATGTTGGACGTCGAAATGCGTGTACCGGCTGGGTCTCACTTCTTCTTCCCGTGGATGTGGGGGCCAGGGCACACGCTCGACTGGTCGTTCGGCCTGAACCGCGAGATCCCACTCTCGCTCGACCTCGAGGGCGGAGCCAGCGATGTGCGGCTGGACCTGACCGACCTGCGCGTGACCGACCTACGGCTGCAGACCGGCGCCAGCGCGACCGATCTCACGCTGCCAGCCAATGCCGGGCACACTCGAGTCAAGATCAGTTCTGGAGTAGCCTCAGTGACCGTCCGGGTGCCCTCTGGCGTGGCAGCTCGCGTCCGGGTCAGTGGCGCTCTGGCAGGGATCACGGTGGATAAGAGCCGCTTCCCGCGCGAGGGCGGCGTGTATCAGTCCCCGGATTACGACACAGCGCCGAACAAGGTGGACGTGAATATCGAGACCGGGATCGGCTCGATTGACGTACGCTAAAGGAGGTTCCAGCATGAAACGGCTCAACGTACGTGTTGTTGGAGGAATTCTACTGATCGCCGTAGGGATTTTGATTCTGCTTCAGAACCTCAAGATTCTTGGAGGTGGCCTCGATCTTCTCTGGGCTCTTCTCTTTGGCGCTGGCGGCGTAGTCTTCCTGTACGTGTTCCTGAATAATCGCGACAACTGGTGGGCGCTCGTTCCGGGGTTCGTTCTGCTCAGCCTGGGGGTGATAATTGCCTTGGATCAGTTAGCTCCACAGATTGGCGACGACTGGAGCGGCGCGATTGTCGTGGGCGGGATTGGGCTAGCGTTTTGGGCAATCTACTTCGCCAACCGTGAGAATTGGTGGGCCGTCATCCCTGGTGGCGTGTTGCTCACAATCGCCCTGCTCATCGGCCTTTCCTCCGTCATCGAGGGCTTCGAGACGGGCGGGGTCTTTCTGCTGGGCCTGGGGCTGACCTTCGGCCTGCTTTCTTTTCTACAAACCCCGCAGGGTCGGATGAAGTGGGCGCTCATTCCCGCCAGTGTGCTCCTGGTGATCGGCCTGCTGCTCACGGCCGCCTCTGCATCAATCCTGAAATTCATCTGGCCGGCGGTCCTGATTTTGGTCGGCCTGTACTTTATCTTTCGTACGTTCGTGTCCCGGCCTCCCTCAGTGAACGACGAAACACGCCCAGCGTGAAGGGGGATCCTATGAATACTAAACTCTATCGCAGTCGAAACGACAAGATGATCGGCGGCGTCTGCGGTGGCCTGGGACAGTACCTGGGTATTGATTCCATCTTCGTGCGCCTGTTCTTCGTCCTGCTGGCGCTAGGCGACGGTATTGGCGTGTTCATCTACGTTGTGCTGTGGCTCGTCGTGCCGCGCGAGGGCCGGGCTGGAGAAATGGCCACGGAGGAGACCATCCGCGCCGGCGCCGGTGAGATCGCTGAGCGAGCGCGCACGTTGGGCAATGACCTGCGCCAGGCCGTGCACCGGCCCAATCCACAGGCCGGCCTGATCGTCGGGGTCGCATTAATCGTGCTGGGCGTGGTTTTTCTACTGCAGAGCTTGAACATCGCCTGGCTGCACTGGCTGGACTTTGACGTGCTTTGGCCGGTGCTGCTGATCGTCGGTGGAGTAGCCCTGCTGCTACGCCGCGTGAAAGGAGAATAAGATGGAAAAACAAGAGCGAAAGCAAAGTGTAAGCCTGGTTGGCCCTGTGATCCTGATCGGTTTGGGCACTATCTTTCTGCTGAACAACCTGGGTGTCCTGGACTGGAGTGTCTGGGAAGTGATCTTCCGCCTGTGGCCGATCTTGCTCGTCGCCGCCGGTCTGGAGATCATCATCGGCCGCCGCTCAGTCTGGGGCTCACTGGTGGCCTTGGTGCTGACGTTGGCCCTGGTGGGAGGCGCGCTGTGGCTGTTCGAATCGGGCGTAGTGACCAGACAGGATGCGGCCACTGAGGAGATCGTGCAGGCTCTGGAAGGGGCAACGCAGGCCAGGGTCGTCATCGCTCCTGCCGTTGGGAGCCTGCGCATCGAAGCGCTCCCGGAATCGGCCAGACTGGTCGAAGGTGAGGTTCATCTGGGCAGCGGCGAGAGGTTGAGGCAGGCGTTCGCGGTTGAGGGCGAGACAGCAACGTTCACACTGGAAAGCAAAGGTGACTTTGTCCCGTTCGCCGGTGGCTGGGGCGATGGGTGGGTCTGGGACCTGGGGCTCAACTCCGACGTGCCGCTGGAGCTGGATATCAGCATCGGCGCCGGGCAATCCGACGTTGACCTGACAGGCCTGACAGTGAGCGATCTGGAGGTGAGCATGGGGGTCGGCCAGATCACTGTCGTCCTGCCCGATGAGGGCCGCTTCGAGGTTGAGATTGACGGTGGCATCGGCGAGATAATCGTCGTCATCCCGGAGGGGATGGCAGCGCGCATCCGCATGGACACCGCGCTGGTTCACAGAAATCTGCCGTCCGGCTATCGGCAGCGGGATGACGTCTACACCTCGCCCGGCTACGACAGCGCCGCAAATCGCGTTGATCTGAGAGTGAGCCTGGCCATGGGCAACGTCTTGATACGTCACTCCGGAGGCAGGTAGAGCGGTAAAGCACCTGGTTCAAGGCTCGAATCTCCCCAGATGAAGAGCGCATCTGGGGAGATTTTGTCTATGACGCTGCTTGTCAATAGGCCCCCACGTGAGTACAATAGCCCCTGTGAACCCGAGACATTCATATCGCATCTTTCTGGTTACACTCGTTGTCACCTACACCACAATCGGTGTTCTCTACGCGGCGCTCACCCCCACCTGGCAGGTTCCCGACGAGCCGGCCCACTACAACTACATCCGCGCGCTGGCCGAAGGCCGGAGCTTCCCGGTCATTGAGTTCGGTGACTACGACCAGGCGTACCTGGGCCGCCTCACGACGGAACGCTTCCCACCGGAACTCTCCATTGAATCTCTGGAGTACGAGGATCACCAGCCGCCGCTGTACTATCTGCTGGCGACCCCCGTTTACCTGCTCTTTGACGGCGCGGTACTGACGCTGCGGCTGCTGTCGGTGCTGCTCGGGGTCGGGGTGCTGGTGGTTGCTTTCGGAACAGTGCGGGCCATCTTCCCAGCGCGGCCCGAGTTGGCGCTGATGGTCGCCGCCTTCATCGCCTTCATTCCCCAGCACGTGGCCATGACCGCCGGCGTGGAAAACGACGCGCTGGCGGAACTGGTGGTGGGAGGCACGCTGTGGGCGCTGGTGGTCTACGTCGGCGGAGGCGACCGGCCCTGGCCGGTCGGGTTGCTGCTGGCGGCGACGTTGCTGACCAAGACGACGGCCTACTTCGTCGTGGGGGTGGCTGTACTAGCGGCAATGGTCCGCTGGCGGCAAGAACGCCAAACGCGGAGGTGGGCGATGGCCCAACTGGCCTGGATGCTCGTCCCGGCGCTGCTGCTCTCCGCGCCCTGGTTCGTCCGCAATGGCCTCATCTACGGCTGGCGCGACCCGCTGGGGTGGGCGCGTCACAACGCAGTCGTCGAAGGGCAAATGCGCACCTCCGAATATTTGGCACTCTATGGCTGGTCAGCCTACTGGAAACGAGCCTGGAGCTTTACGTTCCAGAGCTTCTGGGGACAATTCGGCTGGATGGCCGTGGTGCTCCCGGCCCGCATCTACCGGGCCCTGGCCTTGCTCTCCGCTCTTCTGATCGCCGGCTTTCTGTGGTGGCTGTTCGACCAGCGCCGCCCCAGGTTGACTCTGCACCAACGCGCCAGCCTGATCTTGTTCCTGGCCTCAGCTTTCCTCACGCTACTTGAATTCCTGGGGTACAACCTGACCTTCGTCCAGCATCAGGGCCGCTACCTTTTCCCGGCTCTCATCCCCATCGGGACAGCGGCCGCGCTGGGACTGAGCACGCTGGCGAGCGTTCTGCCACAGCGAATGCGTCCCTGGGCGATGGTCCCCCTCTTTGCCGGGCTGGCAGTGCTGGACGTGTATTGCCTCTTCAAGTGCATCATCCCACATCTGTGACCGATGGACGAACTTGCACCCGGATTGACAGGAGAACTTGATACGGTCGTGACCGAGGCGAATACGGCCGACCGCTTGGGCAGCGGGTCGGTGCCCGTCTTCGGAACACCCGCGCTGGTGGGGCTGATGGAGGGCGCAGCGGTACAGGCGCTGGCAGGCCACCTCCCATCCGGCCAGACCTCCGTGGGCGGTCGGATTGACGTCCGCCACCTGGCCCCCACACCGCTGGGCATGCGCGTCCGCGCCCGCGCCGAACTGCTGAAGGTAAAGGGCCGCCGGTTGGTGTTTCACGTCGAGGCATGGGATGAGGTGGAAAAAATCGGCGAGGCTACCCACGAGCGGTTCGTCGTTCACGAGGAGCCGTTCGCTGCGCAGGCAAAGTCTAAAGGGAGATCAGTTCTGTCGTGACCAATATCGCTCCGCCAGCCCGCCACTGCCGGCCTGCTCCGCGAACGCCCGGACTGCTGCCGCCATTTCTGTCACGTCGGCCCAGAAGGTGCTGAGTTGCGAGCAGTAGCAGGCGCTGGCACCGATTTTCGCCTTCAGTGCCTCCTCGGAGAGTTCTACCCACTCTGCTTGCCATTGCCACCCTTCCAACGCGGCTTGCACCGCCTGCGGATCTTTAGCGTAGGGATAGTCCTCGTAGTAGACCAAAGCGCGCCCCCAGGTCTCTGCCGCGCAGTGCACAATCTGGTGATCCACGTGATGGCCGACCCCTAGCGGCGCGTAGACCGTGCTTCCTCTAACCAGAGGTAACGCTGCTAACTGGGCGGCCAGTTCCGCAACCAGGCCCTCCTCCGCGGGATGCACCGGGCCCCATAGCGCTTCCTCGCTGGCATAGGGGAAACGGCCATCGGGGATCTGCCGGTAGATGCAGTCGCTGTAGGGCCAATGCAACGCTTCCGCTCCGAGGAGAGCCCAGGCCGCCAGGTCTTCATCCTGCCGCCTGGCAGCGGCGTCGGCTGGATGCTCCCAGCGCGCGTGCAGTTCCTGAGCAAACGAGGAGAGTGGCGCACCCGGCCCGGGAGTGCCGGCGAAGGTCGTCACCACCAGCACGCGCTCGCCGGCCTGCACCTGCTGCCAGATACGTCCCCCGCACGAAAGAGCAACGTCGTCCAGGTGAGGGGAGAGATAGACGTGGATGTATGGCTTCACAGGCCAGTTACTTCAGCGCTTGCTCGCAGATGGCGCTGCGACAAGGAAAGGGAAAGATGCAGGTTACGTTGTCACACCTGCCACCAGTTGCTTGACGACGCTCACCGCCTCGTTGGCGTTCTCGGCGTAAGCGTCCGCGCCGATCGTCTGCGCCCATTTGGTGCTGGCCGGCGCGCCGCCGATGATGACCAAAACTCGTTCGCGCAGGCCGGCCTCCTTCAGCGCCTCGATCACCGCCTCCTGGTTGCGCATCGTCGTCGTTAGCAGCGCCGAGAGGCCGACGACATTCGCGCCGGTTTCCTGTACCTGCTCGACGAACCGGCTGGCGGGCACGTCCACCCCCAGGTCGTGCACCTGGAAGCCCGCCGCGCTGAGCATCGTCGCCACCAGGCTCTTGCCGATCTCGTGGATGTCCCCCTCGACGGTGCCGATGACGACGGTGCCCAGCACCTGGCGCTGCTCCTGACGCGCTATCAGCGCTGGCTCGAATACTTCCATCGCACCCTTCATCGCCTCGGCGGCCATCACCAGGTCGGGGATGAAATATTCACCATTCTCGTACCTGTCACCGACGACCTGCATTCCGGGGTTGAGTGCTTCCTCGATAGCGGTCAGCGGTACGATGCCTGACTCCAGCGCCTGCGTCGCCAGTTCTCGCGCCTGGTCGGGCTCGCCGGCGATGACGACTTCTCGCAGTTGTTTCAGGATTTCGCTCATTTTGATTCCTCGTTTCTGGATGCTGATTACTCGCGATCTGGCAGGCTATCCATTCCGGTGGCCTGGGCTGCTCGCAGCGTGATCGCCTCCAGTTCGCGCACGATCCCGGCGGGGAGTTCCCTGGGTTCGTAGGCGGCGATGATTTCCTCGACCCGCCGGTGGGCGCGTTCTGTCACGTCCAGGCCGCCCTTGGTCTCCCAGTTGTGGCGGAAGTCACGATCCACCACCGGGCTGGGG
>CAZMOT010000025.1:29667-31759 GCA_964568065.1 uncultured Anaerolineales bacterium
AGCGCCAGCGGTGTCTCTCGCTCGACCATCCCGGTCACCAGTCGCTTCGCCATCCCCACGATCTCGGCGTCAATCACCAGTTTTTCCATGCTAAAGCAACTCTCAAAGTTGAGCATGCCGGGGCCAGAGATCATGTTGATGCCCGTCAGCGCCCCCAACACCGCGCCGATGCCTGACTCGAACCCGCACTGGGTGTCCACCACCTTGGCGTCGGACATTCCCAGGTAGGCGTGGGTGGGCAGTCCCAGATATTTGCCCACCTCGGCGTAAGAGCAATCAATCATTATTGTCTCAATAGCGGCCATCGGGGTAGTGCCTGTGCGCATATCGAAGGCCGCCGGCGAGCCGCCCCAGACGATGGGGGCGCCGGGGTTGACCAGTTGGTGAATGGTGACCCCGCTCAGGCACTCGGCGGTGTGCTGGACAACCGTGCCCACGAGGGTCGCCGGTCCCGTGGCTCCTGTCAGCGGCATGCTCACCAACTCCGCCGGCACCCGGTACTGGGCGCAGTCCATCAGGTTTTCGCACGTGATCTCAGACCACAACAGCGGCGGGGAGGGGCAGACGTCAAAGACGGCGATAGGCTTCTCTGCCAGCGCACGCTCACTGCCGGCCACTGCCACCAGCAGGTCCTTCATCACCCCCCAGGTCTCGACGGCGAACGCGCCGGTGACGACCGGCTTGCGGGTGTAGAGAAGGATCAGATAGAGCCGGTAGAGGTCGGAGATCTCCTGCGGGACGTCCGCGCAGACGAGGGAGGTGGCGACGGCTTCCAGCGCGTCCAGCTCGTGGGCCAGCTTGGCGAAGCGCACAAAGTCTGCGGTGACCGGGGAGCGCGACTGGGTCGCACCGTGGTCGAGGATCCCGATGGCGGCCGAGCCGGGGTCGAAGTGCACGTCGTCACCGCCGTAGTGCACCACCGGCTGGCCATCGGCGTCGTAGAGGTGGAACGACGAGGGGGCCGTCTCGACCGCCCGGCGGGCCAGGTCGGCCGGGATGCGCGCCACCTGCGCCTGGAAGTCCACCTCCGCGCCGTGCTCGGCCAGGAGATGCAGCGCGCGCTCGGAGTGGACGCGCACGCCGGGGTCACTCAGCAAGTCGTAGGCCTCGGAGACGATGTGTTCAATAGTATCTTGAGATAAGAATTGCAGACGAGGTCGCATAGTCACGTTTACTCCTTTCACTCTCATTTTGTTATCACGACAAACATCGGCGCGCCGCTCCACCAGGCCGAGGAGGAGTGGCTGGCAGCGATTGCAGCCAAGTCATTATTGCCCTCGGATTCGGAATAACATTCAGAATGTTGAGCCGCTTTTTGGTCATTTGTCATTTGTTCATTTGTCAAATGGCAACAACGGACCCCCGCCTCTGATGCTACCTGAACAAATCTGAATGTGAACCCGTTCTGATGAGCACTATCTCGCTCTCAGCTAGCTCATAGATCAACAACCAATCAGGCTCAATATGGCATTCTCGCGTGCCTTTATACTGCCCAACCAAGACGTGATCGCGATACTTCGAGGCTAGTTTCTCTCCTCTCACCAGGACTTGAAGTACTTTCTTCAATTTGCCCAAGTCCTTGCCCCGCTGCTTCATCCGCTTGACGTCTCGCTTGAACTGCGATGTCCGACTGGTTGTCTTCATCAGATTCCCAGGTCCTCAAACAGGTCGTCAAGCGTGTTAAAGCTCTCAAGCCCCCGACGTGTTCTTGCCTCTTCCAATGCGTTCATGGTCACATCGTTGGGCACTCGCACTGCGAAAGGCAACCCACGCTCAAGTTCTACCTGCTTGTAGAACAACGTGATAGCCTGGGTAGCAGTTAGGCCCAACTCCTTAAACACCTGTTCTGCGTTGTGCTTGAGCTCAGGACTGATTCTGGCCGAAATGACCGCTGTCTTGGGCATAATGGAGTACCTCCTACTGTAGTTTGTATTGCTGTTGTACGCACATTATATCACAGATCGCTGTTCAGTACAGTACACTTGGAAGGATTTTTCACCCGCCCGTCACCTGACTGCACCCTCGACAATCTCAATCTCCTCCTCCGTCAACCCATACAACTCGCACCTGCTTGCCGACAAGCAGGCACCAG
>CAZMOT010000026.1:0-31460 GCA_964568065.1 uncultured Anaerolineales bacterium
GGTGCGAGCGCCGAAGTAGTACTGCCCGGCCAGTCCTCCCGCTCCGTGACACATTGGCATTCCTCCAAAGAAGGAGGCCACCACGTTCATCACGCCCATGTTGAGCACCAGCTTGCGCTCCAGCACGGCCTTTTCGGGGAAGTAGTCGCGGATGAGGGCAGCCGTGGCGATGGTCGCGTTGGTGAGGGTGAGGGGAATCTGGGCCAGGCCAGCCCCCAGCAGCCCGGGGATCACCAGGCCGGGCTGCGGCAACGTCAGCGGCGGGAGTCGAAAACCAAAGCGCAACACCTCAATCAACTGCCCCTGCCAGGCGATGACACCCAACCCCAGCAGCACGAGCGCGATGGCCGCCGGCAGACGCCGGTTCTCCCGCAGCAGCAGCGCGATGATGACAGCCACCAGACCCAGCACCCACCACGTGCTCATCATCCTCAAACCCGCCAGTGCCAGCGTCACCCCCAGCGCCAACTGGATGCCCCGCACGACGCCCGGCGGTATCAGGACCACCAGCCGCTCGACCAGGCCGCTGAGAGCAAGGAGAAGCCAGAAGAGACCCAGCGTCCAACCGGTGGCGTAGATGAGGGGAGGCGACCACCGTTCAGCAATGGCCACTACCGCCACCACCTTCTTCGGCTCCAGGGGCATCGGCAGGCGGTAGATGAGACCCAGAGCGACGTTGACCAGTCCCATCATCACCAGGAAGCCGGACGGGTCCAGCCCGCAGACGGCGATGTATCCTGCTGCCAGGGGCAACAGAGTACCAAAGTCACCCATGGCCCCGGCCAACTCTCGACGGTTAAACTCGAAATCTCTGAGGCGCATTCCGGCCCCCTCCCCAACCCTCCCCCGTGGAACGAGGGAGGGAGAAAGACGCGCGTCAATCCGCGTTCCTGAGAATTTCGCTCACTTGTGAGAATCTACGTCCTCGACGCCTGCGCACTGGCCTTTCTCAATCTTGATTATGGTGAAATGGGTTCGCTAGCCTTCACGACGTAGCAAGCCATTCACCACTGCCCCGACATCCAACACGCTTCTCACCGCAAAGTCCACATTTTCGTCAGGCTCCGCGCTCACCAGCACCGTCGTTAGTCCCAACGCCTTGGCCGGACGCAGGTTGCGTGCCGCATCCTCGACCATGATGCACTCGGAACCCTGGGCACCCAGCAGCGCCAGCATGTGCTCGTAGGCATCGCGGTAGGGTTTGTTGCGCAGGCCCACCTCCTCGATGCCGATCACCTGCTCGAAATATTCGGCCACCCCCAACGTCCGCAGCACCCGCCAGGCGTACTCCGAACTGGAGTTGGTGTAGATCGCCTTGCGCAGCGGGATGGAGGCCAGCATCGCTGCCAGCGCCGGATCCGGGTCGAGGTACTTCTCTACCGGGACGTCGTGCACAAAGGCGAGATAGTCGTGCACGTCCACGTCGTGCTTGGCGATCAGGCCGCCCAGCGTGGTCCCATAGCGGAGGAAGTAGTCACGCCGCACAGCAATTGCCTCCTCCCACGTCAACCCCAGGTGATTGCACAGCCACGTCTGGATGCGGCGGCCCACCTCCTGCATCATCCCGTTGTCGCGGGAGTAGAGCGTGTCGTCCAGGTCAAAGATGATGAATTTGAGCGCCATGGGTGTCAATTATACAATGAACGTAACTACCTTGACAATGTCATAGGGAACTGCGTTCCAATGACAAATGAACAAAAAAGCGGTTCAACATTGTGAATGTTATTCCGAATCCAAGGGCAATAATGACTTAACATAAAACTGCACTCTGCAAGCTCCAAGCGGACGACAGTCCGCGTCTGGGGCGGTGGACTCGTCCACCGCGAGCCTGAGTATGGAATTTGAACCATCTCGGGCCTAATGTGACACGGATCAACACGAATCACACGGATGTACACAGATGAAGATAAAAAAATCCGTGAGAATCCGTTTCATCTGCGTGTATCCGTGTGCTATTTGTGCCTGTTTTGGTGAAGGGCCTGAGCAGTTACCAATGAACAATGGACAATGAACTAATGGCTAAAGTGGGGGAAGGGGTGACTGCTAACCGGTTTCGCTTGCAGGTCTCCACGTCAGTGTGACCAAGTAACCGAGCAGGAGCAAGGCAGTGGCAGTAAAAAAGATCGGCTCAAAGCCCACCCGGTCAATGACGGCCCCGGCGAGGATAGGAAGGAAGCTGACAATGCCCAGCACCGTGTTCACAAGGCCGATGTAGCTGGCGCGTTCCTCGTCGGGGGAAATTCCCAGCAGTAAGGCCATCAATCCAATGGCACGCCCACTTTCACTGCTGCCTGCGAGCAGGAACACGCTGATGAAAATATAAGCCGGAAGCAACCCGTGCCGTTCCACGGTGAACCCAACCAATCGCATGAGCCAGGGCAATATGGCTGCCAGCAGAGGCGTCAGCACCGTGAGTAGACTGGAGGCCTTTAGCAGAAAGTAAATACCGCGCGCTCGATCCACCTTTTGCCACAGCAGGTTGGATAGGACGCCGGCAAGGGTCCTTGCCGAGAGATAGAAGCCCACCATAGACGCCGGGGCGCCCAGGACATCCAGGGCGAGGATGGGATAGAAAGGCTCGGCGAGGCGCGTCATGTTCAGCAGCACCCGCACCAGCAGGTAACGTCGAAAGGTTGGGGCCTGTTGTAGTAATGCAGGAGCGCGCGCCAGTTGGGCCTTGAGCGAGTGGTGAGGCTGATCTGCGGGACCTGGTGGCTCCTTGATTCGAGCGAAAGTCAGGGCGGCTGCAATGAATGAGCAGCCGGAAAGCGCAAAGAGCAGCGTAAAATCGAGCGGGAACGGTGGGCCATGGGTTGGATCGAGCAGATAGCGCACCAGGAAACCCGCCCCAAAGACGAGCACTCCACCCCAAAAGTTACGAGTGGCGAAGAATGAGGCCCGTCGAGGGGGTGAGACGACCTTGCCGATAGCATCCATACGCGCTAACGCACCGGTTCCGATGATCAGACGAGAGATGGTAAACAACACAAAGAATAGGAACAGCAGCAGGCCAGGCTGGGAAAGACCCAGGGCGTAGATCAGGGCGACCAAGGCACCGTAAATGAGCACTCGGACGATCTCCAGAGCCACGGCGATGGGCACCTTGCGCGATCGCGGCTGTATCCAGCTAGCCACCAGAAACTGGGGCAAGAACCACCCGCCAAACCGGATGGCAGAGAGCAGGCCGACCAACGTATTGGACCCTCCCAGCGTGCGGATGAAAACGGAAAGAACCAGGCTGGGGTGTGTGACGTTCATCCCCAGCTGGGTGGATATACCATTAAGGATACCCAGGATGTAATTGCGCTGACCTGTCAATCTGTTCAGCGCGAGGCGAGTGCTTCGACGCACAGAGTTCCTCTCGTGGTGCAGTCCTCCCCCTCGCTCCCGACTTTAGGCGATGGAGGAGACCGACCGACATAAAAATTGGGAGAGAGTCTCTCCCAGGCCCCAACCGAAGTGTACTGCGAACAGAATGAATGTCAATTCTTCTACCCCCGCAACCAGGCCCTGGCTGCACACCGGGGCCTGATGGTGTTTAGTAATCCGGCAAACCGAACGGATGCTGTTTATCCGCGCGATTACTCTTCCAACACCTCCAGTAGTGCCGGTAACACCTTCTTCGGCTCTGCCTCCAGGCACAGGTTGGCCACCTGGAAGATAGGCACTTCGGGATCAGGGTGAATGGTGGCAATGAACTTGGCGTCAGCGATGGTGGCGTTGTGGAACGTATCGCCCCGGATGCCCACCGCCACGCAGGCTGCCCCGCTCGGCCAATTCTTGGAGGGCGTGGACCACCTCACTGGCTGTTTGCCGCATGATACCACATTCTTCATCTCAATGTCAGAGGGCCATCACCGAACTGGCAGGCGGGCTATTACGAAAAAAGCCCGCTTTGAATCCACAGCGGGCTTTACCGAACTCTTGTCGTTGTTGTGCCAAAATCACACCGCAGCGTTTGGCGACAAGCTCTCGCTCAACCTGGTCCTAATCTGAGCCTCGGCGTCCGGCAGAGCGATATCTTTTGCGGCTGCTATTTCTCCCGCGAGAAGCATCATCCCCTCCTCGTATATTCGTTTCCCCATCGTGGTCAGTGCACTCTCTCGCTCCTTCCGCCAGGTCATATCTCTCACCGCCTCTGCGATTTCAAAGACATCCCCAGCGTGAAGTTTTTCCTCCAACAGTTTGTACCGTGTCTTATGATCAGCAGGCAGTTTCTTGGGATCGGCACACAACACGCGCCATACCTGATTCAACTTGGACTTTGGGATTGCGCGCCGCAAGCCTATCTTCTTCGCAGCGCTAGTTGGGATCATCAGACTGGACCTTGTCTGGTTCAGCAATTCAATCCTATAGTATAAGGTGCTGCTTCCGTGCCATTGCTGCTCCTCAACACATACCACTACACCAGCGCCGCGAATAGGGTGAACGATTGCGTCACCTGCCTTAAACTTCATTGCTTCCTCCTAACCCGGACAAGCCGGAACCAAGCAGGAAAGACTCAACGCAAAGACGCCAAGGCGCAGAGGCGCAGAGATAACTCTTTGCGACTCTGCGTCTCTGCGTTAGATTCTTGCTCAATGTACAAGAATTTCAGTGTTCAGGTACTAATCTTGTTGCTGCTACGGCTTCGACAGATAGCGATGACTAGGATAACCCATCCACTGTTCGATCCAGCCAAGCCAGCTCTGCCGTGGCTACAGCCAGCCCATAGTCAAGCGCCAGGCGCTCCCCCAAATCCATGCTTTCGTCCATCGCTCTGGCAGTCTGCTCTAAAGCGAGTTGGTGAGCAGCGACCTGAGTGCGTCGTTGTTGTAGATGAGCGATCAGGCTGGCGTGCGAGAGATTGCTGGCCAGGATTAAGCGCATCACGAAAGCCTTCAAGGAAGTACCTGGTGCGACCGGCTGACCCATCCACTCCTCTAGCACCTGTCTACCTGCCTCCGTGATGGTGTAGATCTTCCGAGGTGGCTTATCCTGGCGGGGGATCACTTCCACGGTCACCAGACCATCTTCCAGCAGAGCGTGCAAGGCAGGGTAGAGGCTGCCGAAACTTGGGCTATCAACCAGCCAACTCAGGCTCTTCAGAAAACACTTGATGTCATAGCCGGACATTGGCTGTCAGGCCAGCAAACCCAGAATGAAGTGACGAATACTCACAGTGCTGGCCATAGCATCATGCTCCGTTATGTACTACTTTATTATATATCATTTCATTATATAACGGTTTGTTAGATTATACTACAGATCACCAAAGCTGACAAGCGGCTTACAGAAACTTGCCAATGGAGGACGAACATCGTGGCGGCTTGATAAACCTGGTTCTTGTGATATACTTACTATACCCCAGTAATGTACTTTGGAGGTAAAGATATGCCGATCTATGAGTACCGTTGTGTTAAATGTGGCGAGAGGTTTGAACTGTTCGTGCGTTCATCCGCTCAGCAAAGTGCTCCCATCTGTCCCAAGTGTGGCAGCGCCGAGGTGCGGAAAGCCCTCTCGCTGTTTGGCGTTGGTGGGACGAGTGGGAGCAGCAGATCAAGTGCTGCCTCTTGTGGCTCCGGCCCCACCTGAGCGCTGAGTCGCTAGGAGGCCGTGAGCCTCCGGCAAGGAGAGACGATGAAATTAACCAATTCATCCGCCAAGGCCGACCTTCTGAGGCGCGTGCAGCTCATCGAAGGGCAAGCGCGAGGAATAGCGAGAATGATCGAAGATGACCGTGACTGCAGCGAAATCCTGCAGCAACTGGCTGCCGTCCGCTCCGCCGCCCACCAAGCCACCGTCGCGCTGGTGCGAGATTATGCTACCTAATGCGTGGTGCCGAACGGCTCGCCTCAGGAGATCGCTGACGCGCTAGCAACGGCGCTTTCGAGGTTGGCATAGTACATCAGGGGGGCTGCGCCGGAGCCGATGGTACTGGAGAAACTCCAGGAGGCACTGGCAGGCGCAGAGGATAGCATGCTCGATTTCAAGCTGAGGCAACAGCAAGCACAACTTCCTACAGATGCAGCGCATCCTGCGGATGCGGGGCAGAGGGAGGATCAGGTTTACGATCTGATCATAATCGGCGGGGGGCCGGCCGGCCTCACGGCTGCTATTTATGCTGGTCGTGCTGCTCTCAAGGCATTGTTGCTCGCCGGGTCTCTTCCCGGCGGGCAGGTCGCCAACACTGACCTGGTGGAGAACTTTCCCGGCTTTCCTGAGGGCATCGCGGGGGCAGAGCTGGCGCAGCGTATGCAGAGCCAGGCGGAGCGCTTTGTGGACCAGCTTGTGACAGATTCCGCGACTGAGGTGGACTTTTCCAGCTCGCCCTTCGTGGTACGGACACACTCCGAAACCTACCGTGGCCGAACGGTGATTATCGCCACCGGGGCTTTCCCTCGTCGCTTGGGAGTGCCCGGCGAGAAGGAATTCTTTGGGCGCGGCGTCTCTACCTGTGCCACCTGCGACGGCTTCTTCTACAGAGACAAGCGAGTCGTGGTAGTCGGTGGGGGCGACAGTGCCATTGACGAGGGGTTGTTTCTGACCAAGTTCGCTCGTGAGGTCATCGTTGTCCACCGCCGTGACCAACTGCGGGCGACAAAGATCTACCAGGAGCGGGCGTTCGCCAACCCGAAGATGCGCTTGGTGTGGGACAGCGTGGTGGAAGAGATCCTGGGCGAGCAGATGGTGACCGGTGTACGGGTGCGCAACGTCAAGACCGGTGAGACTTTGGTCATCGAGACCGATGGTGTGTTCGTCTACATCGGGATGGTACCGGTAACCAAGTTGCTTGCCGGTCAGGTCGAACTGGACGAACAGGGGTATATCGTCACGGACCGGCGCCAGCACACCGGTGTGCCAGGGGTCTTTGCAGCGGGGGACGTGCAGAGCCCCGACTTTCGCCAGGTAGTGGTGGCGGCCGGATGCGGAGCGATGGCTGTGATCGAGGCGGATCGGTTCCTGGCCGAGCATCCCTGATACGTACTTGAGAATTCGGATGTAGGCAGATGATTTGCTTCTGGAAACAGCCACACTGAGAGCTCAGTGCCTATTGAGAGTTTGTTGACGGTGGGAGGTGAATATGCTGAACCGAGATTATCGCGATGTTCCTGCGGAGCCAATCATGGATGGAATTACCATCCGCTGGGTGATCGGGCAGCCGGAGGGTGCGCCCAACTTTGCTATGCGGGTGGTTGAATTCGCGCCGGGGGCGGTCTTTGCCCGCCACCAGCACCCTTACGAGCACGAGATCTTTGTGCTGGAGGGGGAGGGGATGGTGGAGGGACCGGGGGGAAAAGTTCCTATGCAGCCAGGCGTGGCCTTCTACGTTCCCCCCGACGAGCCTCACGGCTACCGGAACACTGGGGAGGGGGTGCTGCGGTTTATTTGTGTAATCCCGCACCCGGAGGGATGACGGAGTATGCAACACGTAATATGTACCGCGTGTTTTGTGGAGGGGAACGGAGAACTCAAAGATGGGGAGCACTATTGAGGATCGCGTTGCAGAGTTTATCAGTAAGCGCGTGTGGGCCATCGTCGGTGCGTCGCACGATCCCGCCAAATTTGGCAACAAGATCGTGCTCGATTTGCACAATGCTGGCTACACCGTTTACCCCGTCAACCCAAAAGGAGGCGAGATTGAAGGTCTGAACGTGTATGCTAGCCTGGCCGATCTGCCGGAGAAACCGGATGTTGTGGACATTGTAGTCCCTCCAGCGGTGACGGAGAAGGTGGTCCGCCAGGTCAAAGACCAGGGCCTGACGTGCGTCTGGATGCAGCCTGGTTCGGAGTCGGAAGAGGCTATTCGGTTTTGCGAAGAGAACGGCATCGCTGTTGTTTACAATGCCTGCGCGATGATCAACAAGCGCGTCTGGTAAGCGGAAGTGATGCGTGCTATCTTGGGCGACCTGGCCTGTTAGCTGGCTGCTGGGCAAACACATCGCGCTGGCGATCCTGGTGGAGGTCGTCGCCGTGCGACACGGTCGGCGCAGCGGTAGATTGGGCGCACAGGAGAATCTGTGATGGGTGCTGGGAGGGAGGCACCATCTGCTTGACGTTGTGCTCTGCTTTGCTATAATACCACCAGCGCGTGGGGCGGCCTGCCCAGGCCGCCTCACTGTGCAAGTTAAGGAGAGTATGTTAGAGAGACTGGATAAGGTAGAAGAGCGATACGAGGAACTAGCACGCCTGATGGCCAACCCAGACGTGGCGCAGGACCACGAGCGCGTGGCCCAATATGCCAAGGAGCGGGCCGATTTTGAGGACATTGTCAGCATCTATCGGGCCTACAAGGATACAGCTAAGGAACTGGAGGATACAAAGACGTTGTTGACCGACGAGGCCGACCCTGGACTGCGGGAATTGGTCGAGGGAGAGATCGTCGACTTGCAGGCCCGGCTGGACGATCTGGAGCCTCAACTTTACCAGTTGTTGCTTCCCAAAGACCCGCGCGATGCTAAAGACGTGATTGTCGAGATTCGTGCCGGGGCTGGCGGTGATGAAGCCGGTCTCTTTGCTGCCGATCTCTATCGTATGTACACCCGTTACGCCGAGCGGCAGGGGTGGAAGACAAAGTTGCTGAGCGACCATTCTACTGGCGTCGGTGGGTTCAAAGAGGTCATCTTTGGGGTGGAAGGGCGGGGAGCTTTCTCCCACTTCAAGTTCGAAAGCGGCGTCCATCGTGTCCAGCGCGTGCCTGTTACCGAGTCCTCCGGTCGTATTCACACCTCCACCGCCACCGTGGCGGTCCTGCCCGAGGTGGATGAGATAGAGGTCCGCCTTGACCCCAATGACCTGGTAACCGAGGTCTACGGCTCCTCTGGTCCTGGCGGGCAGCACATGCAGAAGAATGCCACCGCCGTCCGCATCACCTACAAGCCGAGCGGGATAGTCGTCGCCTGTGAGAGCGAGCGCTCGCAGACGCAGAACAGAATGCGGGCGTTGGCTATCCTACGGGCGCGTCTCTACGAGCAAGAGCGCCGGAAGCAGGAGGCGGAGGTGGCCGAGAAGCGGCGGGCCCAGGTGGGTACCGGGGAGCGCAGCGAGAAGATCCGCACCTACAACTTTCCCCAGAACCGCGTCACCGACCATCGCATCGGCCTGACTCTTCACCGACTGCCCGATGTGCTGGATGGCTACCTCGATCCCTTCATTGACGAGCTGGCTGCACAGGAACAAGCGAAGCGACTGGGGGCTATGGGAGAAGGCGGCGACGGAGCAGCGTGACAGCAGTTGTGGGATCAAACCACGAAGAGAAACTGGAAGCGCGATACTGGAAACTTGATACTGGAAACCCAATACCTGCAACCAGCAGCCCGAACCTGGCATTGAGCGTCCAGCATTCAGCATCCAGTACCGGGCGGGTTATACAAGAGGCATCCACTCGCCTTCGTGCCATCACCGATGCACCTCGACTCGAGGCCGAGGTTTTGTTGAGCTACGTGTTGGGTGTTCCTCGCACCATGCTATTGGCTCACTCCGAACATATCCTTGCCCCGGACCAACTATCTAACTACCAAACCCTTATCCGCCGCCGCGCTTCCGGCTATCCCATCCCCTACCTCACCGGCCATTCCGAGTTCTACGGGCTGGAGTTTGAGGTCACGCCTGAGGTGCTGATCCCCCGCCCAGAGACAGAGACGCTGGTGAATCTGGCGCTGGCGCGTCGGCCGGCGACCGTCGTGGACGTAGGTACGGGGTCTGGATGCATTGCCGTCTCGCTGGCGGTTCACCTGCCCGAGGCGATTATCTATGCCATTGAGGTCTCTCCGGCGGCGTTGGCCGTGGCGCGGCGGAATGTGGAGCGGCACGGCGTCGCTGCGCGAGTGCGGCTGATGGTCGGAGATGTGCTCACTCCGCGCCCCGGTCGAGTGGATATGATCGTTTCCAATCCGCCCTACATCCCTACGGGCGAATGCGGTTCGCTGCCCGCGTCGGTGCGCGATCACGAGCCCCGGCTGGCCCTCGACGGCGGACCGGATGGGCTGGCGATCATCCGGCAACTGCTGGCCCAGGCCCCGGCAGTGCTGCGTTCTGGTGGAGAGTTGCTGATCGAGATCGGCGCCGAGCAGGGAGAGGCAGCGAGCCGTCTGGCCCGCACCTTCTTTCCCCAGACCGCAGTTCGCGTGCATCCCGACCTGGCCGGGCGCGACCGGGTGTTGGAGATTCAGACGTGATCCGGCTCGTGGCGCTTGACCTGGATGGCACGCTGATGGGCGACGACATGGTCATCCGCAGTTCCAGAGTGCGGCGTGCCGTCGCCGCTGCTCAGCAGCGCGGAGTGGTGGTCACCCTGGCCACGGGCCGCATGTTTGACTTCGCGCTCCCTTTTGCCCAAGGCCTGGGTATCAGCGCACCGCTGATCTGCTATCAGGGGGGACTGGTCCAGGCCCCCGACTCCGACGTGCCGCTCTACCGGGCGACGATGGAGCCAGCGCTGGTGCGAGAGGTGCTGGAGTTGCAGGCCCAGCGTGGATGGCACGTCGTTCTCTATGCCGGTGACAATGTTTTCCTCGACGAACGGCGGCACCCTGATACGTTCTACCGTGACATGCTGGGCGAGCGGTTGGTCTGGGTGGATGACCTTCACTCCGTGCTGGAGCGGCACAAACCGGTCAAGTTCATCGTCTTCGTCGAGCCACACGAGGCAGGCCTCATCAAGATGGAGTTGAAGCACAGGTTTGCGGGCCGGATTGAGGTGACGCGCTCCCACGCACTTATCGTCGAGGGGAACCCGCTGGGGGTGTCGAAAAGAGACGCGCTGCAGCGCTTGGCCGCTCACCTGGGCATTCCACAGGCGCAGGTTATGGCGGTCGGCGATCAAGATAACGATGCCTCAATGATCGCCTGGGCCGGGGTGGGCGTGGCGATGGGTAACGGCAGCCCGGCGACCAAAGCCGTCGCCGATTGGATCGCGCCGCCGGTGGCGGAAGACGGCGCAGCCATGGCGATCGAGCGCTTTGTGCTTAACGAACGAAAGGAAGCAGCAAGTTGAAGATCTTTGTTCCTGGACGTATCTGTCTATTTGGCGAGCACTCTGACTGGGCCGGAGGATACCGGCGCATCAATGCAGAGATTGAGAAAGGCTACACGCTGCTCACAGGAACCGATCAGGGCATCTATGCCGAGGTCGAGCCACACCCTACTGCACTGGTATTAACCTCGACCATACCCGATGGCGAGAAACACGGCTCCTACGAGATCCCAATGGAGTCCAGGGTGCTGTTGGAGGAGGCCCAGCGTGGTAGCTTCTGGAGCTACATCGCCGGGGTGGCCTATCAAATCCTGACTCACTATCACGTGCGTGGCCTGGTGATCAACAACTACAAGACCGATCTGCCGATCAAGAAGGGGCTCTCGTCGAGCGCAGCGATCTGCGTCTTGACGGCGCGGGCGTTCAACCGTGTCTACGATCTGAAGATGACCATCCGGGGCGAGATGGAGCTGGCCTACCAGGGTGAGATCACCACGCCCTCCCGCTGCGGGCGTATGGATCAGGGCTGCGCCTTTGGCAATCGCCCCATACTGATGACATACGACGGCGACCATCTGGATGTGACTGAGTTACAGGTCCCCAAGGATATGTATCTTGTGATCGTGGACTTGCAGGCTCAGAAGGACACGATGGAGATTCTGACCCGGCTGAACCGCTCTTATCCCTTCGCCGAGAATGATATCGAGCGGGGTGTGCAAGAACTACTGGGGCCGATCAACAAGCGGATTGTGCATCAGGCCATCGAACCGCTCCAGGCCGGGGACGCCGAACGACTGGGTGCATTGATGGTCGAAGCGCAGGCGTTCTTTGATCGCTACGCAGCCCCAGCCTGCCCAGAGGAACTGACCGCGCCGATTCTGCATCGTGTCTTGACCTACGAGCCGCTCAGGCCTCACTTATGGGGCGGCAAGGGCGTCGGCTCGCAGGGCGACGGCACGGCGCAGTTCATCGCCCGCAGCGAGACCGATCAGCAGGCGGTGATCGAGATCATCGAGCGCGATCTGGGAATGCCCTGTCTCACGTTGACATTGCGCACGGGGCAGAAGGTGCGTAAGGCCGTTATTCCGGCGGCCGGCTTCGGCACGCGGCTCTTCCCAGCTACGAAAGCGACGAAGAAGGAGTTGTTCCCCATCGTGGATCGCGACGGGATCGCCAAGCCCGCTATCTTGTTGATCGTCGAGGAAGCGGTCAAGGCCGGGCTAGACGAGGTGATCATCATCGTACAAGAACACGACCTGGAGGCATTTCGGTCGTTCTTCAACGTGCAGATCACGATTGAGAACTATAACAAACTGTCCCGCCACTTCCAAGAGTACGCACAGCGCATCCTTGAGATAGGGCGACGCGTGTCTTTCGTGATTCAGGAAACGCAAGAGGGCTTCGGGCACGCCATCTACTGTGCACGGGAGGCGGTCGGCAACGAGCCCTTCCTGCTGATGCTGGGGGACCACCTCTACCGCTCCAACGGTGAGGTGTCGTGCGCGCAGCAGTTAATCGAGGCCTACAATAAACACGGGATCAGCGTGTTGGGTCTGCGCCGCACCCCTGAAGATCAGATCGCTAATTTCGGGACGGCGACAGGGGTATGGATCGAGGAGGGGCAACTGCTAAACGTCACCGAGTTCGTCGAGAAACCAACGGTGGACTATGCGAGAAACAATCTACGCGTGCGCGGGTTTCTGGAGGATGAGTACCTGACCGTCTTTGGGCAATACATCATCAAACCGCAGTTGTTCGACTACCTGGAGGAGCATATCAAGAACAATGTGCGCGAGCGGGGCGAGTTTCAGCTCACTTCGGCGCTGGATCGTCTGCGGCAGGAGGACGGTTTCCTGGGGTTGATGCTGGATGGGCAGCGCTACGACATCGGCTTGCCGGAGTATTATCTAGAGACGCTGCGGACTTTCCGTGAAACGTAAAACGCAAAGTATGATGTACAAAAGAACAGCAGCACCTGAAATCACGCCTCATGTCTCACGCATCACGCCTGATTTTTCTCTACCACCAACAGATGTGAGAGACCGAAGGCGCGAAGCGGAGTGCACTCGAGTCCGTAGGTGACGGCGCACAAGGCTCGGCCCAGGGTCGGAGCGCGGGCGACGATGTTGTCGTAACCGGGAAAGATCTGCGTGTGATGGACAACGCGGACGGGGAGGCCGTCGAAGAGGTGGCGCAGGCCACCGGCGGTGTAGGCGCGCACGTGGGGGGCCAGCCGGTTGCGCAGCAGCGTGGGCAGCCAGTTGACCAGCGGCACGTTGCCGAAGTGGTAGTTTCCTCTCCAGAAGATGCCGTGGGTCTCGAAGGGGTAGAGCCGATTGGGGACAAAGACGACGATGCGGCCACCGGGCCGCCCTTCGGCAGGCTCAGGACAACGGGTCACGCGCACCATCTCGGCCACGCAGGCCCGATCGTCGGCGACGTGCTCCAGCACCTCGTGAGAGAAGACGACGTCGAAGGCGGCGTCGGGGAAGGGGAGACGCTCGCCCGGTGACTGAATCACGCCAGCGGCCCGGTCCCGCGCCTCCAGCGCCCGTTCGCACTCGATCTCGACGCCGAAAACGTGGGGAGTCTCGCAGAGGAAGGCAGCCGTGTACATCCCCACGCCGCAGCCCACGTCGAGCACGCGCTGGCCCGCTAGCGGCGCCCAGTGGCGCACCATCTGGAAGCGCCGTTCCTGTCCCGCCCGCCAGACGAAACTGGGAAGGCCACGGTGGGCGGCTGCATCCCCAGAAATCATCCTTTCCACTTTGTGTACAGCTCATTCTCCACGCCCAGCCGCGCCAGCACGCGCCCCACGGTGGTGTCCACGAGTTCGGCGATGGTCTGCGGATGGCCATAGAAAGCAGGGACAGGCGGGAGGATGACCGCGCCGATCTCGGCCGCGCGCACCATCAGACGGAGGTGGCCCAGATGCAGGGGCGTCTCTCGCACGACGAGCACCAGCGAGCGACCTTCCTTGAGTGTGACGTCGGCGGCGCGGCTCATCAGGTTGGCAGCGTAGGAATTGGCGACGGCGGACAGGGTCTTGATCGAACACGGTGCGATGACCATGCCGTCTGTGGCGAAGGAGCCGCTGGCGATGGGGGCCGTGAGGTCGTCGGGGGCGTAGGCGTGGTCGGCTAGAGCCTTGACCTGCGCCACCGTGCGGTCGGTCTCGTGAGCGACGATCAAGCGAGCGGTCTGGCTGACGACGAGGTGCGTCTCAATCTCGGCCCGCTCCGCCAGCACTTCCAGCAACCGAATGCCGTAGATCGCGCCGCTGGCCCCCGAGATGCCGACGATCAGCCGCTTTTGCTTCATGCGTTTTCCTATTTGCTGTCATAGGTCGAGATACCAAAGCAGCATTGCCTCATGTACAACGTGAGGATGGCCAGCATATCCGTACCGATGGATCGCGCCCAGTTCGCATCCCTGTTTGGCGTAGAATCGGCACGCTGGTACGTTGATATTCTGTGTTTCGATTTTTAACTGCCTGCATCCCCGCTGCCTTGACCACTCAGCCGCTTGCTTGAACAGCTTGGAGCCAATCCCACGTCTTCTCTCGTCCGGGTGAACACGGATGTCCCACAGCACTGCCAGTTCTCTGCGCCCTTCCAGCATGTCCACGCCGGGGGTATCAATCGCCACGGTCGCACCGCCCACTGGGCGAGCCCCGTCAAGGGCCAGGAAAACCCCCCACTTGCTGACGTCAAAGCGCTTCGGCCAGTTGGTCACGCGGTCGTGGCTGTCGTAGTCCTTTATGTAGGGAGCGTCTACCTTCTGCTCACGCAGTACAAAGCCGCCCAGGCCTTGATCGGTCAACGTGATGCTAAACACCGACTCTACCTTGAACGATATCGGTATCGCGGCGTATTGAGGGAGCAATTCGACTCCTACCTGTCGGGTTTGAGTGGACATGGCTGCCTCCCGCTTGATCTATAGCAGCCGCTCCACCAGGCCCTGGATGATGTAGCCCAGTGTGATCAAGAGACCGGTGAACAGGTGCATCTGGATCGTGGCGGCGTTGGCTGGCGTCAGTTCTTGGGGGTGATCGTAGTGGACGCGGGCCACGCGATAGGCTTTGACAGCCAGAGGCAGCGTCAACAGGCCCAGCAGAGCGAAGGGTGTGACCCCGCCGAGCAGAACCCCAGCCAGCAGCGACAGGTAGACTCCCGCCAGCAGTGGCCCGTAGACCGTGGCGGCTCGCCGCCGGCCTAGCCGCACGACCCAATGATTCTTGCCCACGGCGGCGTCGGCTGGCGTGTCTTGAAATTGGTTGATCCACAAGATCAACGAGCCGAGCAGCATCACCGGCAGGGCGGCGATCACGGGTTCCCAACTCGAGGTCTGGGTCTGGACGGCGTATGTGCCCAAGACCATCAGCGGGCCGACGCACAGCCCCACTATCAGTTCCCCTATCCTGGTCCGCACCAGGCGGAAGGGTGGGGCGGTGTAGAAGTAGCCGCAGAAGACGCCGATGGCTCCTATCCACAGCACCGCCCGACTGCGGGTGAAGGCCAAAAAGAGGCCGATCAGACCCCCGGCAACGAAGAAGCCGATCCCTTGCCAGAGCATCTCCTTCGGCTTCACCAGTCCCATCTGGATGACGCGGCTGCCGCCGGTGAAGGGGTTAGCGAACTCGGTGTTGACCTCGTCGGAGCCCCAGGCGTGGTCAGAGTAGTCGTTGGTCATGTTGGTGCCGGCGTTGATGCAGACGGCGCCGACCAACGTCAGCAGGAAGTACCACAGGTTGAACGCGCCGGTCCGCGCCCAGGCGATGGCAGCCCCCAGGCAGACAGGCACCAGGTCGGCGGTGAAAAAGGGAGCGCGCAGTTTGACCACCCACAAGGGCGGCATCTTGGCAGTTGATGGTTCTGTTGTCACGAATGTTCCTCCGATCTTGTCAATGAATGCAGCGGCGGTACTATATCACAAAGAGGACGAGTTGGCTAGTTGGTCCGGTGTGACCCTTGCTGCCATAGATCGCCATAAGCAAGGACGGGGCAGAGTAAGCTGCCCCGTCTTCTTTGGGCCCTGTCGCTATCCGCCAGGGGTTATACTTCTGTGGCTCTGGTTGTGCGAATCGTATGTTGCTTCCTCAAAGGCCTCAAACATGCCACAGCATCCCATTGGATTGGGAATTCCCCTGACTACTGGCACCTCGTTGACAGTCGCCGTTCTCCCGCACACAATGCTCAGATGTGGGGCATACTCAGTACCACCGTATTCGCCGGTTGCAAATCCCAAGCGGGCACTATCATCTCCTGAACCTTCAGGGCCGCGAATCATGAAGCCATAGTTGCGGAAACTACCATCCACCCATCCGCGCACCAGGTCGGTCACGTCAAATGAGTACCATTGCCAAGCTCCGCTTGTAACCGAGGTAGAGCCATAAGCTTCGGCGTAGTCGGGCTGAGTGTCCCAGGTCACTGATGATTCTGACCAACTGGCGCTCGTGCGGTATACGGTGACTATGTGGCTGCGATCGCCAATATCGCAACAGCTCACCTGGAAGAGATAGAGAGTGGCCTTAGCAACTGAGGCCTCCGCAGGGATGCTGGACAAGTCGAATTGAATCAGGCTACGGGAGATCTGACCGCTACTCCCCTCCGTGCAACCAACGTGGTCATACCCCACCCACATATCCGTCGTGCTTCCGAAATTCGTAGTCGGACTGCCCTGACGCACGTCCGTGTCAGCAATGGGGTACAGCGTGCCTGAGTATGGTGGCGGCCAGCCCTTTAGCACCACAGGCAAGTAGACCTTGCGCTCCCCTGTGACCGACGGCGACCAACTCCTCAGCACCAGAGGCAAATAGAGCCTGCGCCTCCCTACAACCACGCTGGCGGAGTTGTTGCCGGGCGTTTCATCCTCTGGGTCCGAGATGGTGGCTGTGTTGGTGAACACAGAGACGCTGTCCAACCGACCGTAGATGGTGATCACGCCGCCCTCATCTATCCCTAACGGCTGGACGCTCCACACGTAGGGGAGACCACCTGTCGGCGTGATGACGAGCGTGCTGGTGAAGGTCGGCATTGACACCTGGGATGGCACGACGTCAGTGACGACTATGTTCGCAGCCGTGTCGCTGCCCCTGTTGGCGATGGTGAGGGTGAATGTGATGGGATCGCCAAGCTCAAAGTCGCTGCCAATCACCTGCTTGGTTATGCCAACGTCTGGCTGTGCGCTCGTGTGCAGGCGGACAGCCACATCGCTATTGTATTGCGCTCGCCAGCCGGCCCAGGAACTGCTGGCGTCGAGCAGCACCCACAGTCGGGGATCGCTGATGATGGCGGCGCCATTGGCAGGGCCAGGAGCAAAGAGGGCCAGGGTGATGCTGAGGAGAAGCCCCGCCATCGCTCTTCGCCAATTGTGTTTCAGTTTCATGTTGCGTGGTCTGTACGGTGGCGAGAGCATCATTGTGCACCGCGATATCCTGACGATGAAGGTGCCCTTTCGGCCCCATGCCCAGACTCCCAGGAACCGATCTTTGTCCGCGAGGGGAGCTTGATCCCCATCGGCACCACGTCACAAAAACCCTGGGGATTGAAACAATCTTGGAGCGTGTCTGAGGATTCTGGGCAGATGGGACAGCATGGTCAAAATGGGCCGAAAATCGCTCGGACACCCCACCTCGATACGAAATTCGGCTTCTCAGCAGCCCTTTTGAACCACTTCGATTTTTAGGTAGTCTCCCTGTAGAGTGTTGTTGGCCTACCAGCCTCCAGTTGTGCTATTCTGCTCCCGCTGGATCGCCAGATCCAGCGGCTTGGCGGCGGGATTTGGCAATCCCGCCGGAGCAAAATGAGCAACAACACCCAAGAGGGGGACTACCGATTTTTAAGACACGCTCTTAGTGGTTGTTGCGTACCACTAGTGGAAGGTAAAGAGAATACCTGGGAAAGCGCTGCTCCCTAAACACAAACACCGTGGTGGTGGCAACCTCGGAGTATCCAACTCCCTCCACATAGTTTGAGGCCATCAATGTGGCAGTGTACTCCCCAGCCCTATGATAGACACAAGAATGGCCCTCTACCGTTGCGTCCGCACCATCACCGCCGCAGGCCAGCTCATACTGAGGATACGGGTTGCCTGAAACATCAATGTTGAAAGTCACTTGCTGAGGGACCTGAGAAGCCACACTGAAATCGCGGATGAGAGGCGGAAAGGTAGCCGTCCACGATCCAGTCTGTCGAATATAGACCCAGTGGCGCTCAGGCCCGTACAAGAGATTGCCCTCTGACCATACTCGGACCGTGAAGTCAATCCAACCAACCATCACAGGCTCGTACTTGAATGTAACCGCGGCCACGTTGTCTGGACCCACACCGCCCATGAATCGCGCCTGCTGGAACCCGACCAAGGCTTGCATCGCACCTTCGGGGACCTTCTCATAACCAGCATAGACAGCCCTGCCCGGCACGTCGTCAGAGGTGACCTGAACTATGAGCTGTGGCATTTTGCCGTCAGCCACCACCCTTACCTCGAAGGGAATAACGCCAGCGTTCAAACCCTGACTACCCACAGGCAGTACCAGGATCTCAAAGTTAGTGAAAGTGGGAACTGCTGGGCTGACATAAACCGAGTGAGTTTCGGGACCATGTATCAGATTGTCCTCTGAAACTGACCATACTTGGACCGTGAAGTTGATCCAGCCAACGGTCAAGGGTTCGTACTTGAACTTGATCTCGGCTATGTTGCTTGGTCCCACTCCCCCCACAAATCGAGCCTGCTGGAATCCTCCCACGACCTGAATCGTACCATCAGGGGTCTTCTCATGACCGACATAAACAGCCCGGTCCGGCACGTCGTCAGAGGTAACCTGGACTATGAGTTCAGGCGTTGTGCCGTCAGCCATGACCGCTACGTTCAAGGGAATAGCTCCAGCGTTCAAGTCCCAATTGCTCGCCACGTTTACGTTTATGTCCATGTTGGTGAAAGTAGGGGAGGACACTGGGCTGACGTAAACCGAGTGATTTTCAGGGCCACGTATCAGATTGCCCTCCGACCATACTTCGACTTCGAAGCTGATCCAGCCAACGTTCAAGGGCTCGTACTTGAACGTAATCTCGGCCGTATTGCTTGGCCCCACACCGCCCGCGAAGCGCGCCTGCTGGAACCCTCCCACGACCTGAACTGTACCATCAGGGATCTTCTCGTGACCGGCATAAACGGCCTTGTCTGGCACCTGCTGAGATTCAACCTGGACTACGATCTCAGGCGTTGTGCCGTCAGCCACGACCAGTATGTCCAAGGGAATGGCTCCGGCGTTCAAGCTCTGACCGCTCGGCAGGGAGATCAATACGTCCATGGTGGTGAAATCTTGAGTAGATAGCTTCTGATCGTCCTGGAGGACGTACCACCACTCAGGTTGTTCGAACACCTCTGCTGCCTCGCTAATCTCAAGCGGCTTCTCCGGGTCGTACCACCACTCTGGTGGCTCTTCCAGTTCTTCCGTGCCTGAGGAAACTCGAGCTACATTCGGATCATACCACCACTCAGGTGGTTCTTGTGGTTCCATCTCCGGATCCGGACCCTCAGGCCCTAGCTCCTTTGTCTGCTCCACGCCGGCCTCACCTGATGGGAACTCAGTCGCCGCTTGAGTGGGCAGTGCCACGAGCGTCAAAGCAACAATCACTACAACTCTCATCAGCACAAGTGCCAACTGACGACGGCCCCATAGGAGTTTTTGTTTGTGTCTCATCTCTAGCTCCTTTCTCGGACTCGAGTTTGCTTGTCTCTGCCAAGCTGTCTGGCGGCTCCGGTTTTTCCAGGTCAAGCGATCTCTTATGTTATTATTGCCCTTGGATTCGGAATAACATTCACAATATTGAACCGCTTTTTTGGTCATTTGTTCATTTGTCATTGGAACAAAGTTCCCTATGTATTAACGTAGGAGGGGTAGGAGAGATACGCGAAAAAGCCACACACCAGTGCCAACACCCAGGCTGTCAACAACCAGGAGATCGGGACACCGGCTCGACGTAGCGAGCCAGCACCCGGTTGCTGACAATTTGCGCACCGTGCTGACTCTGCGCCACATACTCATCAAAATGCCCGCCACGCCTTGACGGCGGGTGGGCTCCGTGGTACTTTGGTGTTCCGCCAAGGCGCTCGTATTGCCTCGACTACTGCCTCAGGCTTCCAGCCGTGAGGCGTGTCTGACACATACTCAGTATAGCAAAAACCTACACAAAAGTCAATACCCTGCGACGCCAGACGTGCCACCCACAGCTTAACCTCCAGTTCTAGCGCAAAGGGGGTGGTGGAGAACTGAGAATGGCAACAGGACGCAGTTCGCGCCCGCTTGACGAAGATGCAAAAGCATTGTATGCTTGCCGCTCGTTCCCGGCGGGCCGGATGACATCGAGAGTACGCTGATCATTTGCGAGAGGAGAGATATGTCACAGAAATTGTTGTACTTGCTGGGCTGGCCTGTTGTCTGTCTTTACGCACGGCTGATGCTCAGACTGGACGTCTTGCGGCAAGCGCCGCTCCCTGCAGGTCCCAAGCTGATCGTCGCCAACCACCCCAGCTTCACCGATCCCTTCTACCTGACGTTGCTGTTCCCCCAGCCGATCAACATACTCCTCATTGAGTCCGCCTTTTCTGTACTCCTGTTTGGCGCCTATCTGCGGTGGTCTGGACACGTCCCCGTCGTACCAGGCAACGGGCGACCGGCTTTCGAGGAAGCCCGGCGACTGCTCGAGGCAGGCCGGTCGGTCGCCATCTTCCCAGAAGGGGACGCCAGTCCACGCGAGGGCGGCTTTCTCCCGCCGCGCACCGGTGCAGCGCGGCTGGCACTGCTCACCGGCGTGCCCGTCGTCCCAGTTGGCATCTACCTGCCACGCGAGCGAACCCGCATGATTTCCTCCTCCATCGCCGGTAAGCGCACCGTTGGACACTGGTATCTGCGCGGGCCGTACAGCATGACCGTGGGGCAACCGCTACGATTCGAAGGCGACGCCGAAGACCAGACTCTTGTGGCCTCCATTTCGGACAGAATCATGCAGCGAATCATCTCACTCGCCCGCGAAAGCGAGCGACGTGTGAGACACACGCTGCTCCCCGCCACCAGGAGAGCAGTTCTATCGGGTAAGAAGGTGAAGGTGAAAATCGCGCCCGACTCGGATGAACAAACTCATCACGGTTGACGTAGCCGCCTGACCAGAGCAAGGTGGATGGGAATGGCCAGAGTTCTGGGAGACAGACAATGCCGCGGGTGTGGGGCAGGCGATTGAATCGGGATCACGTTTCACGCATCACGGCTTGGCGGGGCTCGCGCACTGTCCAGTGCAGCAGGGCAAAGCCTGTCAGTCCGATCAGGAAGGCCACGGCGAAGAGTGCCCGATATCCCACTGCTCCAGCCAGCCAGCCGCCGATCATAGGCGCTACGGCGGCCACGGCTCCGCTCACCGTGTTGTTCAGACCAATGTAGGTCGGGCGCACGTTGGGGTTGCTGAACTCGAAGACGATCATGATGCGCGAGAGCATGAAACCGGCCATGGCCGCGCCAGTGAGCGCGAAGACGACGTGAAACCAGGCGGGGGAGGGAACCAGGCTTGCCAGTCCCACGGCCAGCGCTCCGAGCAGCGTGCTCAACTCCAGCACCAGTTTGTGTCCCTTGCGATCGGCCAGTACGCCGAACAGCAGGTTGCTCAACGCCTGGCCGATGAGCATGCTGGCGGTGAAACTCCCGGCCTGCCCGTCGGGCAACTGCCAGCGCTGCACGGCGTAGACGGTTAGAAAGCCGACCGCCATCCCTCCCACGTTCATAACGACCTGACTGAGCAGATAGCGCCGAAAGTTCAGGTCAGTGCGCAGTATGGCCGGTAAGCGACGCCAATACTCCCGCTGCGAGATGATCGGCTCTTGGCTGACCTGGGCCGGTTCACGGATGAGTGACAGAAAGATCCACGAGGTGAATATCAGGGCCGCAGCCGCCGCGAAGCAAAGCACATAGCCGTAGGGAAAAGCATACCGGTCGAGCAGCCAGGTGGCAACGACCGCGCCCAGTACCCCGGTTGCCGTCCCGCCAAAGTTGGTGATGCCAAAGAACTTTCCCCGCCGGTCGAGCGGGATGATTTTGGCGAGCATGTCCTGCCAACTGACGGCCACCGCGCCCGCCCCCATCACGTGCCAGGCAAACAACACGAAGAAGAGAACCAGAGCCAGTGTGGGGGAGCGGGTGGAAAGCCAGGCCGCTGGTGCCATCAGAATCACCGGCAGTCGCTCAGTGAACAGCCCCACGTGTACCACTCCCACTTTCTTGCGCGGCAGTCGCTGTACCCAGTTGGCGGTGAAGAGCTGAGGCAGGAGCCAGCCACCGGAGGCGAGCATTGAGAGTAGCCCGATTGCCAGTTTGCTATCGGTGAAATGGCTGATGTAGAGCGGCAGGATGGTGCGTGAGGCGATGAAACTGGCCCCAAACCAGAAAAAGGTGCCATCCAGCACACCCACCACAGCATTGTGCGGGTAGTGACGCTCCACTTCCTGTTCAAGGTCAGAATCTGCCATTCCTATCCTCGACGGGAGCTCCGTACACGGACGTGGTGGACGTCTTGTTCCATACTGTGCCGATAGATGAGCGTCTGGCTGGCCCGGTCCATCTCATACGTTCCATCCGATACCTCGACCACGTAGCCGTCCGGGTACTGGTAGTTGGGCACGAAAATCTCCGTGGGAGCGCTGACGGCCGGGGCGTGCCGGAACTCGAACTCGAAGGTGCGCCGCTTGACGTCGAAAGTCATACGCAGCGGCTCTCCGGCGACCTTGCGGGCGTAAGGACGCACAGCCGCTTCCAGCGCCCGCCCGCCGGAGTTGACGTCGCCAGGATCACTTTGCTGGTCTCGGCTGAAGATGGAGAGGTCTTCATCGTTCCACATGTCACCGCGCTCGTTGGTGTTGTCGGCGGTATAGTTCCAGAGAGTGCAGTTCAGCAGGTTGGTCTCCAGCGCCTGGAAGCTGGCGTCCAGCGCCCACACCTGAAGAGAGAAATCGCCCGTGCGGTAGGCCCGCTTGTTTTTCATATCATAGGGGATGCCGAACTCGCCGATGAGCGTAGGGATGCCGCCCATCTGCTCCGCCGCCCAGCTCTTGATGTGCGCCAATTGCTCGACGAATGAGCGCCGCACCCGCTTCTGGCCAAAGATGAGTTTCCCCTTGAGGAAATCCACGCCCAGGAACGGGGAAAAGTTCTTGGTGAACAGGGTCAAGCCGTCGTACCAGTGAGCGGCGTTGACCACGTTCGTAGCCTTAAGGCCATTCGGTTCGTCCTCCGGCCCCCAATGGGGATGTCCGGATCTCGGCTCACCTTCGACAAAGATGATGGCCTCGGGGACAAAGGAGCGGATCTCGCGGGCGTAGCGGTTGGCGAAGGGGCGCAGGTAGTCGTTGGCAAAGTCTACCGATCGGTCACCGACTTTCGCAAAGTGGTCGGGGCGGGGCAGGCACGGCGTGCCGTCTGGGCCGACGTCCCAGACGCCGTTCGCTTTCCAGACGCAGTCGTACCCCTCGCGCCAGACTCGCACGCCGTCGGGGTTCATTAGCCGCCGCTCACGCATCTTGGCCCCCGTGAGTCGCATGTCCCACACCTCGACCTCCTGGGGGATGCCAGCCCCCAGCAGCATCGCCTGAAACGGGGTGGGGGACTCTCCCAGGCGCAGCATGCCGCCGGTAGTATTCAGGTCCGCCCAGCCGATGAAACCGGACGATGGCTCGTTCATCGTGTCGTAGCCCACGACGTTGGACCGGCCCTTCAGCCGCACAGCAACCTGCTTGATGGCGTTGATATAGTGGCGCTGGAGGTACTCCTGCACCGGCTCGCCGTCTATCTTTGTCTGCGGCGCAAAGTCGTTGCCTCCGAAGAAGAGGGTGAACATCGTCGCCGCTGCCAGTTTGGTGTAGTTGGTCGGCCAGATCATGCGGGGGAAGGGATCGCCGTGGATGCAGTGGACAAGCGCCGCACCCGCATCGGAGAAACGGGTGACGTCCATCCCCACGACTTCAAAGGTCCACCCGGGCGCGCCGTCGCCGCCCGACATGCGGCTCCAGACGTCCTGGTGGGGGTCAATGAACAGATCAATGCCGTACTCGCCCGCCTTCCGCACGACCTCGTACAGGTAGTCCAGGTACTCCTCGTCGTAGATGCCCGGCCCGGCGTGCTCGACCGCCTCCCAGGTGATCAGGAAGCGCAGGAAGGTAAAGCCCCATTCCCGCAGCCGCGAGAAGTGTTCGTCCGCCTCCTCCAGCGGGAAAGGCCGCCCCACGAAGGAGACGTTGCGATGGTCGTAGAACCCCTCCCGGACGTAGGTCGCCCCGTCAGGCCGGCAGGGTACTTTGGTGCTCCCTCCCAGATTGACGCCGCGCAGGATCAACGTGCGTCCGTGTTCGTCCTTGAACCAGATTCCATCAAGGTGCATAGGTTCACCTCCTCGCTTTAGTTCGGGCGAAGCCAGTCAGCATTTGCTGGCTGTCTTTCTGTTAGCCTGCTCACTCTGCACCGATTATAGCCCAGCGGCGGCAGTTGCACAAATCATGGGCCAGTCGCCGCCCTGATTTGCTCACCACAACCGCTGCCGGTCGGTGGAAGGCGCGGGGCGACGTCCTGAGTGCCAGTCGAATGGCCTTAAGGCTACGAAGGGCCGCGGGCTTGTCTTGCAACTTTTTATCCCCACCCGCACACCAAAAAGCAACGCCCTGTTGACCGCCACTGAGGGATTCGAACCCTCAGCTTCCGGCAACCTGCCTAGCGGTCAACAGGGCGTCTGTGGATATTGGAGACGAAACCCTGTTTGTTCTGTGACCAGAATATACCACAAAACACGGCCACTGGAATTACGAGCAGGTTGCAACAAGGTTAAGAAATTGGAACGCCGAGGCCCCCGCTGATGGCAGCGGCCTATCCATCGGTCACCCAAAACACATGGGAAAAACGCCCGGCTTATCACCGGGCGTTCGCATTAGTGTGCAAGAGAGCACAGGCTCTCGCTGCACCATCTTTTCACGGGAACGTAAAGCCCTGCAAGAACTTGTCGTACAGCTCCCAGTCCTGCTGGCCGCCGGCGTGAAGTATCAAGATGCAGAAGAGTTGGTCACCCTGGATGAAGAAGTAATAGTCAGAGTCGTAAACCCCCGGGCCTCCCTCGTACATGAAATGGACCGTGGGCAGACCAGCAACTTTCACTTCGGGACCAATCTCGCCGTAAGGGTGACCGGAATCGGCGATCCACTGGTGGACGTCGGTGCCGGCGGGTGGGTGATAGAAAGCGCTGTCAAAGTGCCGCACCTCCAGCCAAGGCCGGCGCTCGTTGTTTTCTAGCGGACCCACAAACGATACCGACTCATCATGGTTAGCTCCCATCACCGTGCATTCACCGGGGTACCTGAGCGCGTAGCCGAACTTTTCGTTCAGGTACGTATTCCATCCCTCGTACCCTTCTTCTTCGGCGGGTGCCTCCATGACGATCTCGATGCGGTCCACCTGGATCTGCGAGCCTTGGAAATCAATGGCGGGGCACGTCACCTGGCCCCACACGCGGACGATGGTCCCCGTGTCGCGCAGGCTTTCCAACTGAGCGGCGACGGCAGCATCGGCGCTCTCGATGCCATAGCGCATGGGAACATTGCCCGACTGGACAAAGTAGTCGTCGAACTGGGCATCATCCGGCGTACTGGCGACGGTGCCCTCCCAGCCCGCGACCGGGTCGGGATCGAAGAAGGGGCCTTCGGGCCCCTCCGGGCGCAGACGATCCACGATGAGCTGGCAGCCGCCCCAGACAGGCACGTCGCAGTTGAGCGTACCCCAGAAGTGAGCGTAGGTGCCGCTATCGCGCAGGGCCTCGATCTCAGCCTCCACAGTCTCATCGGCGCCGACCGCGTCAACCGCGCGCTTAGCCTCTTCGGGCAACAGGACGAGGTAGCGGTCGAGCGCGGCATGTGCAGGCGCGCTTTTGACACGGCCGTACCAGCACAGGGCGGGCTGCCCAGCACTGGGAGCGGATAGCTCCGTCACCTGCCCGGCGGCGTCTGCCTCTCCCTCCCACCGGAACCCGGTGGGAGGGTTGGCCACCACTACCTGGTAGATGGTCGCCTGGGGAGCCACTAGCGGAAAGGATACCGTGACCACCCAGTCCCCAGCCCCCTCCTCGGGCGTGTACTGGAAGGTTGACGAGCCGACCAGACCTTCTGGGGTGATGACCTCCTCCGTCCAGGTCAGCCCCGGCGCAGGGGCCTGTTCGCCATAGTTCTCGATGACGTAGGCCAGGGCCGCAGCGCGGGCGGCCTGGGGATCGGGGGCTTCCACGGCGACCTCCGTCGGGGTAGCCGTTGGGACCTCGGTGGGCTGGGCCGTGGCGACCTCGGTTGCAGCGGTTGTTGGGACTGTGGTGGGCTCGGCCGTGGTGGGTCCGCAGCCACTGACGATCAACGTACTCAGAATGAGCACGAACCTCAAAGTGAGTAGTTTGCCTTTCATTTCTTCCCTCCTATTCTTGTTCTCGGATTTACTGGTAGACCGCTGGCTGTTCATCTTGTGCCTCTTTCACGAACGTTTTTCTACCACGCTCACGTATCACTTACTGCGCAACTCCCACGAGAGTCGCTTCCGAAAGATGCTCCAGCGTGCCATCGGAATGCAGGCGGAAGGTGCCTCCTCCCTCCCCAGGCCAGGCAATCGTCAACAGGAGCGAGCCGTCGTCCTCGAAGCGAACCACCTGGTAGCGGGCAGGCTGGGGGGCCAAGAGTTCCTGCTGCGTTCCCGTGGTTAAATCCACCTGGAACAGAGCAAAAGTTTCACTGCCCATATCGCCGTAGGCGACGGTGTAGACCAGCGTCGAGCCGTCGGGCGAGAATATCCCGTCCCCGCGCCGCACGAGCCCGAGATCGGTCGAGATGGTAGTCGGGATTTCCGTCGTCTGTCCGCTCGCCAGCTCGGTGAAGTTGACTGTGAAGCCCTCGCTCTCTGTGTGGCCGAAGCGGGCCAGTCGCGCCCCGTCGTCGCTGAGGGCAGCCGCCCCGCCCATAGTGGTTTCCGGTTGTGCGGCCATTGGATCGGGCAGGGGCGTGAGCTGGCCGGTGGCGACGTCCAGCACGCTGAACTCGCCGTATATGGGGAACAAGACGCCGATACCATAAGGCTGCTGGTACACGAAAACCTGCGAACCATCGGGCGAAAAGCCCCACGGAGTTAGAGTTTGGTGTTCATTCACGACATACGTGGTCAAGAGGCGCATCTCGCCGCTGGCGATGGTGGCCACGTAGAGTTCGGAAGTGAGCGTGACCTCGTAGCCCTCCCCCGTCTCAAAGAAACTCAGCTTCCAGACGATTTGAGTCCCGTCGGGCGAGATGACCCAATCCACCCCCTCCCAGTAATCCTCCGGGATGTCCATAAAATCAAAGCGTTCGTCCTGCCCGGCCCCGTTCACCCGGTGTACCGTGCCGACGCTACCAAGGCCTTCCTGGTAGTAAACCCACTCCCCAACCACCTGGTATCTTGTACCCGGCGCAGGGACAGAGTTGGCAGCGCCGCTGAGGCTGTCTATCCAGGTCACCGTCGTCCCCGATTGGTCCGGCATGAGGTCCACGTAGACCCACGTCTCCGCCGGCTCGACCGGGGTCGGCATCTCGGTGGGCTGGGTCGCGCAGTTGAAGACAATAGTATACAGTTGCTGCTCGGGTGTCAGTTCGCACATCCCAATCGGCTGGTCTGTTGGACAGTCGGCGTCCTCCGCAGGCTCCCAACCGACGAGCAACAGGCATAACTCGCTGGATCGGCGAAAACCGGTGAGAGTGCCGGTGGGGCCGCCGCCCTGGTACATCATATCTTCCTGCCAACCCTGAGCTGCGAGCATTGCCGCCAACTCCTGGTACACAGGCCAATGACCCTCGAAATCCAGGCCGGTTCCTGTAGCCGTTACCTGGCAACCAGTGCCGGCCCTTCCGCTGACACGGTCCTGGAATGGCGCATCTGCCGTCGCTGCCTCGACGCCCAGCGTTTGCGCCATAGCGTTCGCCAGGTCGCCGCACGCGGCGGGGTCCAACGGCTGGAAGTCACCCTCGCTGGGAGCGGGTTGCTCCGTCACCTGTACCGTAGGGGCGGTCGTTGGGGTTTCGGCAGGTTGCTCTGCGGCTGGGCTGCAGTCGCCCCGGTAAAAGGCCCATTCTTCACACTCGCTCCCGTCAGGGAAGATGCACACGCCGTACTGACCGCCGTCCGCGTCTGTGCGCATCTGTAGGGTGTAGCCCTGTCCCTCGCAGTAAACGGCCGCCGGGTTTGCCAGTCCGGTGGTGGGCTCGGCCGTGGTCGGCCCGCAGCCACTGACGATCAATGCACTCAGAATGAGCGCGAATCCCAAAGTAGATAGTTTGCTTCTCATTTTTTTGCCTCCCTTTCCTGTTTTTGGTGTACCTTAAATTGACTCTAGTGTGACGACGCGCCCAACGAACAGCACAGCACCGGTCTCGACGTCGCGGATGAGAAATATAAAGGGGCGGTCAACGGTGACCTCGACAGGCTCCATCGGCGCCGCCAACTCCGCCATCACGACCGCGGTGGCCGCTGCCGCTTCTGTGCCCGCTTCGTCCACGGAGACGAATGCCTTGTGGATCACCTCTGCAATGAAGAGGTCGCGGTCGCCGGTCATTCCAGAAAAGTCCGCCTCTGCTGAGAAGGCATCCGGCATGCCCATCGCAGCCAGCGAGTCCTTCAGACTAAAGTCCGACTCGAATTCGAATTTCGGCATGGTCAGCGCAACCTGCCTGTGCGCCAGACCCTTCACGATACCATTCACCCGTTCGGCGTCCAGTGAACCCTCAAACGGTTCAAACTGGCCCGCCTCGGGGAGTAAGACTACCATCGCAAGCTCCCAGCCGTCGTACGGCAGTTCGACTGCCTGATACCCCTCACCCTCGGCGTAACCGAACGACTCTGTCTGCCGCATCATCGGCACGGTGACCTCGCCGCCGTCAAGCAGGTGGAACGCGCCATCAGCGGTCTGGTCCGGTTCGAAGGGTGCGGCCCAGGCGGCGTTAAAGTAGATGGCGTTGGTGAGCACCAGCCGCGTCAATTCGTCTATGACACCCTGGGGAATCAGGTTCTCTATCCTGCCCTCTGTCTGGTCACTGACCCAGTCGTTGATGGTGACGCGGGACTCTTCCGGTGCGTTCACGAAATCGAGGAGCCTCAGCCCGGCACCATAGTTTTGGGCCAGGACGTCGAGGAACTCGGAGAGGAACCCATAACCTTCTTGGCCCCAGATAGCATTGACGATGTTCAGCCGGAAGCCCTCTTCATCCTTACCCTCGGCACCTTCACCCCGACGGGCGAGTTCGAGGTCCAGGCCGTTGAAGGCAGGGGGCAGACGGTCTTGCGAGAGGATAAAGTGGAGGGTATCCGCCATCTGCTGTTCGGTCTCACCGCGAGCACCCGCATGCGTCATCGCCAGCGCCAGCGAGATGCTGTAGGGAGAGTAGAACAGATTGCCGTCTCCTTCCTTGAGGACCCGGTAGAGGTCGAAGGCGAAGGCAGTGTTTCCGTTGACCAGATCCGCTACATCCGAGGTGGCTACGTCGGGTGAAGCCACCCGCTGCTTTGCCGACCGTGCGATCTCCGGCCCATTGCCGCAACTCGCCAGGCCGAGCAATGCGATCATCGCTAGTACACTCAGTGATATGTTTCTCATCTTACTCGTCTCCTAATTCTTATTCCTGGCATGACTTGAACTGGCCCTACCATGTTCTAGACGGATTGAGGGCTCAAAAGGTTCCACCTTAACCTATCAGACCCAGCGCCGCGATCAGCGCCAGTGCACCAACCACCAACGCAGCCAACGGCAGTGCATTCAGGAGAAACCTATCGCTCTTTATCTTTCCGCTCCTCTCTGTTCTGTTTGCTTCATCTTGAGCTCACAGTGTAACACAAATGACCCCCGGCGCAATCGCCGACCGGCGAGTCTTGGGACTGGACAGGTGCTAGTCTTCTCCCTAGGCGGGCAGGGCCAGCATCGCGATCAGTGCCAGCGCGCTCAGCGACAACGCGATCAACGGCAGTGCATTCAGGAACCCATTGGTCTTCATCTTTCCCACTCCTTGCTGTTTGAACGTTCTCCTGCTCAATCCTACGCTCAAGAGTGTAACACAAAAAACTCCCCGGCGCACCGGCCAACCGGGGAGTTTTGGAACTAGTCAGGTGGCTAGTCTTTTCCCTGGTCAGGTGACCAGGCATACTCTGAGCCTATCGAAGGGGTGTGCCAAAAAAACGACCAGCCCGGAGGTGCTCTCCGGGCCGTGGTCTTGTACCGGCGAACGTCGCGTCACGCCCCGCCATGGCCGAGGCTGCGCGTGAGACTTTCGAGACTTGGCTCAGTCGAGGCGCTCAGTCGAGACGCGCTCAGCCAAACGGTTTCGCTCCTGCTCTCGTTGCTCGATGACCCAAAACTCGCGACGTGCTGTCGGCTGGCACCTAAGCAGGTTGCTTCTTGCTCGCCTGAGCTCCAGCGGCAGCAGCAGCGATTTGCTGGCCCATGGGGCCGGTCATGGGGTACACGATGACCATAGCGCTCTCCTCCTTGGAAATGTCCAGGAGGGCCTGGATCTGTCGTAGATCCATGGCGCCCGGTTGGGCTGCCAAAGTGCGGGTCGCTTCGGCGAGCGCCGTCGCCACAGCCTTTTCAGCATCGGCTTGGATCTGTTTAGCCTTGGCAGAGCGCTCGGCTCGTGCTATCACAGCCAGTTCCTCAACCAGCGCTGGGGGCGTGCCGACATCCGTGATTCGCACCGCCCGCACATTTACACCATAGTCCTTGGCCGCCGTGTCAATCCCTGCCTTCAGCGCCATCGCGATTCTCTCGGTTTCGCTTAGCAGAGGTCTCAGGTCATTGCCACCGATCGTGCTCTTCAACGCTTCCATGGAGGCCCACTCCGTCGTTTTCCAATAGTCCCGAACGGCAATGACTGCTTTTTCGGGATCCTCTACCTCCAGCTCGACAGCCGCGGTAACATCTATGGGAATGTTATCCCTGGTGAGCGTCTTTGTTGCTTTCACCTCATAGGTGGTGATGCGGACATCTACGATGCGAGCAACAGAATAGAGGAACGGCGGCACGACAAAGAACCCCGGACCTCTGGCACCGACGGACCTACCGAGGCGCAGGAGGACCAGTCGCTCCCACTGGGGAAGGACGTAAAGCATACCCGCGGTGGTGTTTGCAACCCAAAAGATCACGCCGGTCTTGAGAAGGCCAACAAAAAGGCGCATAGCCCAAACACCGACGTCCATTGCCGAACCCATAAGCTGCCAAGCTGCCTGAAAATCTGGCCCGGCAAGCAAAAGCCACAGTGGGATAGCAATACCCCAGCGAACAACGTTGCGGATGAACCTCTGAACCGGATTTCTCCCTCGTACCATTTTTCCTTTCTCCTTTTCTCGATTTTTTTCTTTCGAGGCTTTGTAATTCATAGGGAACTGCGTTCCAAAGCCCAAATCCCAAACTCCAAATCCCAAAACTGC
>CAZMOT010000027.1:0-1247 GCA_964568065.1 uncultured Anaerolineales bacterium
TGCCTGTGCGCCCCTTCGATGGCTTGGCCTCTGCAGTCGGCATCGTGAGCAGCCAACGGAGGACCAACCCTCCCACGACGATTGCGAGGAGGATAGAAGCCGCGCCGGCCAGTAGCTCCTGTTCCGCCAGCCCCAGTTGGATGAGTTGGAAAGTGAGGCCAAAGGCCGCATAGAGCAACATAGCCAGGCCCAGCAAGCCGCGCCGTCCCGCCAGCGACCGTCCGACCAGATAGCCCAGGCCACCGCTGACAACAAAGATCACGGCCCGGTTCATCAGTTCGGCCAGCAACTTTAGCAAAAACAACCCGATGGGCACGGCAGCCAGGGCAGCTAGCTCGGGGGTGGATGTATCGCGGAAGAAAAGCAGACGGAGACCGGCTCCAATGTGCGTGAAGCCGACAAAGACCTGAGTCACCACTCCCACGCCCAGTCCCACAGCCAGCCCTGTTGCCGGTGACATAGCTGGCACCGGTTTGCGCCAGCGCAACAGCAGATACTGGGCCCCCATAATCAGTACACCGTTGATCAGTGCGCCGATCAAAGCGAACAGCGCCTGTGTAGCCAGGCGATCATCGGGCTGCAGAATCTGGCGCGCCAGGCTGGATAGGAATAGAGCGGGCAGCAAGGAGACGAGAAATGTGCCTGCTCCCCACCACACAAAACGCCGGTTGACCTCTGGCTGACGACGCTGGAGCACAGGGAGCAATATAGCGGGCATGAAGACGAAAACAAATCCGTCTACAGCGAGAAGCAGACCACGGATGATCAGCAATACACTCTCCTAAACTGACTGTGCCTGTCCCCGTCCGCTACTGCCCGTGTTTTTCCTGATAGGCGGCCAGGATCTGTTGAAACAATTTCTCGCCGTCCATCATACCATAAGTGACAGGCTCAATGTCCTGTACGATGATGCCGCGCGGCTCGGCCATCTGCCTGATGGAGCGTCGCTTGAATCTCACCTGCGGCGCAACCAGGATCATGTCCACCAGGTTGGCGTCAAAGTCGTAGATGCTCATCTGCTGAGCTGAGAGCGAGACCATCTCGAACCCCACGCCTGCCTCCTCGGCCGCCTTGATCGTCGCCGCTTCCAGCAGACTGGACGACATGCCTAGTGCGCATACCATCACCACACGAATCTTTTCTTCTGTCATTTTTGACTCCAGAAACTATTTGGGCACACCTTGCACGATTTGGTCGAACAACTTGTCCCCATCCACCATGCCATAGGTGATCGAATCTATGACGTC
>CAZMOT010000027.1:1347-23980 GCA_964568065.1 uncultured Anaerolineales bacterium
ATCTATGACGTCTACCACGATCCCTAACGGCTCTACCACCCGCCTGATATTCCTCTGTGCGAACCGCACCTGTGGCGCGATCAACACCATGTCCACCGGATAGGCTGCGAAATCGACACTATAAATAATAAGCGCCGCGGACGTAGCATGAATGTCAAGTTCGTGCCCCCGCTTCCTGGCTGCCTCGATGGTCGCTGTCTCCAGAAGACCGGAGGACATGCCCACCGCACAGACTAATAAAACCTTATACCTGGCCATCGCCACCCTCCCAACAGGTTTCACGCCAGGGCCGAGCAACCCTCCACGCCTGTGAACAGCGGCACAGGCATATTTGCCTGCGGCCGGAACCCACAAGCAAAGTCGAGGGAGGGGGAGCGTAGCTCGACCCTCCCTCGAAATCGGCGGCGCAGGAACGCAACTACTCTTGCTCCTTCCTCAGGACCTGTCGCTCCCAGGCACGGAACGCTGGATACCAGATGACCCCAGGGATCACGAATTCCGTTAGTAGCGCCAGGATGATCGCCGTCCAACTGTAGCCGTGCTGCAGGTAGGCCAGGATCGGCGTGGGCAGCGTCCACGGCACAGCAATGTAGGCCGGCTGCACAAAGCCGATGGCGTGAGCGATCCAGGCCACGGTGGTGTTGAGGAAGGTGATGATGATGAAGGGGATGGCCATAACCGGGTTGAAGATGATGGGGGTGCCGAAGGTGATTGGCTCGTTGATGTTAAAGATGCCAGGCCAGATACCCAACCAGCCCACCCGCCGCAGCCGCGCCGACTTGGAGCGAGTCATGTAGAACGCCAGCGGCAGCGTAGCGCCGGAACCACCAGGCACCACGTAGGTGCGGAAGAACTCGGTGTAGATCCAGGGTGCACGTACGCCCTGTGCGATAGCCGCGGCGTTGTCGACCAGGTTACTGGCCCAGATGGGGGAGAGGACAATGCCGATCGTCAGGTCGCCGTGGATGCCCATCGTCCAGAGGAAACCGTGGAAGGTCTCGGCGATGGCCGCTGCGATGTAGCTGGAGGCGGCCGGAACGATGTAGGACAGCACCTGTACCACGCCGCCTGCGAAGTCAATGCCCAGCATGACCCGTATGAGCCACGACAGGAACAGGATGACGATACCGGGGATCAGAGCGACGAAGGCGTTGGCGATGGCCGGCGGCACACCGGGAGGCATCGTGATGACGAGATTCCGTTGGACGAAAAAGTTATAGATCTCCACCGCCAGCAGGCTGACGATGATGGCGGTGAAGAGGCCACTGTTGTCGAAGTAGGTCCCGGGCAGGCCTTCCTCCCCCCACATTCCCAGAATCGGGCTGGTGATGGTGATAAAGGCCAGCAGTGCCATCATAGATGGCATCAGTGGCTCCAGCCTACGCCTGCGGGCCAGGCCGTAGGCGATGGTGACGGAGGCAAACAAGGAGAGGAGCCCGAAACAGATGTTGAAGGGAGCATAGATCTTGCCCGTCAGATCAGGGTTGGCATCCAGGTAGTCCAGCCAACCCTGGATGGGGAACTGTACTGCCAAAAGGCTGAAGGCACCGATGATCAGCAAAGGCATCAGCGCCGCCAGCCCATCTCGAACGGAGGCCAGGTGAGGCTGGTCGAAGAGTGGCGCCATAACCTCCATCCACTCGGTCAGCCTGTCGGCCCAATTCTTTTGTTCAACAGCTTCGCTAGACACTTTGGAACCCTCCTTTTGTTCTAATTTACATGCATTGATTTATCTTGGAAAACCTACCGCCCATTGGAATTTCATGCTCTCTGTATCGTCGCAGTGCACCTCCTTTCTTCCCCTCCTATTCCTCCAAACCCATCAGGCCGAGTCTAATTATACACTCAAGGCAAGTAGTCTGTCAAGCGCGGTAACTTACCTTACGCAATCGCAATGTCTGTGTTTCTCACTTTGCCCGAATCATGATATACTCATTTCCACTGACTATAACACCCAACCGCCGAACTCGTTACTCGATAACTTGTGGAAGTAGACAAAAAAGGGACGACCCTTGAAAATCACTATCATCGGCGCGGGCGGCGTGCGGACGCCGCTGATGCTCAAGAGTTTCCTGGCGCGGCAGGAGCGGCTGGGCCTGACCGCATTGGCCCTGTTGGACGTTGATGCTGAGCATCTGGAACTCATCCAGGCCCTCAGCACCCCGGTGCTCGAAGAGGGCCAGGCAACCTTTTACACGTTGTGGACGACCGATGCTCGTGAAGCGATCCAGGATGCCGACTACATCGTGACCACCTTCCGCGTGGGCGGCATTGCGTCGCGCATCGTGGACGAGCAGGTGCCACTCCGCTACGGTGTCCTGGGCCAGGAGACGACCGGCCCAGGTGGATTTGCGATGGCGTTGCGCACGATCCCGCCCATTCTGGAGTACGTCGAACAGGTGCGGGCGCTGGCTCCCAACGCCTGGATCATCAACTTCACCAACCCGGCCGGCCTGGTCACAGACGCGATTATCAACCGGGCCGGCTTTGAGCGTGCCATCGGTATCTGCGACAATCCGCCGACGATGCATCGGGCCATCGCTCACTTTCTCAATACCCAACCGGACGAGGTATTCCTGGAGTACTTCGGCCTCAATCACCTGGGCTGGGTGCAGGCGGTTTACTACCAGGGACGGAACGTGCTGCCTGCGCTCATCGCCGAAATCAAGGGCCTATTAGAAGTGCTTGACCTGCCCTTCGATCCGGGCTTCATCGAAGCGTTGGGAATGCTGCCCAACGAGTACCTGTACTTCTACTACCGTAACCGGGAAGCGGTGGAGCACATTCTCCAGGCAGGACAGAGCCGCGCCCAGCAGATCGCGCCGCTGAACCAGCGACTGTTCGAGAAGTTGCAGCGCATCTACCAGGCGGGGGGCAGCGTGGCCGAGATGGAGGCCGCCTACCGTGAATACCTCCACGGGCGACACGCGACCTACATGAGCATCGAGACCGGCTCGAAGGCCCACGAGAGGCTCGCTGAAATGGAATTGGGCGAGGCGGCGGAGGGATACGCTGGTGTGGCCCTGGAGGTGATCGGTTGCCTGAGCGGCGGGGAGACCGGTGTGCTGGTACTTAACGTGCCTAACCAGGGCGCAATCGTCGGGATGGGAGAACAGGACGTGGTCGAGGTGCCCTGCTACCTGGCACACGGGCTCATCCGACCCATTGCTATAGGCAGCGTTCCCGATCACGCCCTGGGGCTGATGAAGCGGGTCAAGGAGTACGAGCGACTGACGGTCGAGGCGACGGTGACGGGGTCGTATGCTACGGCGCTTAAAGCGCTGGCACTGCATCCGCTGGTACCCAGCTACGGTGTGGCCAGGCAGATTCTCGACGATTACATTGAGCAGCACGGCGACCTGTTCATCAAGTTGTCTTGAACACAGAAGCGAAGACGACCACGCGACTCAGTGTGAACGCAGACGATTATCGGCTCACTTTGAATTGAATAGGGCTCACTTCCACTTCCCCCCGACGTGGCGAGCGCAGTGTTGCCTTTATTGTAAGCCAGTCTCGCTTACCGTGCAAGCGGTCAAACAGCCATAGCAGCGGAACCTCTCGGTTCTCCAGCAACAGCGTCATCTCCAACCGCCGGAAGGGTGGAGCCGCGTGGATGACGTTGATGCGAGCGCCGGAGGCAGGCGAGCCGATCCAGCCAGCCTCTCTCTCCTCCCAGCATATCCAGCCCCACCTCCAGCCAACGAAAAAAGCGCTGCCCACGGCGGCGGTTATACAGATACCCACCGCCGTACCACAGCGCCAGCAACACACACAGCCCGATGACCGCAACGACTCCTGAGATGCGCCTCTCGCCTCGCAAGTGGTCCTCGTCTATGGCCGTGCCACTGCGAAGCGATTGATCCAATTGTGCCGCTGGCCCTTCCCCGGCGGGTTGATCCAGCCATCCACGATCTCAAAGCCCGCCGCCTGGACCAGCCGATCAATCTCCTCCGGCCGGTAGTAGGCGCAGAAACGCTCGTTAACCTCTGGACCTTCCTGGTCGGCCACCCATTCCTCCCCCGCTCCCTCTTTCACGCCGACGTAGAGCGCGCCGCCAGGACGGAGCACACGGCGAAATTCTACAAGCGCCTGGGGTGCCTGGGTGCGGGGCAGGTGCAGCAGCGAGGCGCAGACGAAGCAGCCGTCGGCGCATTCATCGGCGATGGGAAGATGGCGCATATCGGCGTGTGCTAATCGGAGAGTTCCGCTCGCCTGCGCCTGGCGGAGCATGCCCGGTGAAAGATCGAGACCCACGACACGGAATCCGTGTGCTTCCAGCGCTCGAGCATACTGCCCCGGCCCGCATCCTACATCGAGCACCAACCTGCCAGGCGACACCATCTGCCGGAAGCGCGTTAGTTCCTGCTCCAGCGGGTGGATCGCCCGCGCCGTGTAGCGGGCGGCGATGCGGTCGTAGGTGGCGGCCGTCTCCTCTACACACACGGTTACAGCCCTACGGTAGTCGTGCCAGGATCGTCGATGCGTCTACCCGGTCGCCGGAGTGCTGGCCGACGTGGACCCATACGATGCGCCCGTCTGTATCAATGACGAACACGGCCGGCGCGGCGAGACCGTCGCCTAGCAGGTTGTACACACCGTAAGCCTCAGACACGCGATGCTCGGTATCAGCCAGCATAGGATAGCTAACCCCTGCACGCTGACACCATCCTCTCACCACTTCAATGGATGCGACCACCAGCGATACCACCTCTGCTCCGGCATCCTGGAACGTGTGATAGTGACTCTGCAACTCCCCGAGTTGCGGATCGGGACTTCAACCGCCGCCACTTTGAAAAAAGACCAGCACCACCGGTCCCTGGGCCAACTGCTCTGATAGCGTGAGCATACCACCACCGGACTGCTCAAGGGTAAAGTCGGGGGCAACTTTGGAAACCGCGATGGCCGGGGTAGGAGGTGGCGTCTCGGTTGAGGGAGTGGGGATCGGCGATATGCCCGCCATCGCAATCGGCGACTGAAAGCCAGAGGCGACCGGCATTGCTACGTCTGGGAAGACCTGGATTTCGGCGCTGGCTCGCTGCTCCTCCAGCCAGGCGGTGGCGTCGTATCCCTGGCTCTGAAGGGCCTCCAGGCCGGCCTGTACGGTCAGCAACCGCCCGATTTCCCGCTCGAACATTGCACGGGTAAGCCCCACCCTCTCCAGCGCCGTCACCACAGCGGCATCATCCACCCCCCAGGTCTGCTCCAGCGCGGCGATCCACGCCTCGATCTGCTCCTCCGTCGGTGCCTGCTCTGGCGAGAAGGCTTCTAGCACCAATTCTTCGTTAATCAGCCGCTGGAGCGTTTCACCGGGCGAGGGGGCTGGCTGCCCTGCTAACCCGCTCAACACCTGATCGAGCAAGACCAACTCTGTCCAAAAGGAGTAATGGATAGCATGGGCGTTGACGCTGGCCACGACCGGGTCGTCGGGTGGAGTAGGGACCGCCGGGGTGATCATCGGCGCGAGTGGGCCCAGCCCGCGGCCCAGGAACGCCAGCAACAGCCCTAACACGGCGATGACGGCGATGCCAATGCCTATGACTGCCCAGATACGGGATGAAGCTTGTTGACTCATGCGTCTCACGTTCCTTGAACTTGGAATTGAGCAGAGCCTATCACGTCTTCGCCAACTTGTCAACTGCCCTTGTGCCCACCGGGTCTCAGCGGCTCATTCTTGCTTATCGGATAAACTGGCTGACAAAGGTGAGGTACCCCTGCCGGCCACCTCTACGGTTCCAGCGGTTGATGGACTTGCGCACGCGCTTGAGGCAGGCGATGATCTCATCCAGGGTGATGGGTTCCACGGTGAGCTCCACTGGTTCTCCCTCCTCATCCTGGAACAGCGTCTCACGCCCCAGCCGCCATTCGAACATCGCTTCGACCGAATCATAGACCTCCTGAGCCAGAGTATCCAGGCTGGGGGGAGCGGTCTGACGCCCCCTCGTCTCGGCCTGGTACGCGCGGATCAGGGCCTCGATAGCGCGCAAGGCTTGCCAGTCGGTCATCTCGGGATGCTCGCCGTACACCTGGACGACGCCGAACTCGATGTTCTGCAGGACATCCTCGTACCGTTCCTCAAAGGGTAACTCGCTCATTCTTTTAGACCTCGCTACTTGCTCCCCATCTGGAGGCATCACTATTATAGGTGCAGTGGCGAAGAAGAGCAAAAAGGGTAAGGGCGCAGGTCTACTACCCGCGCCCCCCGTTTTGTGGTATACTATGTGCGCTGTACCCCCGGTGCGATTCGAACGCACAGCCTGCGGATTCGAAGTCCGACGCTCTGTCCAATTGAGCTACGGGGGCGATTCGTGTATAATGAAAGCCGGATCGAGGTCCGGCTACGATTACCTGGGGTGAGTGGTGGGACTTGAACCCACAATCTCCTGGGCCACAACCAGGTGCCTTGACCCTTAGGCTACACCCACCAAGCGTAGCTATTTTACCACAAAGCAAGCGAAGGAGCAAACAATGGTATTGCAAGGTCCACCCATTAAACGTCATGCTGTTTCCATCGTCACCACTGGCTTTCAGATGACTGGCGAGCTTGAGGCCATAGGACCGGTGTTCAGTTTCATCAACGATCCCAAGCGTGACAGTCTCTCCTTCTACGACGTCCATATAATGCCGTTGGTAGCCAGTAGCCCGCTCAAGGGCTTCTCCCGGCCCCACGTCATTCTACGCCGGTCCGAGATCGTGCTCCTCTACCTCGAATCGGCCGAGAGTCGCGATTCGATTCGCACGCTCAGGCGAAGCGAACAGGTGGTGGCCTACACACCAGTTGCCGTATGCCGGGCCAATTTCCACATGGCTGACGAGGCCAACATATACGACTTTCTAGAAGACATCGCCAGCATCCTGTTGCCCATTACTGCGGTACAGTTCTTCCCGCTCACTGAATTTCCTGCTCCCTTTCCCACCGAGCCCGATCTTCTGTTGCTAAGTCGCTATCACTTGCAGTTCTACCACCCGGTGTAGTCCGTTACATATCACGTCATCGCTTCTCCGCGATGACCAACATCACCTCGCTACGCCCAACTCGCTCCCACACAGTGCGGACAGCAAACCCTACCTTCGTCGCTGCCGCCTCACCCATGCCGGGAAGCGGCTCTCCCTGGCCTGTTACCCGATAAAGCCATCCGATGAAAAGAGAGAGCGGGTCGCGCCTGCCCAGGCGGGTCCAGGCCACAACAACCAATCGACCGTCTGAGCGCAAAACGCGCGCTGTCTCCCGCAACGTGACGGTGGCCAGGATAAACTCTGTGGGAAAGGTAGCGACCCCGCAGTCGAAACACCCATCGCAGAAGGGAAGCGCCTGTGCGCGGGCACGTACCAGGGGAACGGCCAGTCCCTCTTTCCTCAATCGCCGCTTCGCCAGACGGCCCATGTACGGCGAGAGATCAAGTCCTATCGGGACCAGGCCCCGTTCCGCCATCGTGGCCAGCAGGTGACCGGGACCGTGGGCCAGTTCCAGCACCCGTTTCTCTCGCAGGTGCAGGATGGCTGTGCGCCCCCACGCTCTCCACTGCCCCAACGACACCGCCCAGGCCACCAGGTCGTAGGTCCAGGCGAACTCGTTGTAGAGCAGACGGAAAAAGAGGCGCAGAAAAGTCCACCACAGGCGACGCATTGTCCCATCCCAAGCGAACACCCCCGCCGCATCGCTACGGCGAGGGTGTCTACCTACGCGCTCTGCGCCAAAACCACTCCCGCCAGCCTAAAGCGTGGGCGGCATAACAGGGGCATCGGTCTCGGTCATTGCCTCTGCCCCCTCCTGCCCTGGTTTGGCCCAGGCCGCCAGGTCTATCGTCATTCTCTCGAAGAAACTGTTGGGTGGCAGATTCCCCACTCCGTGCTCCGCCTCTACGACGCGCGCCCGTACACGCAGTGTCTTTGTCTCCAATGTCAAGTTCGTCCCCTTCTTTGCCAGCACTGGCTCCCCCTTGGGCGCCAATTTAGTGCGCAGCGCCTCGTCGTGGAAGGCGTAGTCCGACATCAACACCATGGTCACGGTGCGGATGTCGTTCTTGTCGAACAGCCAGACTTCGAACGCAGTGACCTTGTTGGGCACACCGACGCCGATGGTCTCTGAGATGCCCACTCCACACTCGCCCATAAACTCGCCGTTCTCCAACTCAATGCTGAACGAGGGATCATAGTGATCGTCCCCTAGCGCATAGGTGGTGACAAACTGAGCCAGCGGTGGGCCTTCGGCTCCCCAGGAAACTCGTTCGGCGGGAGGGAGACCTTCGGCTACCCTGACGCCCCGCCCCGCCTCCGGTACGGCCCGTGGCTTGCGTAGATAGCTGACGAGGAACCATACCCCTGCCACGAACGCCACCAGCAATAAGGCACCCCCGCAAAAACCCGCCACAGAGCGAAGCATTGTTCCGCCACTCGTCGCTGGCTCTGTGGGGGCAGGTGTGCCCTCCGCGGGCGTGGGTTCGATGGACGTGGCCAAGGCTTGTGCCAGAGCCCGCAGGCGGATTGTATCCTCTCCATCACATTCCTGCCACAGGCCCTGCTCACATCCCTGCGCCAGTCCCTCTAACGTCTCACCGAGTCGGTCGAGTTGGTCTTCTTTCCAGAATTCCATACCCAATTTTTCACGTGCCCACAAATCGCCGGAACTCGCACGTTGCTCGGCAACCCAGAGAAGGTAACCCCTCTGGAAATCAGAGCGCAGATTACAAGGTGTGGAATTGGTCCACGCGACCGGCCACCACCACCACCCTATGGCCAACCCCAGAGCCAGCCCCAGTCCTGCCCCGATAATCAGCGCCCACTTGTGCTGCTGAACGAATTCAACGAGCCACCCAACAACGATCTGCAGGATCATCATCTTTGCCCCCTCGTCTTGGCCTATCTACTTCGCACTGAAAAACGCGCTACATAATTCGTCGTATCGCGAGTGTTATGGATGCACACCTACTTTACCATAAAGTAGCACCTAGGGCAAATCCGAGGTGCCAGCCCGTGGATGCGCCCGCACGTAGACCTCCCGCGCCCGGCTTTGACTGACGTGGGTGTAGATCTGAGTCGTGGCGAGATTAGCGTGCCCTAACAGCTCTTGCACCACACGAAGATCAGCGCCGCCATCCAGGAGATGAGTGGCAAAGGTGTGGCGCAGGATGTGGGAAGAGACCGGAATGCGGATGCCTGCCTGCGTGCCCGCTTTGCATAATATCAGCGCCACTCCCCTCACCGTCAGGCGACCGCCCCGGTGATTGAGCCACAGCGCGTTGGTTGGTCGCCGTCCCAACAATGTAGGCCGCCCCGCCTCTAGATATGCCCGCACTGCCCGCACAGCCGCTCGTCCCAGCAATCCTATGCGCTCTTTACCTCCCTTGCCCATCACGCGCACCTGGGCCTGTACCAGGTCTACGTCCGCCACATCTATCCCCACCAGCTCACTGACCCGCAGGCCCGCCGCGTATAACACCTCAATGACGGCGCGGTCGCGCAGACCCAGTGGAGTGGACGTATCGGGAGTTGCCAACAGTGCCTCTACCTCGGCGACCGTCAGGTATTGCGGCAGTCGTTTGGGGATGCGGGGGGCGCTGATCATGCGGAAGGGGTTGCGCTCCAGTACTTCCTCCCGCATCAGAAAATCACCAAAGGAGCGCAGTTCTGACACACGGCGTGCAATACTGGCCTTGACGTAGCCAGCGGTGTATAGTTCCACCAGGTAACTCCGCAGCAGCGAGCGGTCTACCTGTGCCAGCGAACTCACTCTCTGTACCCGGCAGTAGTCCAGGAACTGGCCGATGTCGTTGCCATAATTCTTGATGGTGTAGGGAGAGGCATTCCGGCCCACTCGCAGGTAGGTCAGGAACTGGTCCAGCAATCTGTCCATACGCAAAGCTCTCTCACCCCTCTACAGGCTCGGCCTTTATCTCAGGCAGGCTGGCGATCTCGAGTTCTTCCTCACATCCGATACATTTGGCCCAACCCTTGCGTACCTCGGTGAGCAATCCGCCGCACTCGGGGCAGGGCTGTATCAGAGGCCGCTTCCACACGGCGAACTTGCACGAGTCTTCGTCGTCGGCCCGGTAGTTGGCACAACCATAGAACGCGCGCCCCCGTCGCGTCCGTTTCTCCACCAGATCGCCGCCACATTCCGGGCACTTGACGCCCGTCTTGATCAAGATCGGCTCGCGGTGGCGGCAATTGGGAAAGTTGCTGCAACCGATGAACTTGCCAAACCGCCCGTACTTGTAGATCAGCGGATGTCCGCACTCTGGGCACAGCTCGCCCGTCGGATCGTTGCCCATCTGGATGGTGGGCATTTTCTCTCGTGCCTGATCGAGCGTGGCGGAGAACGGGCCGTAGAAGTCGTGCAATACCGGCACCCATTCGCGCTTGCCGCTGGCGATCAGGTCCAGATCCTCCTCCATCAGGGCCGTGAAGCCGACGTCAATATAGTTCGGAAAGTACTCGACCAGCAGGTCGTTGACGACGATCCCCACTTCGGTGGGATACAAGCGCCCATCCCGTCGCTCAACGTACCCTCGTCGTTGGATGGTGGACATAGTCGGGGCGTAAGTGCTGGGGCGACCAATGCCGTACTCCTCCAGCGCCCGTACCAGGGTCGCCTCGCTGTAGCGCGGGGGTGGCTGGGTGAAGTGTTGCTGCGGCAACAACTGCACCAGGTCGAGCACCTCGTCCACCGTCAGCGGCGGAATCTCCTCCCGCTTGCGCTCCTCCTCGTCTTCGGCGTCTTTGTCCTTCGCCTCCTCGTACACGGCCAGGAAGCCCTTGAAGCGCAGGCTGGAGCCGCTGGCGCGGAAGAGATAGGGCTTTTCCTCCATCTCAGGGAGGCCAGCCAGGATCTCCACGGAGATGGTATCGTACACCGCCGGCGCCATCTGACTGGCGACGAAGCGTTTCCAGATCAATGAGTACAGCCGGTACTGGTTCCGATCCAGGTGCGGCTTGAGGGACTCGGGTGTGCGCAAGACACTGGTGGGACGGATAGCCTCGTGGGCCTCCTCGGCTCTCTTGGCCTTCGTCTTGTACTTCGGCGGCTTGGGCGGCACGAATTTCTCCCCATACTTCTCCACGATGAACTTCCTCGCCTCTGCCTGCGCCTGCTCTGCCACGTTGACGCTGTCTGTGCGCATGTAGGTGATCAGACCGACCGGCCCGTCCCCCAGGTCTATTCCTTCGTATAGTTGCTGAGCAAAGCGCATCGTGCGCTGGGCCGTGAACCCTAGCCGTCGCGAGGCCTCCTGCTGCATCGTACTGGTGGTGTAGGGGGCCGCGGGCCTGCGTCGCCGTTGTCCCTCTTTCACCTGCGTCACAGTGTAGATAGCCTTCTCGAGTTCGGCCACGACAGCCTGCACTTTGGCCTCGCTGTGAAGCTCCAACTCCTCTCCTCGGATGCGATGCAGCCTGGCGATGAAGCTGCGCCCTCCCTCCTCTCCTCCCCCTGTAGGGGGAGGGTGTTTGGCCAACTCCGCTTCAATGGACCAGTACTCGACCGGCACGAAGGCTTCGATCTCCCGCTCCCGCTCGACGACCAGCCGCACAGCCACCGACTGCACCCGGCCGGCGGAAAGCCCGCGCCGGCCCATTTTGTCGCGCAGTAGCGGGCTGAGCGTATAGCCGACGATCCGGTCGAGGATACGGCGTGCCTGCTGTGCTTCCACCCGCTGCATATCAATCTCACGTGGGTTGTCAAAGGCGTGCTCGATGGCGTCACCCGTGATCTCATGAAACTCGACTCGCTTCACAGGCCGCAGCCCGATGGCCGACTTGAGCGCCTGGAGCAGGTGCCAGGAGATGGCCTCGCCTTCACGGTCAGGGTCGGTCGCCAGGTAGATATCGGACGAGTTCTTGACATTCGCCCGCAGTTCTCGCACCACGTCCTTGCGCTTGGCGGGGATGATGTAGTGGGGCTCGAAATCATTCTCAATGTCTACACCCATGCGCTTGGAAGGCAGATCGCGCACGTGACCCACCGACGCCCGCACCGTGTACTTCTTCCCCAGAAAACGGCCCACCGTGCGTGCCTTGGCTGGCGACTCGACGATCACCATTTTGGGCTTGTTTGCCAGCTTGGCCCAGGCATCGGGGGTGACATGCTTGACTGGGTCGAGTCCATCGTGGGCCGGAGTATGGCCCATCTTGAACATTTTCGCGCCACACTCCGGGCATATCCCATACGTGGATGGCGTTCCATTGATGTTGAACACCGGTTTGGGATCTTGCATCTCGTGTTTGGTCTTACACTTGACGCAATAGGCTTCCATATTTACCTCAACACTCGTCGTTGGTTTCGTTCGATCGTTCACGCACAGCGTGATAGACTGTCTCGGGTGCAACGTAGTCGACCTGGCGTTCCGCCTGCCGCTTCTCCATCTCATCGAAGATCACTTCCCACAGTTGGGCGCGAACCTCGCGGTAGTTCTCCCCCCCGACGGTGCGAATCTCGGGCCGGACGCGATAGCGATCCGCATACTCGCCCAATACAACCTCGGCCTCCTCTATGGTAGGGCGGAATCGCTCGATCTGCTGCCCAAAGTAGCGTGCCTTTCGGCGGTCGTCATCAGGAGTGGCACGAGTCAACAAAGTGCGCTCTGGAAAATCCCCGCTGCAGTTCTCGTAGAACACGCCCCAGGGAAACCAGACACCTTCATCAACCAACCAGTCCTCGATTATCCGGTATCTCACAATCACAATCCCACCTCCCTCAGACGAGCCAGCAATCGCCTTGCGCGGTCAACTGCGGCTGCATCAGAGACCAACAGGCGATCTGGCCAGTTCGATTCAACAAGCAGATGGAAATCGCGATCGTCGGCATTGGCCCACACCAAGCAGCAACCGCAGATAGCGCACCACCCGGTCGAGGTCTTCTTCGGTGATGCCATACTCGGCCACCACCTGGGGGTCGAAGACTTCGGCGAGCTCAGTCAAGCCGTCGGCCAGGCTTACAGCCATTCGCTGCGCCCATCCTCCTCCAGTTGCCTCACAATCGCCCGTACCTCTTGCTCCCGCTCCCTGGTGCAGACCAGCAGGGCATCCTCAGTATCCACGATCACCATCCCCTCCAGGCCAATGGTGGCGATGAGCCGCTTCCCGCTCTTGCCAAAGACCAGCGTGTCGCGCGTATCAATCCCCACGTGCGGGCCAACGATGATGTTCCCTTCACCATCAGATGGCAGCAGCTCCAGGAGACTGGCCCAACTGCCCACGTCCGACCAGCCGATGTCCACCGGGATGACGGCCACGTCCTCAGCCCGCTCCATCACCCCATAGTCAATCGTCTGTCTAGTGACCTGGGGCCAGACGCGGCTCAGCGTCGGCTCGTACCCAGGAGTCCCCAGCGTTACCTCCGTCTCCGCCAGTTGTACGTAGAACTCTGGCATCTGACGCTGGAACTCCTCCAGGATGCGATCCACGCGCCAGATGAACATGCCACTGTTCCACGAGTACTCCCCACTCTCCACCATGTGAATCGCCGTCTCCAGGCTGGGCTTCTCGGTGAACCGCTCGACGTGAAAGACCGGGAATCCCTCCACTGTGCCCAGGCTTTCTCCCTGCTTGATGTATCCGTAGCCAGTTGAGGGAGATGAGGGCGTGATTCCCAGTGTAACCAGATGGCCCTCTTCGGCAACCTGCGCCGTGGCAGCCAACACCTGACGAAAACGCGCCGTGTCAGCGATGAAGTGATCGGCAGTTAGTACTGCCATGATCGCTTCTGGATCCTGCCGGCGTAGATGGATCGCCCCCAATCCTATGCAAGGGGCGGTGCCACGGCCCTCCGGCTCGACGATAAAGTTCTCCGGCGGCAGTTCCGGCGCTTGTACTGCCAGAGATGCGACGTGCTCGGCACCCGTGACAACGAAAATCTGCTCCGGCTGGAAAAGGGGCGCAATCCGGTCTACTGCGTGCTCGAACATGGTGCGCTCCCCAACCAGATCGAGCGATTGCTTGGGACGGTCGCGACGGCTGAGAGGCCACAGTCGCGTCCCGACTCCCCCGGCCATAATCAACGCATAGTACAATTCTGCCCTCCAATCTGTAAACTACGTTCGTCAACTGGCATCCAGTTCCTAATCCACCACGTACTCCACGCCTGGCTCGCGGGCCACGACGTACTTCATCCCGCCCACCTGGCGTATCATTCCCTTCAACTCCATCAGCGCGAGTGTACTGGTCACCTGCGCAATGGGTAAGTCTACGTGTTGCCGAAGCTCATCCACGTGGGTTGGCTCGGCTGAGAGGTAGGTCAATAATGCCGCCTCTGTCTCATCGGCTGGGAGCACCTGACGCGCCTCCGCCTGCTCGGCCACCATCGTCAGATTCAGTTCCTCCAGGATGTCCTCTGGGCCGAGCACCACCTTGGCCCCATCCTGGATGAGCGCGTTGGTACCGGCGCTGCCGCGCATCAAGATAGAGCCTGGCACGGCAAAGACGTCCCGCCCCTGTTCGGCAGCGTAGTCGGCGGTGATCAGCGCCCCGCTCCGCACCCCCGCCTCGATGACAAGCACGCCCAGGCCAAGCCCGCTGATGATGCGGTTGCGCGGGGGGAAGTTGCTTCCCTCGGGCGGTGTGCCCAGTGGGTAGTCGCTTATCAGTGCGCCCTGCGCGATGATTTCCTCAGCTAACTTGCGGTGTTCCGGCGGGTAGATCCGGTCAATGCCACAGCCCAGTACAGCGATGGTACGTCCGCCCGTCTCTAACGCCGCCCGGTGCGCTTCAGAGTCAATCCCCCGCGCCAGCCCGCTGACGATGGTGATACCACTGCGTGCCAGTGCCTGGGCCAGTTGGCGAGTCACTTCCCGCCCGTAGGCCGATGCCCGCCGCGTACCGACGACTGCTAACGCCCAGGCGTCCTCATCCTTGATTGTACCCTTGACGTAGAGCACGGGTGGCGGGTCAGAGATTTCGCGGAGGAGGCGGGGATAGCCGGGGCTCTCCCAGGTGCTCACCTGTGCGCCAACGGCAGCAATGCGCGCCAGTTCTTGATCCAGATCGAGCGCGGCGCGGACCGCCAGCAGATTCTCCAGCGAGCGGCGATCCAGCCCGGCGCGGCGCAGTTCCCCGGACGGGGCATGCCAGGCCCGTTCCACGTCCCCGAAGCAATCGAGCAGCGCCCGTAGCCGCGTTGGGCCGATACCGCGCACGATGTTGAACCCAACCCAGTAGCGGTCGCTTCGCTTACTGTCGTTCATGCCTTGTCCTGAGCTGTGTCGAAGGGCTTGTCTTTTGCCAGCATGCCCGGTAGGAGGTGTACCACCATCTGTCTTGATTGCAGGTTGAGTTCAAGCACCACGTCTTCCACGGCTGGCAAGAGCACCTCGCCCCTCGGTCCGCGCACGACGTAGACGTCGTTGGCGTTGGTCTCCAGTACCTCTACTACCTGGCCCAGCCATTCGCCGTCCTCCGTCTCCACTCTGATACCGATGAGTTGAAACTGGTAAAACTCCCCTTCCTCAAGCGGCACGGCCTCCTCGATCGGTATCTGCACGAGCATACCGCGCAATTCCTCGGCGACGTTGCGGTCATCACAGCCGGCCAGTTTCAGCAGCAGCACTTCCTTATGAAGGCGCCACTTCTCTACTGGGTAGCGCCGTACTGCCTCAGGGGAATCTGGATAGCCGAGGTAAAAACAGGCATGCTGTCCCAGTCGTTCGGGGTAGTCAGTGATGACTTTGACGCGCAGTTCACCCCGTATGCCGTGCGGCCGCAACACCTGCCCGACCGCTAAATAATGGGGCTCAGGCGTATGCACTCCCCCTGAGCCCCCATCAACCTCGCCATCACGTTGTGGGGCAATACTCATCGGTAGTTAGACGATCTCAAGAGTGGCCCGCTTTCCCTGCTTGGCAGCGAGCACCCGGACGAGTGTGCGCATGGCGTTCGCGGTACGCCCACCCTTGCCGATCACGCGGCCCATGTCCTCCGGGCCAACCCGCAGTTCCAGGATCACCGAGGTCTTGCCCTCGATCTCGGAGACGTGCACCTGAGATGGATCATCCACCAGTGACTTGGCGATGAATTCAACCAATTCTTTTATCGAAGTCATTGTTGCTCCTCCCTCCTGATGTAGTTGATGCGGATGCTACAAACGGTGTGGAGACGCAGTGGGGGCTGTGCTGTTTTCAGCACAGTTGGGGAGCAGAATTCCACTGCGACAGAGAATGGGCTATTCTTCGATCTCTTCTGTTTCTACCTCCTCCTCTCCTTTTTCTTCCTCCTCTTCTTCCTCTCCCTCGTCTTCTGCCTCAATGGGCTCCGTTGTCTCTCCCTCCTCAGCCTCACTTCCTGCTTCAGAAGACTCCGTTTCCGGCTCTGCAACCGGTTCTTCCATTACAGGCATTGCTGGCTCCAGGTGGGTCTTGGGACTGATCGCCGGCGCAGCCAGGGCCGCTTCCTCTGCCTCGGCTACCAGCGTATCCAGAGGTTCACCCTGCTTAAGCCGCTCGAAGCGGGCCAGTGTACCCTGCTTCTTCAGCAACCGGGCTACTGCCTCAGTAGGTCGCGCTCCGACGCCCAGCCAGTGCAACGCCCGATCTTCTTTGATCTTTACCGTTTCCGGCTCAGTACGCGGGTTATGGAAGCCGATGACCTCGATGAACCGCCCATCGCGGGGTGACCGCGAATCGGCCACCACCACCCGGTAACTGGCTTGCTTCTTAGCGCCTACGCGGCGCAATCGAATCTTGACCATAGTCCTCCTGTCGTTGTGTGAAGATTGGTAGATTGGGAAACCAGTCACCTAGCCATCGGTGATCTCGACGTCATACTGGCTTTGGTGAGCCTGGCTGGTCACCCGTGCAACCACGATATCGGTGTCTCCAGTATCCAGCAGTACCAGCGCCGGACGGCGCTTCGCCCCTCCCATATCTGTGAAAGGAAACAGCAACAAAACAATCTCGCCCGGCTGGTAGCGTTTCATCGCTCAATCAGGTTGATCGTAGGTCGCGTCAGCGTCACTATAGCCGGCAAAGAATTGCTCGGCCGTCAGGTGCGACCAGGCCCGCTCTTCGCACATTCCTGGCGGTTCGCCAAGCAAAACGATCACCCGAACAACCGGTTGCTGCAACAACTTGGGGATGAAGGCTTCTGGCACAACCAGTCTCCCATCAGGTGCTACTCAAGCCTGGAATTCATACGCTTCCATCCCTGCCTCCTGCTTCCTGCCTCTTGCCTCTTGCATCACTTCTACCCAAACATCCGCATCAGCCCCCGCATACCTTTCTTTCCCTTCCCCAGTTGCTTCATCATCCGCTGCATCTGGCGGAACCGGTTGAGCAGCGCGTTCACTTCCTGTACCGTGGTACCGCTGCCACGGGCGATGCGCTTCTTGCGACTGCTGTTGATGATGCGAGAGTTGCGCCGTTCCTCCGGCGTCATTGAAAGAATAATCGCCTCGATGCGTTTGAACTCCCGATCAGTGACCTCGGGCGATATGTCCTGGGTCAGATGCCCCATCCCCGGCACCAGGTCGAGGATCTGGCTCAGTGACCCCAGCTTCCTGACCTGCTGGAATTGCTCCAGAAAATCCTGCAGGTCGAAACTGGCCTCGCGGACTCTGCGCTCCATCCGCTCCAACTGCTCCTGGTCGAACGCGGTCTCCGCCCGTTCGATGAGCGTCAGCACATCCCCCATCCCCAGGATACGAGAGGCCAACCGGTCGGAATGGAAGACCTCCAGCGCGTCAGCCTTCTCACCTATGCCCAGGAACTTGATCGGCACGCCGGTGACGGCCCGCATGCTGATGGCCGCACCCCCTCGGGCATCACCGTCCACTTTGGTCAGTATCAGCCCGGTCAGTCCGATGTGCTGGTGAAAGCCAGCCGCGACGTTCACTGCCTCCTGCCCCGTCATCGCATCGGCCACCAGGAGCGTCTCAATCGGCTTCACCGCCCGCTTGACGGCCTCTAACTCGCCCATCATCTCCTGATCAATCTGGAGGCGTCCGGCAGTGTCGAGGATGACCACGTCGTATCCTCGCCGGCGTGCCTCGCGGACACCGTTGGCGCAGATCCGGGGCGGTGGTATGCGCTGCCCCTCGCTGTGAACCGGCAGTTCCAATTGGCGGCCCAACACCTCCAGTTGCGTGATAGCGGCCGGGCGATAGGTGTCGCCGGCAATCATCAGCGGCAGGTGACCACTTTGCTTGAGATAGCGGGCCAGCTTCGCCACCGTCGTCGTCTTACCCGAGCCCTGCAGCCCGACCAGCATAATGACATAGGGTGCAGGCCCTTTTAGTTCCAACCGCCCCGGTTCGCCTAGCGTTTCAACTAGCTGCTCGTGAACGATCTTGATCACCTGCTGGGCCGGGCTGAGGCTCTTGGTGATCTCAGCGCCGACGGCCCGCTCGCGCACGCGGTTGGCGAAATCTTTGACCACTTTGTAATGTACGTCGGCCTCCAGCAGAGCCAGGCGAATCTCGCGCATTACCTCATCTACGTCCCCTTCACGCAAGATGCCGCGCTTGCCCAGCCGTCGAAAGACGGCCTGGAGTTTGTCGGTCAGACTCTCAAACATCGCGCTCCATCTGGTGGCCGATGAGGCTTTTCCAACTCTTGGATTCTCAGGGAAAAGCCTAAGCAATTTCCACAACCAGGTGATTTGATGCTAGCGCAAGCTCACGGCCAATCTTGACCTGGAACGATCATGTCCTCTGGAATTGCCCCAATGCGGGGCGATTGTAACGGAAAAGCCCTGTTTCGTCAAGTTTTCTGGCATGTGACCACCACTCGTGCGTCCACTGCTGCCACGCCCCGCTCGAAGACGAGCAACGGGTTGACGTCAACCTCTGCTACTTCGGCACATTCGACCACAAGCTGCGACAGCGCTAGCAACGCCTCAACGACCGCCTCCACGTCCGCCGGCGGCTCGCCGCGCACGCCCTGCAGCAGGCGACTCCCTCGCACCTCGGACATCATCTCCTCGGCGTCCTCGCGGGTCAACGGGGCCAGGCGAAACGCGACGTCCTCGAATACCTCCACGTACACCCCGCCCAGCCCGAACATCACCACCGGTCCGAAACTCGGGTCGCGCTTGCCGCCCAGGATAACCTCCCGCCCCCCGGAGAGCATCCGCTGCACCAGCACTCCCGTTACCTGTGCGTTGGGGGCGCGCTCCTCCACCCGCGCCAGAAGCGCGGCGAACTCCGCCCGCAGCGCCTCTGGGCCCCCGACGTCCAGCACCACCCCCCCCACGTCCGACTTGTGCGCGATGTCGGGCGAGAGCACCTTGAGTGTCACCGGATACTCGATAGCGCTGGCGGCCACCAGCGCCCCTTCGACGCTCTCCACCACGGCCCGCTCGTCGGTAGGGACGCCAAAGGACGCGCATAACCCCAATGCCGCATCGGTCGTCAACACGCCGTCGCGGGCCAGCAGTCCCTCAACCTCGTGTGGACGTTGGGCTGGCGGAGATGGCAACGGGAGCAGTCGCGCAGGGCAAGTGTGACAGTCACGCGAGACGGCCAGCGCCCGTATCGCCGCTTCGATCTCGGTAAAGACAGGATAATCCATCTCCTGCCTGAGCGCCCCCACCTCTTCCGGCTGAGCAAAGATGCAGAATGCCACCGGCTTATCCAGTTCGCAGCTCAACTCCCGCACCCGGCGGGCCAGCCGGCGCGACATCTCCCCGTCCAGGCCGGCGCTGTAGGCGTGCACCAGTAACAGTGCATCAGGATTGAGGACGCGCAGGCACTCTTCAACAATGCGGCCATATAGGTCAAAGTCAAAGATGACGCCCAGGTCAAGCGGGTTAGTCAGCGCGATGACGTCGGCCCGGAACAGGCTCCGCACGTCTGCCAGGAAGTCGTCGGAGATGGGGACGAGATGGAAGCCGTTGACCCCCGCTGCGTCGGCGGCTATCACCGCGTGCCCCCCGGAGCGCGAGGCGACGACGAGGTCGTTGCCCCGCACCGGTGGCAGCGCGAATCCCTGTGCCAGCGCCACAGCATCGTCGAAACTGGTGGCTCGAGCGACCCCGGCTTGCCGCAGAGCCGCGTTGACGATGCGGTCGTCGTTGGCCAGCGCCGCCGTGTGTGAAAGGGCAATCTGAGCGCTCGCCCGGCCCGTGTTTGCCTTGTGTACGATAATAGGTTTGGGCGACGAGGCGGCCAATTCCACCAGCCGGCGCCCCTCCTCGATGCCCTCCAGATGAAGGCATACGATCTCGGTGCCGGGGTCATCCAACAGATAGGTCAGATAGTCCACCTCATCCAGGTCGGCCTTGTTGCCCATACTGACGACCTTATTGACCCCCAGCCCGGCCGCGCTGAGCAGAAGCAGGTAGGTGACGGAGACCCCACCGCTCTGTGCCAGCACCGAGACCGGGCCCTGTTTGGCCGCTCTCCGCTCAAGATGAGGGGCAAAGGGCAGACATAGCCCATTTTCCATATTGATCACGCTGATGCAGTTCGGGCCCACGAAGCGGATGTGCCAACGGCGCGCCACTGCACAGACCTGTTCCTCCAGTTCGCGTCCCATCTCCGAGAACTCGGCAAAGCCGCCCGACTCGATCACCGCGCGGCGGATGCCCTTCTTTCCACACGCCTCCAGCAGATCGGGCACCGTCGCTGCCGGGGTCAGGATCACAGCCAGGTCCACCCCGTCGGGCAGCGACTCCACCGACGTGAGGATGGGGATACCGTGCACTTTGCCGCTCCGCCGTCCGACGGCGTGGATGCCGCCGCCGTACCCAAACTCCAACATATTGCTGATGATACCATTCGCCAGATTATCAGGCCGTTCCGAAACGCCGATGACTACAACGCTATCAGGATAGAGAATCTTGTCCACTGCTTTGCCTCCCGCTACGATTGGGCCGATTGTAACAGAGAGCCAGCAAAACGCAACACCGTGGTCAGTAGGCGCGGATTCTATTCCGCGCGGTGCTTGCGCGCTATAGAAAGCATGACCACGTTCCTGGTTTGCCTCCCGCTGCGATTGGGCCGATTGTAACAAAGGGCCAGTAAAACGCAACCGGGGGACTTATGCAGTCTCCGTTTTTGTGGTAAAATAGTGGCACCCGGCGCGGGTTGCGCGGGAACTTACCGGTGAGGAGATCGAACACGCGCGCACTTTCGTCACACGTTACGTCGCACGGGCGCAGGTGTTCCTGGCAGCTAGTTAATAAGGAGAGTAGTTATGTCAGTTACCGAGTTTCTGAGACGCAGTGAGTTGTTTTCCGGGCTCAAGCCTGAGCAGGTTGAGCAGATCGCCACGCTGGGCCGGGAGGTCGTCTACAATGCCGGCGACGCCGTCATCAGCGAGGGCGATCCCTCCGACGAGGTATACATCGTCTGCAGCGGCATGGTCGAGGTGGATGTCTCCAAGGGCGCGATTCCCGACGTGCCGGGACCGCCTCAGTTTAGTTCTCTCGTCCGCCTGGGCCAGGGGCAGGTGTTCGGCGAGATGGCGCTGGTGGATCGTGGGGCTCGCTCAGCGACAGTGCAATGCGTGGAGGACGGCACCGTGCTCTACGTCATCCCGCGGGAGGACTTTTGGGCCCTCTGCGCTGGCAACCATCACATCGGCTTTGTCGTGATGCGTAACATCGCCGCCGACCTGTCGTTCAAGCTGCGCCACCGCAACCTGCGGGTGAGACTAGAAGGAGCGGGAGGTGGGACGTGATCTACAAGGTGAGTTACGTCGTCATAGGCCGACCTCACCCGGGCACAATCGTCAACCAGGATACCCCGCCGCGCACCGGTGACCAGGTGAAACTAGATAGTGAGATGTTCGAGGTCGTCGAAGTCGTTGACCTGATCCCGCCACGCGGGGACTTTGCCTACCTCCACGCCACCTGCCGGCCGGTACAGGACGAGGAGTAGGACATCCCAGCAGACGCGATGTGATTGCTCGTCTCCCGAGTCCTACAACCTGAAGACATCCCTGGGGGTGCGTGGTGTCTGCAGCCTTGCTATCGCTCCGCCACCCACCCCCTGCTCCGCTCTACCGCTTTCTGCCACCCGGCATAGGCCGCCTCGCGCCGGGCTTTGTCCCACCGCGGCTCGAAGACCCGATCCACGCCCCAGTTGGCTCGCAGCTCGTCCAGCCCTGACCACAGCCCGGTCGCCAGTCCCGCAGCGTAGGCCGCGCCCAGCGCCGTCGTCTCGTGCACCAGCGGGCGCACCACCTCCACGCCCAGGACGTTGGCCTGCAACTGCATCAGAAAGTTGTTGACGGTAGCACCGCCGTCCACCTTGAGCGCGGTCAATTCGATACCGGAGTCGGCCGGATGCGAAGCATCCACCTGCATCGCCTCCAGGACGTCCCGCGTCTGGTAGCAGATGGCCTCCAGCGTGGCGCGGACCAGATGGGCGCGGGTCACGTATCTGGTGAGGCCGACGATGACGCCGCGGGCATCCATGTCCCAGTAGGGGGCGAAGAGGCCAGAGAAGGCCGGGACGAAGTAGATACCGCCAGCGTCCTCCACGCTCTGCGCGATCTCCTCCGTCTCGGCGGCGTTTTGGATGAGGCCCAGGTTGTCGCGCAGCCACTGTACGGCCGCACCGGTGATGGCGATGGAGCCCTCCAGCGCGTAGATCGTCCCCGTTGGCAAGGGCAGGCCGTAGGCCACGGTGGTCAGCAGGCCGCTCTTCGACGGGACGGGTTCGGACCCGGTGTTGAGCAGCATAAAGCAGCCGGTGCCGTAGGTGTTC
>CAZMOT010000027.1:23990-31162 GCA_964568065.1 uncultured Anaerolineales bacterium
CAGGTCTGGCCGAAGAGGGCCGCCTGCTGGTCGCCCAGGTCGCCGCAGACCGGCACCGCGCCGCTGCCGTTTACAGGCCCGCCGGGCCGCGTCGTGCCGTAGAGCGCCGGGTCGGACGAGGGGCGGATGGTGGGCAGCATCTGGCGCGGGATGGTGAGCAGCTCCAGCAGCTCGTCGTCCCAGTCCAGCGCGCGCAGGTTCATCAGCATCGTACGAGAGGCGTTGGTCACGTCGGTGACGTGCGCCCCACCCTTCGCCCCGCCGGTCAGGTTCCAGATGACCCAGGTGTCCACGTTGCCAAAGACGGCCCCGCCCGCCTCCGCCCTCTCCCGCAGCCCGGGGACGTGATCGAGCAGCCACTTGAGTTTGGGGCCGGAGAAGTAGGTGGCGATGGGCAGGCCGGTCTTCTCGCGGAAGGTCGGCTCCAGCCCAGCGCTGATGAACCGCTGGCACAGTTCGCGAGTGCGCGTATCCTGCCACACGATGGCGTTGTAGAGCGGCTCTCCGGTGGTGGGGTCCCAGACGACCGTTGTCTCTCGCTGGTTGGTGACGCCGATGCCGGCGATCTCCGTCGGCCGGATACCTCCCTCGGCCAGCGCGCCGCCGATGACGCTCTGCGTCCTGGCCCAGATCTCTGCCGCGTCGTGCTCGACCCAGCCGGGTTGGGGGTAGATCTGGGTGTGCTCTTCGTACATCGAGGCGACCACCTGCCCCCCCCGGTCAAAGATCATGAAGCGGGTGCCGGTGGTCCCCTGGTCTACTGCGGCGGCGTATTGTGCCATGTCACTCCTCCTGGGTGGTTTGGACCTGCTATCCCCGACTATACCGCTTTTGCGGCAAGTTGACAAGCCAGGCGTAAGGCGTGAAACGTAACCGGTCGCGCATCACGTTTCACGTTTCACGTTTTACGTGTTATACTCGTACTTGATAGAAACACGGAGGTGAATCTCTATGAGTGTGCTGAAACGTCTCTTTGGCTACGTGCGGCCATATTGGAAGACGCTGGTCGCTACGGGCATCCTGCTCCTGCTTCACACCGGCCTGAGCTTGCTCCCGCCCCTCTTCCAGCGGGAGATCGTGGATCAGGTGATCGGCGGACGCGCTCTCTCCCGACTTGGTGCAATGATCGCCGCCCTGGTCGGCGTCCACGCCATCTTGCAGTTCGTGAACTTTGGCGATCTGTATATCCGCCACGCGCTGGGCGAGCGCGTGATCTTTGACCTGCGGGTGCGCATCTATGCCCATCTGCAGCGGCTCTCTCTATCCTTCTTCGAGCGCACCTCCACCGGCGAACTGATGTCGCGGGTGACCAACGACGTCAACGCGCTGGAGAAATTCATCACTCACGGCGTAGCGCTCACGGCAGTGGATCTGCTCCGACTGCTGGGGGCATCGGCGGTGCTCCTGGCACTCGAATGGCAACTGGCGTTAGTCGTGTTGATCCCGCTGCCGATCATGGCGCTCGGCTTGCGGCACTTTAACCAACGCGTGCGGCCCGTCTACCGCCGGGTGCGCGACCGGCTGGGCGACATCAACGCCAAATTGCAGGACAATCTGGCCGGCATCCGTGTCATCCAGGCCTTTGAGCAGGAGGAGGCGGAACTAGTGCGCTTCCGCGACACCAGCGAGCACTACTACCGGGAACGGGTGCGGGGCGTCCGCGCCTTCTCCACCTTCTTCCCTGCCCTGCGCTTCCTGGCTGCTCTGGGAGGCGTGCTGGTGCTCGGTTTCGGCGCGCGCATGGTCGTCAACGATCAACTGTCGTTGGGGACGCTGGTGGCCTTTCTGTCCTATATCACCTCGTTCTATGAACCCCTCCGGCGGCTGACGGAGGTGGACAACGTTTTCCAGCAGGCCATCGCTGCCGGGGAGCGCATCTTTGAACTGCTGGACGAGGTGCCAGAGATTCAAGACGCGCCGGACGCGGTCGTGCTGGACGAGATCGAGGGAGACGTGGTGTTCGACGACGTGCACTTCCGGTACGGTGACGGCAGTGAAGTGCTGCACGACGTCGAGTTCCGCATGGCGCCCGGCGAGGTGGTGGCGCTGGTGGGGCCTAGCGGGGCGGGCAAGACCAGCATCGCCAACCTGCTGTGTCGCTTCTACGACCCCATCCACGGGCGCATCCTGGTGGACGGCTACGATCTGCGGGGCGTGCAGATCCGGTCGCTGCGCCAGCACGTGGCGGTGGTGCTGCAAGACACGTTCCTGTTCAACACCACCGTGCGCGAGAATCTGCTCTACGGCGAGCCCGACGCCACCGAGGAGGAAATGGTCGCTGCTGCGAGGGCCGCCTATGCCCACGAGTTCATCGAGCAACTCCCCCAGGGGTACGACACCGAGATCGGCGAGCGGGGGGTGAAACTTAGCGGCGGGCAGAAACAGCGGCTGGCGCTGGCCAGGGCGATCCTGGCCGACCCGCGCATCCTGATCCTGGACGAGGCCACCTCGTCGGTGGACGCCGAGGCGGAATATCTGATCCAGCAGGCGCTGGACGAGGTAATGAAGGGGCGCACGTCGCTCGTCATCGCCCACCGTCTGAGCACGATCCGCAACGCCGACAAGATCATCGCGCTGGAGGAGGGTCGCATCCGCGAGGTGGGCGATCACCACGAGTTGCTGGCGCGAGGTGGGCTGTATAGCCAGCTCTACCGGCGGCAGTTGGAACTGGTGGCGAGAGGGGCGGAGGAGGCGTGACGCTTGGAGTGCCCGTGTGACCGACCAAACAGCATAGGGAACTGTGTTCCAATGAACAATGAGACAATGAACAAAAGCGGCCCAACATTCTGAATGTCATTCACAATCCTGGGGGCAATAATGACATATCCCTATCGCCCGCTACTACACACCGGAGGAGTTCGGGATGTTTCGGGAGCGGGGATACGAGATGGGATTCCGCTGGGTCGAAAGCGATCCCCTGGTGCACAGTTCCTACAACGCCGAGACGCAGGTGCGGGAGTTATCGGAGCCATGTGGGGGCTGAGGTGCGGAGAGTCACCTTGAGCTTGAAAGCGTGGTAATCAACTTTTGGGACGGTGATCTCTACCACGAACTCGGCCAGGATAGACCAGATGCTGGCGATTCTAGCTTGCAGCGATGGGCGCAAAGGGTTTCTCCAGGAGAGGTTGCAGAGAGGCGAGGACCTGGTTGGCCTCTTCACGGGTGCGCTGCCAGCCCGACCATTCAACAAAGTCCTCGTGCATCTCCATGTTAGCGTCGTCAGGCAGGCCGTTTCGGCGTAGATGGGGGGCATGTCTCTCTTCTTGACCAACCGGAGAAGTGGGGGCGCCAAAAAGTAGGGTGGCCGGCCTGGTGCCAGCGGCGACGTGAGCTGGACAGCAGGTGCTGCCACGACGATACTGTCTGTGTCCGAAGACGACGACCTGGTCCACTTCTGTCAACAGATCCTTCAGGGCGGCCTCGGCGTCGGCCACCCAGTCGTGCCAGGTGACGCCGCGCAGGGCCTCCGGCGATTCTGCGCCGTGACCTCGCAGGACAGGCACGCGGGTGGGCAGTCCCAGGGACTTGAATGGGGGCTCTATCCCACTCACGCAGTCCAGGCTGGACGTGAAACCGTGGATGATGAGAACACCATAGGGTTGTTCTCCCATAACGTGCCAATCCTCTCAATTACCGACATGGGGCGCCTGACGGTGGTTTTACTTCCGCAGAATTTCCGTCTCCCCACTTGTTCTTAAACACTTGCACCCAGCGGTCGTGTATTTCGCGATCAATGATACGTCGGCAGCCAGTCGCCGTGGGCTTCAATCAAGTCGTCCACCAGGCTCCAGATTTGGTCCAAGTCCAGTTCGGCGGCGGTGTGGGGATCAAGCATGGCAGCGTGGTAGATGTACTCGCGCTTTTGAGTCAGGGCCGCTTCTACCGTCAGGGCTTGCACGTTGATGTTGGTCTGCATCAGCGCTGCCAGGTGCGGTGGCAGGCCGATGCGGGTGGGCTGCACGCCGTTCTTGTCCACCAGACAGGGGACCTCTACGATGCAGTCTGGAGGCAAATTGTCAATCAGGCCATGGTTGGGCACGTTGCCGTAGATCACCCTGGGCGTACCCGTCTCCATGCTGTGGATGATCAGCGGGGCATATTCACCGCTAAGCTTTATTGTAAAGATATCTTCGAGGGTTTCGAAGGGGATGGCTATGGCCTCCAGTGCCTCGCCGACTCTCTCCAGCATCGCGTGCATGGCATCTTCGAGGGAGAGATCAGGGCTCTCCAGTTTCTCCTGCATGACCTCCCACAAGGCGATCTGGGTTTCACAGCGCCGGATGTATTCATCCAGCGGGATGTTGAAGCGCTCGATCAGGTCAGGGCGATCCCGTTTGATGAACCAGGGCACGTATTCAGCAAAGTGCTCACTGGACTCGGTGGCGAAATAGCCCAGGCGCGTGAGCATCTCGTAGCGCACCCGGTTCCAATCGGGCACTCGACCCTCCTCCATCACCTGGCGAATGCGCGGGTAGAGATCCTCGACCCCGTCCTCTATCTTACGCTCGAAGCGCAGGTAGAAGGCCATGTGGTTGATGCCTGCGCACAGGTAGTTGATCTCCTCAATGGGCACGCCAATGTCGCGGGCAAGTTGTGCCGCCGTGCCCTGGACGCTGTGACAGAGGCCCACCGTCTTGATCTTGCTGGCCCGGCTGATGGCCCAGGAGTTGATGGCCATTGGATTGACATAGTTCAAGAAGGTGACATCGGGGCATAGCTCTTCCATATCGCGACACATATCCAAAAGGACAGGGATGGTGCGCAGGCCGCGCATGATCCCGCCAATGCCCAGTGTGTCGGCAATCGTCTGGCGCAGGCCGTACTTCTTGGGGATTTCAAAGTCAATCACTGTGCCTGGCTCGTAGCCTGCCACCTGAATCATGCAGATAACATAATCAGCTCCATCCAGGGCTTTCCGACGGTCGGCAGTGGCTTCGACGGTGGGTTGAACGTCCAAAGCCTGGCCCACTTTGTGGGTCACGATCTCCGAGGTGCGCAATCGTTCCTCGTCAATGTCGTGCAGGCTGATGGTCGTCGAATCGGCCAGTTCGGGAGAGCTGAGGATGTCAACCAGCAGACGCTTGGTGAAAACAGTGCTGCCAGCGCCGATGAAGGCGATTTTAGACATATATTATCCTTCTGTGGGTATCTTGTGAAGCTTCGTCTCGGGCTTTGCCATCCCACCCAAGATGGGGTAGTCCGCTGTGCGACTGATTGAGAATGCGGGAGTACATCACTCCCGCAGAATCCTCACCTCGCGCGGCCCCAGCCGTAGCTCCTGGGTCACTGGTTCACCTGTCAGAGCGTCGGCACAACGGGCAGGGAGCGTCACGGTCGCCGCCGCGTCATTGTGATTGAGCAAGAAGAGCACCCGCCCCGCCGGGCCGACCCGCGCCGCCGCCTCGACGCCTGCTGGCGTGACCAGCAGCAGCTCTACGTCCACCAGCGGCAACAGCCAGTCGAACAACGGTCCGTAAAAGTCGGCGCTGGCTAACACACCGACGTAGATGGCCCGTCCCTGGCCGACTTTGTTCACCGTGGCCGCCGGTCGACCGGCATAGTAGTCTGCTTGATAGACCGCCAGCGGGCGGGCCGGCGCCGGCGCAAGGACCTCGAACCAGAGCGCAACCTCTACCGTGCCTGACGGTCCCTCGACAAATTGCACCTGGTTGACGCGCTCCGGTGGCAGCGAATCGAACTCTTCGACCGTGACCCCCATCACGTCGGCCAGGTGACCTGGTGGCAAGCCCGGAACATGCCCGCACTCGTCCTTGAAACCGGTGCGCGCGGTGGCGATCAACGTTCCACCTCCCTGGACGTAGGTCGCCAGCCGGTCGGCGTTCCCCCGGCTCAACAGGTTGATCGCTGGGGCAATGACGATCTTGTAGACCGACAAATCATCGTCGCCGTTCAGGGGCAACACGTGCACTGGCACGTTGCGTGCCCACAACGCCTCGTAAGGTCCCATAAGGGCGCGCTGAAAGGCCCGGTCGTCGGCCAGGTCCTGATTGTGGGGTTGTAGATCCAGCGACCAGCGCGAGGGGTAATCGTGGAGCAGGGCTACTTCAGCTTGGGGGATACTGTCGCGCAGCAACGGGGTCAGTTTGGGCAACGCCCGCCCGATCTCTTGGGCTTCGGCGTAGCCGCGCGTCGGCTGGCCGCCGTGATCTAGTAGACCAGAGTGGTAGAGCTCCGCGCCCAGCGTCGCCGCGCGCCAACGAAAGTAGACCACACCATCGGCCCCGTGAGCAACGCTTTGCCACACCTTGAGCCCCACTTCGCCGGGTCGGAAGGTGGGGTTGTACGGAGCCCAGTTGACGTTGCTCACCTGCTGCTCCATCGCCCAGTAACTGCGCTTTTTCATTCCCCAGTACCGGTCGTGAGTAGCAGCGACGATGGCTGGCGTCGCGCCGTAAAAGTGGTAGTTGTCCCAGGAGACAAAATCAAGCGGCGCGGCCAGGTCGTAGAAATCCAACTCACGAGAGGAGAACAGCATAAAGTTGTGGGTGACAAACTGGCTGGGGGCCTGCGCCCGTAAGATGTCTATCTGCAACTGCTGGTAATCGCGCACCGAGTCACTGCCAAAGCGATAGAAATCGAGCACGTGGCTGGGATTGTGATCCGCTGGCGCGGCCCAGGGAGGAGTTATCTCGTTCCAATCGGCGTAGAGCGCCGACCAGAAGACACTGCCCCAGGCGCGGTTCAGCTCTTCCAGGCTGCCATAGCGCGCACGCAGCCACTCACGAAAGTCAGCCGCACAGGTGTCGCAGTAACAGCGACCGGTATCGTGGCACCCGAACTCGTTGTCGGTCTGCCAGCCGATGACCCGCTCGTCGTGACCATACCGCTCGGCCATGGCGGTGACGATGCGACGGGTGTAATCGCGGTAGATGGGGCTGTTGGGGCAGTAGTGCCGGCGACTGCCGGCGTGTCGCACCCGACGATTGCGATCGTGGGGCAGGATTTCGGGATAGGCCGTCGTCAGCCAGGGGGGCGGGGTGGCAGTAGGTGTGCCCAGCATCACCTGCAGGCCGTGATCAGCCAGGATGCTGATGGCCCGGTCGAGCCATGTCCAATCGTATTGGCCGTCGGTTGGCTCCATCCTGCCCCAGGCAAACTCGCCGATGCGGACGACGTTGAAACCAGCCTCTCGCATCAGGCGAGCGTCTTCC
>CAZMOT010000028.1:0-30527 GCA_964568065.1 uncultured Anaerolineales bacterium
CAAGAGGGGGGGGTGATCCTGGATGGGGTCAAGACCTGGGTCGCCAACGGCGAGATCGCCGGTCTCTTCCTGGTCTTCGCGCAGGGACCGGAGGGGGTCGAATCCTTCCTGGTCCCCAGGGATATCCCTGGCCTGACGGTGGGCTACCGGGAGCCGACGCTGGGGCTGCGCAGTGTGACCTTCAACACACTCTACCTGGAGAACTGCCGGGTGGAGCAGGCCAACCGGCTTGGCGAGCCCAGCGACGGGTGGACAGTGGCACAGCGGGCGCGGGATCGTATGGCCATTGCCCTGGCAGCGGCCGGGCTGGGAGTGTCCGAGGCGGCCGTGGACGTGGCGGCGCAGTATGCCACCGAGCGGGTGCAGTTCGGCGTCCCCATCGCCAGGAAGCAGGCCATCCAGTCTTACATGGCCGAGGCGATGACCAAGGTGGAGGCACTGCGCTACCTGGTCTACCACGCCGCCTGGCTGGTTGACCAGGCCGACCGCTCGCGGTCGGGTGGAGACTTGTCCTTTGACGCCTCGGTGGTCAAGGCTTTCAGCACCCGCGTCGCCCGCGGCGTCACTAACCGCATGCTCCAGGTGCTGGGTGGCTACGGCTACATGGAAGACTACCCGATGGCCCGCAAGTACAGGGACGCCCGTGCGCTGGGCATCATCGGTGGACCGACGGAACTGCATCACGTCCGGGTCGCTCAGCGGATCTTTGCCGATCTGGACCTCGAGATCGCACCCTAGGAAGGGGGTGCCGTAGGAGGTGAGAATATGGACTTTACGTTATCTCTAGAATACACTGCCCTGCGCCGGATGATCCGGGAGGTCGTCGAGAACGAGGTGGCCCCTATAGCGGCGGAGATTGACCGGGAGCACAGGGTGCCCTTTGAGAGCTTGCGCAAACTGGGCGAAATCGGTCTCCTGGGCGTTTGCTTCCCGCAGGAATACGGTGGTATGGGGGCCGGTGAGATGGGCTACTGCATCCTGATGGAGGAACTGAGCCGGGTCTGTGCCTCCACGGCGGTCGGCGTCGGTGCTCACATCGGCATCGGCGCGATGGCGATCCACCTGGATGGCACCGAGGAGCAGAAGCGGAAGTATCTGACCCCGCTGGCGAGAGGGGAGAAGATCGCCGCCTTCGTGCTGACTGAGGCTGACGCGGGCTCCGACGCCGCTGCCATCCGCACCCGTGCCGTGCGGGAGGGGGATTCCTGGATCCTCGACGGCACCAAGACCTTCAACACCAACGGCAGTTTCGCTGACATCGTGACCGTTCTGGCGGTCACCGACCCGACGCTGGGGGCACGGGGGGGCATCACGGCCTTCATCGTTGAAGCCGACACACCTGGTTTCACGGTGGGCACCCACGAGAACAAGATGGGCATCCGGGGCAGTTCCACGGCGGAGCTGATCTTTGAGGAAGTGCGGGTGCCCCACGGGAACGTGCTGGGGAAGGTGGGCGAGGGGTTCGTCAGTTTTATGAAGACGCTGGACATGGGCCGGCTGACGCTAGGGGCAGCCTGTGTGGGCGGCGCCGAGGCATCGCTGGAGGCGGCTATCCACTGGGCCAGGACCCGCAAGCAGTTCGGCCTGGAACTGGCCCACAAGCAGTCGGTCCAATGGATGATCGCCGACCTGGCCACAGAGATCGAGGCGCTGCGCAGCCTGGTCTACCGGGTGGCCTGGTTGGTGGATACCGGCCAGCCTTTCAGCCAACTGGCGGCGATGTGCAAGTTATATGGCTCCGAGTTGGCCTCCCGCGCCATTGACGTGGCCCTGCAGATCCACGGTGGGTTGGGCTTCTCGCGGGATTACCCCATCGAACGGGCTTTCCGTGACGCCCGCATCAACGAGATCTTTGAGGGCACCAGCGAGGTCCAGCGCATCGTCATCGCGTCCAATATCTTCCGCGAGCACGGCGTGCGGATCAGGCCGTAGGAGGTGCGGCTATGCGAATGGTCGTGATTCTTGGACGAGTTCTCGACCCTAGCGGTATCGTGGTCAACCGGCGGGCGGGCCGCGTCTTCGTTAACCGGGAGGAGTACATCCTTCAGCCGGCCGACCGCTGCGCGCTGGAGGTAGCACTGCGCATCAAGGACACCACCGGCGCCGAGGTGGTGGCTCTCCCACGGAGCCCACTGCCCGACGACGACGTGCTCCGCCAGGCACTGTCCACCGGTGCCGACCGGGCGGTCTACCTTGCAGGGCAAGTTGGCAACTTGCCCCACGCCGGCGACGCAGTGATGGCCCGGGTGCTGGCGGCGGCGGTGGAGCGGTTAGGAGGAGCGGACGTGATTCTAACCGGTGCAACCACGCTGGACACCGATCAGAGCCAACTGGGCCCCCGGCTGGCCGAGGCCCTGGGCTGGCCCCAGATCGTCGGCGCCTGGCAGGTAGAGACGGTCAACGGGCGGGTGCAGGCGGTTCGCCAGGCCTCTCCCCCCCTCGTAGGGGAAGATGGGGGGAAGGCTGGCTACGTGGCCGTCGAGGCCGACCTGCCGGCGGTTGTCACGGTGTTGCCCGGGGCGCTCAAGCCGCGCTATCCCGACGGCGTGCGGCTGATCAACATCTACCGGGCAGAGGATGCGGTGGAGCAATGGGACGTAGGCGACCTGGTGGATGAAGCAGCACTCCGACCGCTCCTAGAAAAGCGCGGGCAGGACTTCCCGCCGCAGCGGGAGCGCGGGGTGCGCGTGAGCGGGACGCCGGAGGAGATGGCCCAGGCACTGGCGGACGCGCTTCGGCAGCGGGTACGTGGGTAAGAGGAGGACTCCGATGGACGCTTCATATCTTGATTTGCTGATGGCGCAGCAAGAGCAGGCGGATAAACAGCATCCGGCCCCGGAGGAGGAGGTCGCCGAGGGCGGCGGTGGTGGCATCTGGGTCGTGGCCGACGTCGTGGATGGCGCGGTGGCGCCGGTGACGCTGGAGGCGCTGAGTGCGGCCCGCACCCTGGCCGACTCGTTGGGTGCCTACGTCTACGGTGTTCTCCTGGGCGGGGGTGTGACCGATTTAGCGCAGACGCTCTACCAGGCGGGAGCCGACGGTGTGCGCGTCGCTTCGCTTACAGCCGACCATCCGTCGCCGGCACAAGCGGATAAACAGCATCCGTTCGCGTTAGAGCCCTACCTGAAAGTGCTTTCCGATCTATTTGAGGCGGAACAGCCGGAGGTGATCATCTTCGGGGCCACCCGGCAGGGGCAGGAGCTGGCACCAAGGCTGGCGCAGCGTATGGGCGGTGGGCTGATCGAGCACGTGACAGCGGTCAGCCTGGACGAAGCCACCCGGACAGTGCAGGCTTCCTTCCCGATATACGGCGGTGAGTACTTTGAGATCGCCGCTTGCCCCGAGGCTCGGCCGCAGTTTCTCACCGTCGAGCCGGGGGCTTTCCCCGCTCCCTTCATTGACTCTTACCGCAAGGGGGAGCCCACGATGCTTGAGATCGAGCCAGTGGAACCGGCCGTGCGCGTGGTGGGTACTGCCGAGGATGCGGATAAACAGCATCCGGCGGATAAACAGCATCCGGCGGATAAACAACATCCGTTCGAGCCACCTCCAGTGCCGCTCGCCCAGGCCCCGGTGATCGTAGCTGCCGGGCGGCAGGCGGGAGACTTTGATCTGGTCAAGCAACTGGCGGCGGCATTGGGCGGCCGGGTGGCTGGCGACCGGGGGGCGCGGGACGCGGGCTGGATCGGCCCCGAGCAGATCGTGGATGTGCGCGGCGTGATGGTCGCGCCGCAGGTATACGTGGCGGTGGGCATCCGGGGCGATACGTTCCACAACGCCGCCATCGAAGATGCGAAGTTTATCGTCGCTATCCACCCCGACCCCGATGCGCCCATCTTCCAGGTCGCCGACCTGTGCCTGGAGGCAGAGCCGAAGGAGGTGTTACCGGCACTGTTGGAGGTGTTGGAAGAGTAATCGCGCGGATAAACAGCATCCGTTCGGTTTGCCGGACTTACACCATCAAGCTCCGGTGTGCAGCCGGGGCCTGGTTGCGGGGATAGGAGTTCTTGACATCGCACAGAATCTGTGGTATGATAGCACTCGCGTTAGCACTCTCACTCTCCGAGTGCTAATACGATGAAGCGGATAAACAGCATCCGTACGATTCTCAAACTATATATTTCAATCAAGGAGGTAGCAAGATGGCATTGAACATGAAACCGTTGGGCGATCGGGTGGTCGTTGAGCCGCTGGAGAAGGACGAGGAGACCTTTGCTGGCGGCCAGTTGATACTCCCCGATACCGCAAAAGAAAAGCCCCAACAGGGCAAGGTTCTGGCCGTGGGGGCGGGCCGTCTTGACGAGGACGGCGAGCGTATCCCGATGGAGGTTAAGGTCGGGGACATAGTCGTGTTTGCCAAATACTCTGGCACGCAGTTTAAGACGGAGGATGGCAAGGAGATTCTCTTCATGAGAGAGAGCGATATCCTGGCTATCCTGGAATAGCAGCATAAACCTGATTTCGATAAGGAGGGAATAGGTAATATGGCAAAGCAATTGATTTTCAGTGAAGAAGCGCGGCGTTCCCTTAAGCGCGGGATTGACGTTCTGGCGACCGCTGTCGTCACCACGCTGGGCCCCAAAGGGCGCAACGTGGCGCTAGACAAGAAGTGGGGTGCTCCTACCATCACCCACGACGGCGTGACGGTGGCTAAGGAGATCGAGTTGGAAGATCCCTTCGAGAACATGGGGGCACAACTGTTGAGCGAAGCGGCTACCAAGACCAATGACATCGCTGGTGATGGAACTACTACTGCCACTTTGTTGGCTCACACGATCATTACCGAAGGCATGAAGAACGTGGCCGCTGGCGCCAACCCGATGCTGGTCAAGCGCGGTATCCTGGCCGGCGCTGAGGCGGTAGTTGATACTATCGCCGATCAGGCGATCGAGTTGACCACCAAGGAGGAGATCGCCAACGTGGCGGCTATCTCCGCACAGGACAGGGAGATTGGCGAACTGATCGCCGACGTGATGGACAAGGTCGGCAAGGATGGCGTCATCACCGTCGAGGAGAGCAAGGGGCTGGAGTTCGAGACCGAATACGTCGAGGGCATGCAGTTCGACCGGGGTTACATCTCCCCCTACTTTATCACCAATCCCGAAGCGATGGAGTCAGTCATTGAAGAGCCCTATATTCTGATCCACGACAAGAAGATCTCGGCTGCGCAGGACATTGTGCCCATTCTGGAGAAACTGGTGCAGAAGGGGGCACGCGAACTGGTCGTCATCGCCGAGGATATTGACGGCGAGGCGCTGGCGACGCTGGTGCTCAACAGACTGCGGGGCATGTTGAACTGCCTGGCGATGAAGGCTCCCGGTTTCGGCGACCGCCGCAAGGCCACGCTGCGTGACATCGCCATCCTCACCGGCGGCAGCGTCATCACCGAGGAAGAGGGCCGCAAACTGGATAGCACCACCATCGAGGACCTGGGCCGCGCTGATAAGATTATCTCTACCAAGGATAATACGACCATCATCGCTGGTCATGGTAAAGATGCGGAGATCAAAGGCCGCATGGAGCAGATCAAGGTCGAGATAGATGCTTCTACCTCCGACTACGACAAGGAGAAGCTGCAGGAGCGGCTGGCGAAGCTGGCCGGCGGCGTGGCCATCATCCGCGTCGGTGCGGCCACCGAGACCGAGTTGAAGGAGAAGAAGCACCGCGTCGAGGACGCGCTCTCGGCCACCCGCGCGGCGGTCGAGGAGGGGATCGTGCCCGGCGGCGGCGTGGCGCTGATCAACGCCATCTCTGCACTTGAGAAGGTCAAGATGGACTATCTCGACGAGCAGACCGGCGTCAATATTCTGCGCACGGCACTGGAAATGCCCATGCGTAAGCTCGCCGAGAACGCGGGGGAGGACGGCGCGGTGATCCTCGACACTGTCCGGCGGGAACAGAAAGAGAAGAAGAACGTCAACATCGGCTACGACGTGCTTCAGAGCGAGTTCATGGATATGGTGGAGGCCGGTATCATTGACCCGGCCAAGGTAACCAAGGGCGCGCTCTCCAACGCGGCCTCCATCGCGGCTATGATTCTCTCCACCGAAGCGCTGATCACCGACATCCCCGAGGAAACGCCACCCGCTCCAGCAGGGCCACCAGGTGGTGGGATGTACTAGGCCGAAGCAAGCTCCGGCGGATAAACAGCATCCGGTCGGAGCGCATTCCAGTGGCGGAAGTTAGTGGCTCAAAGGCCCCTTGCCATATGGAGGGGCCTTCCCTATTATTCAGCGGGGTATTTTCCACATGGTATGGGTGCATTGCAAAAGCCTCAAAACCGGACGCAGATTCTCGCAGATAAAACAGAAAAATCAGCGTTAATCTGCGTCCTCCCAATTGATGCCCATACAAGCGGAAAATGCTCATTCAGCGACATCCTTTTGTAGATGCGTCCGCCGCGCAAACCCCACCCGGACGGCACTTGACATGTCTCGGAGGGCAGATATAATTGGCGGCATTGTGCAATAAGGCTACCCAGACATGTTCTCTCAGCAACTACTCACGACTGAATCTCGGACAGATAGATTGAGAGATCGAGCAGATAAACAGCATCCGTAGGAGTTTCGGGAAACAACGACGTTCCGCGCAGCACTGTTATAAGCGAGCACGTGGCCGTCATTGTGGAAAGTCCTGGGAACAGGAAGTGGTGGAAGCATTGGCGGATAAACAGCATCCGGTGGTTTTCCTGTGGAGTGAGGCAGCGCAGGAGGCGTTCACTCGCTACTATTTCCGGGCCGTGACCGACGAGACGCTCAACCAGGCTGTGCCGGAGTTTGCGGATAATTTGCGGATAAACAGCATCCGCACGAGATCAAGCGACCGTTTATGGTACAGGATCTGGGAGGATGGGAGCAGGCGTACCCAGAGATCATCCATGGGGCTTGGGAAGAGCAGACTCCCGAATAGGCTGACCGACAAGGCAGTGTCTCACATCGCACGACGAGGGACATAGAATACCCGCCTACGTAAGCGAAGAGCTAGCTCATCTATTATAAGGAGATATAAAACGATGGAAACCATAACGCTAACTATCAAATACGTGGCGTACTTGATCATTATGCTCGGTGTATTCGTTGGGGTCTGGATCGTGGTGGGCCGTGGCCTGTTCGACACTATGCGCTGGCTCCTTCGCCAAGGGGGGGCAACACCGGGGAGTCTCACAGACGAGGTGGCGGCTCACCCAGGAGGCGAAACCCTTCGCGCTTGCATCCAGTGTGGAACGTGTACTGGTTCGTGCCCGGCTGCCAACGAAATGCAGTTCCCGCCCCGCACGATCAACGCCATGGTCAAAGCTGGCATGAGGGATGAGATCCTGTCCAGCAACTCCATGTGGCTGTGCCTGTCCTGCTACCTTTGCACCGAGCGCTGCCCCAGAGGCGTCAAAGTGACAGACATCATGTACGCCCTGAAGCGCATGGCCATTCGTTACAATGGCGGCAACTACTGGGCCTCCACAACCGTCCAGGAGAGAACTTTCGTTGATTGCGTCAACCTGACCGGGCGTCTTACCGAGATGGGGCTGACCGGTGGGTATTTCTGGCGCACCAATCCCCTCAAAGCCTTGACGATGATACCCCTGGGGCTGAAGCTGCTTTCCCACCACCGCCTGCCGCTCATACCCAGCAGGGTAAAGGGAATGCGAGAGCTGAGGGCCATGATCAAGAAAGCGCAAACCCTGGAGCGAGAGCACCTTGCACCCCAGGAGCCTGCGCCGGTGACAACACCCACAGTGTAAGGGCAATACTAAAATGCTCTGAGGAGATAATGGCAAATGAAATACTCATACTTCCCCGGTTGCTCCCTGGAAGCCACGGCACAAAGTTATGAGGTGTCTACCAAGGCCGTGTGCAAAGCTCTGGACGTCGAACTGGAGGAACTGGAAGACTGGAACTGCTGTGGGGCCACAGCCTTCTACTCCATTGATGAACTGCTGGCCCTTTCTCTGGCTGGTCGCAACCTGGCCCTGGCCGAGAAAAAAGAAGGACGGGACCTGGTGGTCTCCTGCAGCGGTTGCTACATCACACTGGAGAAAGCGAACGCCACCTTGCGCGCTTACCCCCCTCTTAAGGCTCAGGCTGACGAGGTGTTGGCCGAAGCCGGCCTGGAATACCACGGGGGGGTTAAGACGCGCCACTTACTGGAGGTCCTCATCAACGACGTCGGCCTTGAGGCCATAAAAGCCAACGTCAAAAAGGAACTGCGCGGTCTGAGGGTAGCTCCATATTATGGGTGTCAGATCGTGCGGCCCAGATTGGGCTTCGATCATCCAGAATTGCCTCAATCCCTGGATCACCTGATAGAAAGCCTGGGAGCAGACGCCACCCCCTTCCCCTTGAAGAGCCGCTGCTGCGGCGGTCCGCTGATCCTATCCCAGGAGAAGTTAGCTCTGGATCTGATCCACGAGTTGTTCAGGTCTGCTGATGCCAACGGCGCGCAGTGCCTGGTCACTGTCTGCCCCCTGTGCCAGATGAACCTCGATCTCTACCAAAGCAAGGTCAACAGCAAGTATAAAACCAACTACGAGCTTCCCATCCTTTTCTTCACCCAGCTTGTGGGGGTGGCCTACGGGCTCGATGCCAGAGATTTAGGATTGGAAATGAACATCGTCTCACCCAGGAAGGTGCTGGCGCAGTACTTGTAGCTCGTCGCAAATCGCCTATCGTCTGTATCAACTGAAGGGAGGAGCCCAATCGCATTGGGCAGATTATGTTGCGCAAAAGGTAGCCAATGCGATTAGCTGCGCAGGCAGGTGTTTAATGGAACTTTGTAAGATAATCTCAATCGTGGAAGGAAAGCTGGTCTCTAAGAAGGCCGACCTCGACATGGAGATCGAGTGCGCCTGTGCGGCGGATCTCATGAGCGACGTCCTGGCCTTCGCCGAGGCTGGCTCCTTGCTGCTCACCGGGTTGGTCAACCCCCACGCGGTGCGCACGGCGGAGATGGCCGACATCGCGGCCATCGTCTTTGTGCGCGGCAAGCATCCTCCACCGGAAACCATCGCCCTGGCGGAAGAGAAAGGCATCCCCCTGGTGGCCACCCCTCATCCCACGTTCGAGATGTGCGGTCGCCTCCACCGGGCTGGCATGAGGTGCTGCGACATCTCCTGGCGCACTGCGTGAGTAAGGGGACTGAAGGATCCGTAGGGCACAAGGCCCTATGCTACTGCGTTTGGCTGCGCAAGGCGGTCCGATGATCGAAATGACCGAGATCACCAGGCTTCACGAGCTGGTTTATGAGCTGAAGGTTGAGGAGGTGATGACCAGGAAGGTGATTGCCGTTGCTCCACAGACTTCCATGGCTGAACTCAGAGAGATATTGCGGGAACACCGCATCTCCGGAGCGCCGGTGTTGGAGAACGGCGAATTGGTGGGCATCATCACCATTGAAGATTTGATCAAAGCCCTGGCAAGGGGGGAAATGGGGACCCTGGTAGAGGAAAAGATGACCCGAGACCCCATGACTCTCCGCACCGACGAACCTGTTGTCCTGGCTGTCAACCACTTCACCCACTATGGCTTTGGCCGTTTTCCTGTTGTTGACGAGAAACGAAAACTGGTGGGCGTCCTCACGCGGGGTGATATCGTACAGGGGCTGCTCAAGAAGCTGGAGGTTGAGTATCACGAAGAGGAGATACACCGCTATCGGGCCAGTCACATCTTTGAAGATATCGTCTCCGACCGCACCAGCATCATTTTGCACTACGACGTGGTGGCCCGTGAATTCGACCACGCCGGGGAGGCTTCCAGCCAGATCAAGCGCACTTTGAGCCGTCTAGGAGCCTCGCCACAAATCGTCCGCCGGGCGGCTGTCGCAACCTACGAGGCGGAGATGAACATCATACTCCACACCGACGAAGGCGGAGAGATCCTGGCTGAGGTTCAGCCTGGACAGATCACCATCCGGGCGGTGGACACGGGGCCGGGCATTCCCGATGTCGAGCAGGCCATGCAGGCCGGCTTTTCGACAGCGCCAGAGTGGATCCGGGAGCTCGGTTTTGGGGCGGGCATGGGTCTGACCAACGTTCAGAGATGCGCTGACGAGATGCAACTGGAATCTTCTCCTGGCCAGTGGACCTCTCTGGAAATCGTGATCTATCTGGATTAGAAAGGCTTGCGCAGTGAAGGCGAGGGGGCTTGAGAGCCTCCAGGCCCGGTGGCCTCCCTCCGGGTTGGAAGACAGCCCGGAGAGGTATTCCTTTAACTTTGAGGAGCCGATCTCCAACGGAGTTGGGCGTAAGGGCACAAGAGTTGAGTGTAAGGGCACAAGGCCCTATGCTACTGCGCACGTTTATTGGAAAGGGGGCGGAAATGAAGCTGGAAGAACTCTGCCGTCAACTCTCGTTGGAAGTGCGCACGGCTGCCGGGAAACTGGGTACGGAGGTTACAGGCGGTTACGCCGCCGATTTGCTGAGTTGCGTGATGGCCAAAGCGCAGGAAGGCAACGTATGGGTTACTCTGCAGGGTCATCCCAACATCGTGGCCATGGCCAGTCTGCTCGATCTGGCCGGCATCATCGTTACCGAAGGGATGACCCCTGATGCCGCTACTATGGAGAAGGCAGAGGGGGAAGGCATCCCCATCCTGACGACGGAACTCACGACGTTCACAGTGGTCGGCAGATTGTTTGAGTTGGGCGTGCCAGGAGTGGACTAGCGACTTTCAGTTGGAATGAACCGAGTTGCGTATGCCATCAAGTTGATCATTACGGCGGAAAAGGCGGGTAAGCCGGTCTTGATGGGGATGTTGTTGCGCGATCTGAAAGCACGAGGCAAAGTCGTGTCTGATGAGTATTTCTGATTATCAAAGGAGGTTTGAGTCTATGGATGAACCAAAGATTGGCGTCTACGTTTGCGAGTGTGGCATAAACATCGCCGCTACGGTAAACGTCGCCGAGGTGGTCAGGTTCGCGCAGAGGCTGCCGAACGTGGCCGTCGCCCGCCACTACAAGTACACGTGCTCCGAGCCAGGCCAGAACATGATCAAGGACGACATCCGGGAGTTGGGCATCAATCGGGTGGTGGTCGCTTCCTGCACCCCGCGCATGCACGAGACCACCTTCCAGAACGCCGTCGCCGAGGCCGGTCTCAACCCCTACTACTTCGCCATGGCCAACATCCGCGAGCACTGTTCTTGGATCATCAAGGATGTCGCGCAGGCCACGGCCAAGGCCAAGCGGCTGGTCAGCTCGGTCGTATATCGGGTGGCCTACCAGGAACCGCTTCAGCCGCGCGTGGAGCCGGTCACCCAAGCAACGCTCATCGTCGGCGGGGGCATCGCCGGCATCCAGGCGGCGCTCACGGTGGCCGAGGCTGGCTATCCGGTCTACCTGGTCGAGCGGGAGCCCTCCATCGGCGGGCACATGGCGCAACTGGACAAGACCTTCCCCACCCTCGACTGTAGCACCTGAATTCTGGGGCCCAAGATGATGGATGCCGGTCGGCATCCCAACATTACGCTCCTGAGTTACAGTGAAGTCGAGGAAGTTTCGGGCTACGTGGGCAACTTTAAAATCAAGGTGCGCAAGAAGGCCCGCTACGTGGACGAGGAGAAGTGCACGGGCTGCGGCCTATGCTGGACCGAGTGCCTGACACGGCGCATCCCACGCTTGAAACTGATCAAGATGGGCGAGATGAGCGTCGGGGAAAGGAGGCCTGGAGAGCGATGAGTGAGATTCAGGTAAGCGAGATTTTCGACCGCTATCCGGCGGACAGAACTTCCAGTATGGCCGTCCTGGAGGACATCCAGGCGGAGTACAAGTACCTGCCCCGCGAGGCTCTGGAGGCGACGGCCGGGAGACTGAGGATGCCCCTGAGCGAGGTCTACCAGATCGCCACCTTCTTCAAGTCCTTCAGCCTCACGCCCAAGGGGGACCACATCATCAAGGTATGCCTGGGCACCTCCTGTCACGTGGGCGGAGGGCCGCGGATTATGGACGCAGTCGAGAAGAAAATAGGTGTCAAAGCCGGCAACACAACTCCCGACAACAAATTCTCACTGGAAGCGGTCCGTTGTGTGGGAGCCTGCGCACAGGGGCCTGTCATGCTGGTCAACGACCAGGTCTACCCCAAAATGTCGTCCGTTAAGGCTGAGGAGTTGATTGACCAACTGGCCGCCGGTGAAGTTAGTCCGGAGGCTGAGGAAGCAAGTGGAGGCGGGAGGTAGACGATGCCAAAGTTAAAGAGTCTCGAGGAACTCCGAACGCTGCGGGAGAGCTTGCAGAGAGATATCAAGGCGCGCACCGAGACAAGCACGACGATCACGGTGGGCATGGGCACCTGTGGCATCTCGGCCGGCGCGCGGGAGGTGATGCACGCTGTTCTGGCCGAGTTAGAAGCGCGCAACATTGACGCCCACGTGACCACTGTTGGCTGTATCGGCATGTGTTCCAGGGAGCCCCTGGTGGACATCCAGCAGGGTGATGAACCCCGCGTGACCTACGGCAATGTCACCACAGCCATGGTGCCCCGCATCATTGAGGAGCATTTGATCAGGGGCAAAGTGGTGGACGAATGGATCGTGGGGCGCGTTCCATGATGAGGAGGTAGATGAATGACGCAACAATATCGAGCCGATGTACTGGTTTGTGGCTGCGGGACTTGCACAAAGGCCGGTGCTTCAGAAGTGAGGCTGGCTCTTGAAGAAGAGGTAAAACGGCGCGGATTGGCGGATGAGATACGGGTGGTCGAAACGGGTAGCCGTGGCTTCTGCTCCATGGGGCCCATCGTCATCGTTCAGCCGGAGGGCATCCTCTACTGCCAGGTGCAGTCCGCTGACGTGCCGGAACTGGTGGAGGAGACGCTGGTCAAAGGGCGCATCGTTGAACGGCTGACCTACAAGGAGCCAGCTACTCACAGAGCCGTGCCTTACTACAAGGACATTCCCTTCTACGGCAAGCAGATGCGCATCGTGCTGCGCAACTGCGGGCTGATCAACCCTCAGTCCATTGAAGAGTATATCGCCGTCGGAGGCTACCAGGCGCTGGGCAAAGCGCTGACTTCGATGACCCCCGATGAGGTCATTGAGGAGGTGAAAAACTCAGGGCTGCAGGGGCGTGGCGGGGCCGGCTTCCCCACTGGCCTCAAGTGGGGGTTCGCTCGCAGCGCCCCAGGCGACGTCAAGTACGTCGTCGCCAACGGCAACGAAGGTGATCCCGGCTCTTTCACTGATCGCAGTTTAATGGAAGCCGATCCGCACAGTGTGCTGGAGGGGGTGATTATCTGTGCCTATGCCATCGGCGCCCACGAGGGGTATCTCTACGTATGCAACGAATTCCCCCTGGCGCTGAAGAACCTCGGCCTGGCCATCGAGCAGGCGCGGGGATATGGCCTGCTGGGCCAGGACATTCTGGGAAGCGGATTCGATTTCGACGTCAAGATCTCCCGGGGGGGTGGGGCTTTTGTCTGCGGTGAGGAGACAGCGGCGTTGAACTCCATCGAAGGCCGCATCGGCAAGCCGCGGCCCCGACCGCCCTACCCCGCGCAGAGTGGCCTGTGGGGCAAGCCAACCAACGTCAACAACGTCAAGACCCTGGCCATCATCCCGCAGATCATCAGCAACGGGGCCGAGTGGTACTCCAGCATCGGCACCGAGAAGAGCAAAGGAACCAAGCTCTTCGCGCTGGCCGGCGCCATCAACAACACCGGACTGGTGGAAGTGCCCATGGGCATCAGCCTGCGGGAACTGATCTACGAACTGGGCGGCGGTATTCCTGGCGGCAAGCAGTTAAAGGCAGTAATGATCGGTGGCCCCTCAGGAGGCTGCGTCCCCGCCCAACACATGGACGTGCTGCTGGACTATGATGAATTAGCCAAGGTGGGCTCAATGATGGGCTCCGGCGAGATGGTCGTCATGGACGAGGACACCTGCATGGTAGACATCGCCAGGTATTTCCTCAACTTCCTCAGCGATGAATCTTGTGGCCGGTGCACCACGTGTCGCGAGGGGATCAGGCGCATGATCCAGATCCTGACGGACATCAGCGAGGGCAGGGGAAAGGAAAGCGACCTCGACCTGCTGGAAAGCATGGGGCGGATCATCAAGGAAACCTCCCTGTGTGGTCTGGGCCAGACGGCACCCAACCCCGTTCTCAGCGGCCTGCGCTACTTCCGAGATGAGTACGAAGCCCACATCAGAGAGCAGAAATGCCCAGCCGGTGTGTGCAAGGGGCTGGTGAGGGCCAAGTGCACCAACGCCTGCCCGGCCGAGGTGGACGTGCCCAGTTACGTGGCACTCGTCGCCCAGGGTCGCTACGCTCAGGCGCTGGAAGTCCACCGCCAGCGCAACCCCTTCCCCCTCATCTGTGGCCGCATCTGCCCGGCTTTCTGCGAGGACAAGTGCCGCCGTAGCGAACTGGACCAGCCGGTCGCCATCCGCCAGATCAAGCGCTTCATGGCCGACCACGAACTGAGACGGCCCTGGACGCCCCGGCAGTTGGAGGAACCCAAGACAGAGAAAGTGGCGGTCATCGGCGCCGGGCCAGCGGGCCTGACGGCGGCGCTGCGGTTGGCCCAGAAGGGCTACCCGGTCACTGTGTTCGAAGCACTGCCCGTGGCCGGCGGCATGATGGCTGTCGGTATCCCCGAGTACCGGTTGCCCCGCGAGATTCTCAACGTGGAGATCGAGAACATCAAGCGGGCCGGGGTCGAGATCAGGCTGAACACCGCCCTGGGCAAGGACTTTACCCTGGATGATCTGCTGGCCCCCTCTGCTTCCCCCCAAAAGTTGGGGGGGACCGAGGGGGGGTACAAAGCGGTGATCCTGGCCATCGGCGCGCACAAAAGCCGTGAGCTGCGTGTCGAGGGTGAGGAGATGGAGGGGGTCTACCACGGCACGCAGTTCCTGCGCGACATCGCACTGGGCAAGGCCCCCAATCTACGCGGCAAGCGGGTGGCCGTCGTCGGCGGTGGCGATGTGGCGATTGACGCCGTGCGCTCGGCCTGGCGCTTGGGTGCCGACGAGGTGCACCTGGTCTACCGCCGCAGCCGGGCCGACATGCCCGCCCGCGACGACGAAGTGGAAGCAGCCGAGAAGGAAGGTATCCAGTTCCACTTCCTGACCAATCCCAACCGCGTGATAGGCTCCCCCTCGGTCCCCCCCAACTTTGGGGGGGAAGGGGGAGAAGGCAAGGTGACCGGTGTCGAACTGATACGCCAGGAGTTGGGCAAGTTCGATGCCAGCGGCCGCCAGCGGCCCGTCCCCATCGCCGATTCAGAGTTCACGCTGGATGTGGACGTCCTTATCCCGGCCATCGGCCAGGAGCCGGATCTGGCCTGGATGGACGGCGACAGCACCATCGAGACCGGACGTGGCTCGACCTTCGCTGTGAGCGAGGGGCTGGCTACGACCCGGCGCAGGGTCTTCGCCGCCGGCGATGCCGTGCTTGGCCCGGCCACGGTGATCCAGGCCGTGGCGCAGGGCAACCAGGCGGCCGACGAGGTGGATCATTACCTGCGCACCGGCCGCGTGGAGAAACTCGTGGTCAAGCCCGGCTATGAGGTCATTGAGCAACGTTTTGATATGGAACAGTACTACAAGGCTATGCGACCCGGGGTGCGAGAACTCGCCATCGAGGAGCGACGGGGCAACTTCAATGAGGTCGAACTCCCCCTCGACGAGAGGACGATGCAGGAGGAGTGCAAGCGCTGCATCCGCTGCGATCTGGAGTGGCTGGAGACGATGGGGTTGGAACTTCCCCTGCCGCCGAGCAGGTTATGGTCCAGGCTGGTTGACCGGGTCTTACAGAGGAGGAGGTTCTCAGCATGATCACCATAACAATTGACGGTCAGGAGATTCAGGCCGAGGAAGGGCAGACCGTTCTCGAGATCGCCAAGGCGAATAGTATTGAGATTCCCACTCTCTGTTACCATCCGCTCCTGGAGCCTTATGGCGCCTGCCGCCTCTGCACGGTGGAGGTTGCGCAACGAGGACGCACCTCGTTGGAGACTTCCTGCACCTATCCGGCGGCGGACGGGTTGGTGGTGCAGACTCGCTCACCGGCCGTGCTGGAGGCCCGCAAACTGGTCCTGGAGTTGCTGCTCTCTCGCTGCCCCAACGTGCCTATCATCCAGGACCTGGCGCGGGAGCACGGCATCACGGAGCCGCCCTTCCCCACCGACACCCCCGACGAGAACTGCATTCTCTGCGGCCACTGCGTGCGCACGTGCCACGAACTGGTCAAGGCTGACGTGCTGAACTTCTCCGGGCGGGGCATCGAGGTGCGGGTGGGGCCGCCCTTCCTGGAAAAGACCCGCGATTGCATCGGCTGCGGGGCCTGCACCATCATGTGCCCCACCGGCGCTATCGAGATCGTGCTGGAGAAGGCGGCGATCTACAAGGAGAAGCCACTGGGGCCGACCTCGGCAATCTACGTGCCTTCACTGCAGGCAGTGCCCTGCGTGCCGGTGATTGACACCGACGCCTGCATCCGCTTCCGCCAGAACGACCGCACCGAGGGCGAGATCGCAGACGCCTGCGGGGCCTGCCAGATGGTGTGCGAGGCCGACGCGATCAACTTTGACCAGCAGGACGAGATCGTCGAGCTGGACGTGGGGGCCATCATCGTCGCTACCGGCTTCGAGATGTGGGACCCCCACCAACTCTCCCAGTACTCCTACGGCCAGTCGCCCAACATCATCACCGGCATGGAGTTCGAGCGCCTCTCCAACGCCGGCGGGGTCACCAGCGGCGAGATCCTGCTGGCCGACGGGCGCAAGCCTGAGCATGTGGCTATCATCCACTGCGTCGGCAGCCGCGACCACAACGCGCACGAGTACTGCTCTCGCTTCTGCTGCATGTACTCGCTCAAGCAGGCCCACTTGGTGCGTGACAAAACTGGGGCCGAGGTGCACGAGTTCTACATGGACATGCGCACCTTCGGCGATGGCTACGAGGAGTTCTACGAGCGGGTGCAGAAGGAGGGCGTTATCTTCGTGCGTGGCCGTAGCGCCGAGGTGGAGGTGCTCCCGGACGGCAAGTTGCGCGTCAAGGGGGAGGACACCGACCTGGGCCGGACGGTGCAGATGGATATGGATATGGTCGTGCTCAGCACGGCCATCGAGGCCCCGCACGACGCCGAGCGGGTGGCGTCGCTCTTTGGCCTGGGCCGCAAGGAGAGCGGCTTCTTCGCCGAGGCGCATCCCAAGATGCGGCCGGTGGAGACCAACACCGATGGAGTGTTCCTGGCCGGCGTTGCCCAAGGCCCCAGGGACGTGCCGGATACGGTGGCCCACGCCGGCGCGGCGGCCTCTATGAGCCTGGCTTTGCTGGACAAGGGCGAGGTCACCATCTCGCCGACGATCTCTGTCGTGGACGAGGTGCTTTGCTCGGGCTGCAAGACCTGCATCGAGCTCTGCCCCTACACCGCCATCAGTTTTATCGAGGAGGAGAACATCGCCCGCGTCAACGAGGCGCTGTGCAAGGGCTGTGGCACCTGCGCGGCAGCCTGCCCCTCCGGCGCCATCACGGCACGCCACTTCACCGACCGGCAGATCCTGGCCCAGATCGAGGGGCTGTTCCGGGTGCCCGCGTGAGGTAAGTACACAAGGAAACAAGTAGCGAGCAGACATCTTACATCTTGTGTACTTGTATCCTTGCTATTTGACATGAGAGGAGCAATGCCTATGAACAACAGCAACTTTGAACCGCGAATCGTCGCTTTCATGTGCAACTGGTGCACCTATACCGCGGCCGACACGGCCGGTGTCTCGCGCATGCAGCAGCCGCCTAACGTGGACGTCGTCCGCGTCATGTGCACCGGGCGCGTAGACCCAGCCTTCATCCTCAAGGCACTGGCCCTGGGTGCAGACGGGGTCCTGGTTTCCGGTTGCCATCCGGGACAGTGCCATTACGAGAAGGGCAACCTGAATGCCCGTAGAAGAGTTACCGCGTTGAAGCCTTTTCTCAATGCTGTAGGAATCGGCCAGGATAGGCTGAGACTGGAGTGGATCGCGGCATCTGAAGCCCCGAAGGTGACCGAGGTAATCACCGAATTCACCGAGACCATCAAACGGCTTGGTCCCAGCCCTTTCAGGAGGAAGCTAGATGAAGATTGAATACAAGGCTGCTATCTGCCCCTATTGCAGTTGTGGCTGCGGGATTTACCTGGTCGTGAAGGATGGCAAAATCATAGGCCAGGAGCCGTGGGAGGAGCACCCGGTAAACGAGGGGAAGAACTGTCCCAAGGGGAAGAATGCCTATCAGTTCCTCTACGCCGAGGACAGGCTGAAGACGCCGCTGGTGAGAAAGAACGGCGTGCTTGAGGAGACCTCCTGGGAGGAGGCGCTCGACCTCATCGCCAGCAGGTTCAAGGAAGCCACACCAGAGACGTTTGGCTTGCTCGCCTCGGGAAAGAATACCAACGAGGACGCCTACGTGTTGCAAAAGTTCACCCGCGTCATCATGGGCACCAACAACGTAGAGTACTGTGGCCGACTGTGCCACTCACCCTCGGCGGCTGGCCTCGGCCCCACGGTGGGCGCTGGTGTGATGGAGACCTCTGAGATTGACATCGAACGGGCGGACTGTATCTTCCTGGCCGGTGTCAATCTCAAAGAGACCTTCCCCATGATGACCATGAGAGTGCTCAGGGCGAAGGAGAGGGGGACCAAGGTAATCGTGCTGGACCCCCGAAACACCGTCACCGCCAGGTATCTGGGGGATATCCACCTTCAGTTGAAGCCAGGCACAGATGCGGCAGTGCTCAACGCCATGATGAGCATCATCCTCAGCGAGGGACTGGAGAACAAGGAGTTCATCGCTTCGAGGACCGCCGGGATTGAGGAACTGCGCCAGCACCTTTCCTCTCTGGACCTGAAGGAGTTGGAGGAAATAAGCGGTGTGCCACTGGAAAAGATCAGAGAGGCCGCGATCGCCTACGCCACGGCGGAGACGGGCTGCGTTCTGTACGATCAAGGGCTGAACCAGCATACCACCGGAGCAGATAACGTGAAGGCCATCGCCAGCCTGGCGTTGCTGGCCGGGCACTATGGGAGACCGGGCACTGGCGTCAACCCCACGCGGGGGCAGATCAACGGTGAAGGCACCGGCGACATGGGCTGCCTCAACGTCTTCTATCCTGGATTCAAGGTGGTGGGCGAGGAGACGGCGAAAATCTTCGAGGAAGCCTGGGGGGTGGAGGACCTGCCCACGAAGCCCGGCTTTCCATACACGGTGATGCTGCAAAAGGTCAAGTTCCTCTACGTGGTGGGGACAAATCCCATGATGGCCGCCCCCGATGTCAACGATGTGCGGAAGTCGTTGCAGAACCTGGAATTCCTGGTGGTTCAGGACATATTCCCCACCGAGACGGCGCAGTTGGCCCACGTGGTGCTGCCCGCGGCCACCTGGGTGGAGAGAGAGGGAACCCACGCCTGGGTTGATAGAAGGGTACAGAAGATAGACCAGGTGGTAGACCCTCCTGGCGAGGCCAGGCCTGACTGGTGGGTTGTATGCCAGTTGGCGGAAAAGATGGGCTACAAAGACAAGTTTGGCTTCTCTTCCGCACGGGAGGTATTTGAGGAGATCAGACGTTGTGTTCCTCAATTCGCGGGCATAACCTACGAAAGGCTCAGCCAGACGACGGGGGGGATTCACTGGCCCTGTCCTTCTGAGGATCACCCGGGTACGCCCACCATGTTCGTTCAAAAGTTCAACACCCCTGATGGGTTAGGGCACTTTCAAGTGGTGGACTACAAGCCCCCGGCAGAACTGCCGGACGAAGAGTATCCCTACGTTCTGACCACCGGAAGGAGCATATTCCACTATCACACCGGAACGATGACGCGCAGAACCCAAAAGTTGAATGACGAGGTCCCTCGGGGTTTCGTCCAGGTCAACCCCGCAGATGCCGCCAAAGCGGGGATCAGGAGCGGAGATATGGTCACTCTGGAAACCAGGCGCGGCAGCATAGAGACCCAAGCCAAGATAACCACGCAAGTGCCGCCGGGTCTGCTGTTCGTCCCCTTCCACTTTGCCGAGGCCTGCGCCAACGTGCTGACGAACCCCGCGCTTGACCCCGCGTGCAAGATGCCGGAGTACAAGGTGTGCGCTGTCAGAATGGAGGTGAAACAATGAAAGGCGATATGTATCTGGCCTGGTCCCCGGACGAGGAGATATTGGAGAAAGCTGAATATGGTGGCGCGGTTACCTCCCTTCTGAAATTCGCCCTGGAAAGCAAGCGCGTGGATGCCGTGCTGGTCGTAAAGGCAAGAAACGGCAACAGATACGACGGCATACCCGTCTTGATCACGGATCCGCAAGAGGTGATAGAGGCGGCGGGGGCTTTGCATTGTGCCTCCCCCAACATCGCCCGCTGTCTGAAGGAGTACCTGGATGGCGCTTCTGACCTGAGGATAGCAATGACCTGCAGGCCGTGCGATGCCAAGGCGATCATTGAACTCGCCAAGCGGGAGCAGATCAACCTCGAGAACTTGCTTCTCGTGGGCCTGAACTGTACCGGCACCCTGCCGCCGGTAGCGGCTCAGAAGATGTTCAAAGAGGAGTTTGGCATCAACCCGGCTGACGTAGTTAGCGAGGACATCGAGGACGGAAAACTTGCGACCAGGTTGAAGGATGGAACCGAGAGGGAGAGGGACCTGGCCGAACTGGAGGAGAAAGGGTACGGAAGGAGGGAGAACTGCCGGCGCTGCGAGACGAGCATCCCAACCATGGCGGACGTAGCCTGCGGCAAGTGGGGCGTGGTAGATAGAAAGGCCACGTTCATAGAAGTGTGTTCGGAAAAGGGTTCCGATCTTGTTGGTGGAGCGATCGAGGCCGGCTGCATTCTCGTTGAGCAGCCGGGTGAGGAGGCCGTGGAAATCAGAAGGAGAAAATACGAAGCGGCAACCGAACTGGCGCGCAAGTGGCAGGAAAGAGATTTTGCCCCATTCAAAGCCATGAGTCTCGATGAGAGATTTGACTATTGGTTCGGCCAGTTCAGCCAGTGCATCAAGTGCTTTGGGTGCAGGGATGCCTGCCCGATCTGTTACTGTAAGGATTGCTGGCTGGAGCCGGATAGGGGCTTCGTACTTGGCGGAGAGATTCCACCTGACGCCATGTGGCCCATGGTGCGGGCCGTACACGTCATGGATTCCTGCGTCAACTGCGGTCAGTGTCAGGATGCGTGCTCCATGAATCTGCCCCTTTCCCGCTTCATCTTTATGCTCAGCAAGGAGATCGGCGACATCTTCAAGTACGAGCCCGGAATGGACGTAAGTGCCTTGCCTCCGTGCAGGATCGTCACAGATGAAGAATTGAGCATCAGCGGTGTCGAGCTCGCCTTCTAGCAGCCTGCGAAAATCTGCCTCGAAAATAAACCAGACAGAAGCGCGATTGGGAAATCGCGGCTACATTTTCGTCCTTGGTGGTGTGTAAGCACCCATGACAACTGTGTCCTAATAAGATTTGTCAGTCAACCAGCCTCTCGGCCTGAGGATTTTGACCAACCGAAGCCCTCAGGGCGAAGGCTTGTTGAAACCTGAGGAACAGATTTGGCCTTTTTCTCCCTTCGGTAGTATAATGAATATACACACTATTTGATACTACCAAAAGGGAAATCACGATGCGCATCTATACCCAACGGGTACAAACGGTCCTCACTGCCGAGCAATATGCTCTGTTGCGACGGTTGTCCGAGGAACAGGGGAAGCCCATTAGTGTCCTGATCCGCGAGGCGGTAGAGCGAGTCTACTTCAAACAGGCCGCCTTGCAACGTCGCCGCGTTGCCCTGAAGAGCCTTCTTTCTTTGAATGCCCCGGTCGCCGATTGGGAGCAAATGGAGGAAGAGATCATCAAGGGAGCACTGGATGGGTGATGAGTAAAGAGGTCTTCTTCCTGGACGTAAATGTCCCGATGTATGCAGCGGGAGAGGAGCACCCTTACAAGGCCTCCTGCGTCTGGCTGATGACGGAGACCACCGAAGGGCACATCGCTGTGGCCATTGACACCGAAATCATCCAGGAGGTCCTGTACCGCTACGGAGCTATAGGTCGTTGGCAGATTGGGGCGACGATGGCAACTAATCTGTTGGATATTGTCCCGACTGTCTACCCCACTCTCGTTGCCGATGCGCGCAAGGCCGTCGAACTCTTCAAGCGATACGCCAAGCAAGGGGTCAAGGCCAGAGATCTCATCCACGTCGCTGTGATGTTAAACAATGGATTGACGAAAATCATCTCCACCGACGCCCATTTCGACTACGTCGAGGGCATTGTCCGTCTCGACCCGCAAACGATGTTCGCCGAGATGGGTGGGTAGGAAAAACAAGATGGAGGTTTAGATTCATGAGTGCTAACTTTGAACCGAGAATCGTCGGCTTTCTATGCAACTGGTGTACCTACGCCGCAGCCGACACGGCCGGTATCTCCCGCATGGAGCAGCCGTCCAACGTGGACATCATCCGCGTGATGTGCTCGGGGCGCATAGACCCGGTCTTTATCCTCAAGGCCTTCGCCGAGGGAGCCGACGTCCTCATCGTCTCAGGCTGCCACCCGCCCGGCGATTGTCACTATCAGGAGGGCAACTACAAGACCTTCCGCCGCATGCCGCTGGTGGAGGCGCTGCTGGCGCAGTACGGCATCGAGAAGGAACGCTTCCATTGGGGCTGGATCTCCGGCGCGGAGGCCCCTCAGTGGGCGCAATTGGTGCGCGATTTCACCGCCCAGGTGCACGACCTGGGGCCGCTTAACTGGAAGCATCAGCTTGAGAGCAAGGAGGACTAGGCCAATGTCGGACAACGGAAAACTCAAACTGGGACTCTACTGGGCTGCCTCCTGCGGTGGCTGCGATATCGCCATCCTGGAGCTGCGGGAAAAGATCCTGGACCTGGACGCGGCGGCCGACATCCTCTTCTGGCCGGTGGCAGTGGACTTCAAATACAAGGATGTCGAGGCCATGCCCGACGGTCACATAGACGTCTGCCTCTTCAACGGCGCCATCCGTACTGGCGAGAACGAGGAAATGGCCCATCTTCTGCGCCAGAAGTCGAAAGTGCTGGTCGCCTTCGGGTCGTGTGCCCACGAGGGCTGCATTCCGGGCTTGGCCAACCTCTTCGACCGGAAGTCCATCTTCGAGCGCGTCTACCTAACGTCGCCCTCCGTGGACAACCCCGATGGCGTCTTCCCGCAGACCTCTTACCAGATGCCCGAGGGAGAGGTAGACATTCCGTATTTCTACAACACGGTCAAGACTCTGGGCCAGGTGGAGGACGTGGACTACTTCGTGCCCGGCTGCCCGCCGCAGGCCCCTCAAATCTGGGCCGTGATCGAGGCCATCCTGGGCGGCGCCCTTCCGCCCAAGGGGAGCGTGGTCGGGGCCAACGAGAAGACAGTGTGCGACGAGTGCAAGCACGAGCGAGAGGAGAAGCGCATCAAGAAGTTCTATCGCCCCCACGAGATCATCCCCGACCCCGAGCGTTGCCTCTTCGACCAGGGCATCATCTGCGCGGGGCCGGCGACGCGAGGCGGCTGCGGCGCGCTCTGCCCCAGCGTGAATATGCCCTGCCGGGGCTGCTACGGTCCGCCGCCGAACGTGATTGACCAGGGGGCGGCGCTCCTCTCGGCGGTCGCTTCGGTGGTGGACGCCGATACCGAGGAGGAGGCAGCCCGCATCGTGGGCGAGATCGTGGACCCGGCGGGCACCTTCTATCGTTTCGGTTTGCCGGCGTCGCTGCTGCATCGGTCGAGATTGGAGGTTGGAGATTAGAGATTGAATACCCAATATCCAGTATCCAATATCCAGTATCCAGAACAAGGAGAAGTCCTGTGAAGAAGATCAGCATTGACCCCATCACGAGACTCGAGGGACACGGCAAAATCGAAATCTTCCTCGACGAGGAGGGGAACGTCGCCAACGCTTACCTGGTGATCCCCGAACTGCGGGGGTTCGAAAAGTTTGCCGAGGGACGGCCTGTGGAGGAGATGCCGCGCATCACGCCGCGCATCTGCGGCGTCTGCCCGGAGGCTCATCACATGGCCTCGGCCAAGGCCTGCGACGCGGTCTACCACGTCGAGGTGCCCCCCACCGGCAAGAAACTGCGCGAACTGCTCTACTCCGCCTTCTACGTCGCCGACCACACCGTCCACTTCTACATCCTCGCGGCCCCTGACTTTGTCCTGGGGCCGGACGCGCCACCCGCTGAACGCAACATCCTGGGGCTAATCCACAAGGTCGGCCTGGAGATCGGCGGCAATGTGATCAGCAGCCGTGGAAAGGCTATGGACATCGTGGGCATGCTGGGCGGCAAGACCATCCACCCGGTCGGCGCGCTGCCCGGTGGTGTGAGCAAGGCGATCAACGAAGAAGAACGGGCGCAGATTGAGACGTGGGGACACGAGTTGGTCGAGTTCGGCCAGTTCGGCCTCCAACTCTTCCACGACGTGGTGCTGGATAACAAGACTTACCTGGACATGATCCTCTCCGACGCCTTCACCACGCCCATGTACTACATGGGGTTGGTGGACGAGAACAACCACGTCAACTTTTACGATGGCAAGGTGCGCGTCGTAGACCCCGAGGGCAACGAGTTCGTCAAGTATTCCCCGGAGGAGTACCTGGACGTGGTCGCCGAGCGCGTCGAGCCCTGGACCTACCTCAAGTTCCCCTACCTCAAAAAGGTGGGCTGGAAGGGGTTCGTGACCGGTATGGACAGCGGCGTCTACCAGGCCACGCCTCTTTCGCGGCTCAACGCCGCCGACGGCATGGCCACCCCGCTGGCGCAAGAAGCCTACGAGCACTTCTACGAGACGCTGGGCGGCAAGCCGGTGCACGGCACGCTGGCCACGCACTGGGCGCGTCTGATCGAGTTGCTCTACTCCGCCGAGTACATCGTCAAGCTGGCGACCGATCCGGAGATCACCGACCCGCACGTGCGCAACGTCCCCACCGAAACGCCGGACGAGGGGGTGGGCATCGTGGAAGCACCACGCGGCACGCTGACCCATCACTACATCACCGACGAGAAGGGCATCGTGCAGAAATGTAACCTCATCGTCGGCACGACCAACAACTATGCCCCTATCTCGATCTCCATCAAGAAGGCAGCCAAGGCGTTCATCAAGGAAGGTCAGGTGAGCGAGGGGCTGCTGAACAGAGTAGAGATGGCCTTTCGTTCTTACGACCCCTGCTTAGGCTGCGCCACGCATACTCTGCCCGGCCAGATGCCGCTGGAGGTGCGCATCCGCGATGCCGAGGGGAACGTGGTGGAGCGACTGACGCAGTTCATCGAGTAGTCGGTAGGCTGCTAAAGCGGTAGGTTGGTAGATTGGTAGTGGCAGATTGGTTGGAAGACCAATTTACGTCTCCAATCTACCAATCTACTTTTTGAGGGCGCTTGCCTTGAAGACGCTAGTGCTGGGGCTAGGCAATCCCATCCTGTCCGACGACGGGGTAGGTATCCACATCGTGCGGGCCCTGGCCGGGCGGCTCAACCGGCCCAACGTGGATGTGGCCGAGGCCAGCCTGGGGGGGTTGAGGCTTCTGGATACCGTGGTCGGTTACGACCGCCTCATCCTGGTGGACGCCATTCGGGCCGGAGGACGAGCTGGCCAGGTCTACCGGCTCAGCACCAAGGATCTCTTATCCTCTTTGCACTCCACCTCGAGCCACGATCTGAGCCTGCCGGCTGCCATGGAACTGGGCCGCCGATTAGGGATGGCCTTGCCAGAGGATGAAGCCATCACAATCCTGGCGGTGGAGGTGGAAGATGTCATCACCTTCGGGGAGACGTGCACGCCCCACGTGCAGGCAGCCATCCCTCGGGTTGCCCAGATGGTTTTGGAGAAAGTCCTCTAATCGGAAGGGTTTCAGAGTGCGTACAAAGTGATGCTAGCTACACTGGTACATCCACGACGACCACTGTGCCCCGGCCTTGATCCGATTGGACTGTCAGCATTCCATCCAGCGTTCTTGCCCGCTCGTACATGCCGATGAGGCCCAACCTGCCCTTGGCAACCAGGTCACCGATCCTCTCCGGGGCGTTGAACCCGCGGCCGTTGTCTTCAATGCATATCCGTACCCTGCCTGGGCAGAACTCTACCTGCACTATCACCCGGGAAGCCCTGGCGTGCCGCCTGACGTTGCTCAAGGTCTCTTGGACAATCCGGAACAACACCAGCTCCTCCTCAGGCATAAGTCGCCGCACCTCCCCCGACACTCTGAGTTCAGTCTCTATCTCATCCTTCTCCCTCAGGTCGTTGGTCAATCCTTCCAACGTCGCCATCAGCCCCAAATGATCCAGGGTGGAAGGCCGCAAGTCTTGGACAAAGCGGCGTACACCTTTCAGCGTGTCGCCTATCAGTCCTCGCAACGATTCCAGGTGCCGCACAGCGGTTTCAGGCAATCGTTCGGGAAGAGTGGCCAATACCTCAAGACGACGCGAGATGACGATCAACATCTGAATCGTCTCATCGTGAAGCTCACGGGCGATGCGTTTCCGCTCGTTTTCCTGAGCCTGGGTAATCTTCTGAATATAGAAACGTAGGTTCTCATAGAGGCGCGCGTTCTCAATGGCAATGCCTGCTTGACGGCCTATGCCAGCGAGGATAGCTATGTCTCTATTAGAAAAATACTTTGCCCTATTGAGACTGGCGAGGGTCAGCGTGCCAAACGACCGGTCACCGCTCGCGATCGGCACCGCCACGACGCTGGTGAGGCCAGCATCTGCGAAGGCAGGTATGGCGTCGGGATAGGTCTGGTAGTTCTCAACAACGGCAGGGCTGCCGGTGGCCAACACCTCTCCGGCTATGCCTTTATCCTTGGGGATAGACACATCTGTCAACTCCTGGGGTAGGTTGTGCAGATGACGGTAATGGATGCTTTCTCTGTCTTGGTCGAACAGAGCAATACCCCCTCCATCTGCACCGGTCAACTCCTCAGCGATCTGAAGCACCTTGGGCAGGATTCTATCTAACTCCAGTTCAGAAGTGATCCGCTCCACCACTTCGTTCAATCGTTGTTGGATTCGCAGTTGCCGTGCGACGTCCCGGTGCAATTGAGCATTCTCAATGGCCACGCCGATCTGGTTGCCGATGGCCGTGATGAGCTCCACTTCTTCTGAAAGAAACTGGCGCGAATCTCGGGTGGCGACAGCCAGTACGCCCTCAACTTCACCCTTGGACTGGAGAGGGACGATTATCTGAGCCCGCAGCCCTTCCCGCTGCACGGCCAACCTCGTCAACCGAGGATCTCGGGAGGAATCCCGTATCATCATCGGTTCTCCAGACCGAGCAACCCGCCCGCAGAAACCCTCGCCCAGCCTGAGCCGATCCAACTCTGTGGCCGATTCCTTCGACATACCTCGATAGGCAGCCAGGACCAATTCCTGAGCTTGTTGGTCCAGGAAGAATATCAGGCCAGCATCCAGGCCAGTTACTTCCAAGACCTTGTCGAGGGCATCCTGCAAGATCTGCTCCAGTTCCAGGGACCCGGTCACGATAGTGGTGACAGCGCTGATGGCTCTCAGTTGTGATACCGTCTTCTGGCGCAGTGCCTTCTCCCTCGCCTGGGTCTCAATCATCCAGGTCACGAGATAGCCGACCACGGCGGCGGCGGCTATCTCTATGAGGGCATCTACCGGAGAGGGTGAGATCCACAAGGCTCGTGGCAGCATGAGGAGGACGGCAAGGGCCAAGGTAATCAAACCTCCCCTCCGTCCAAATGCGAACGCTGCGCTGGCTATGGGGAGTACAAAAATGATACGCTCTACCGCGTGCCGGCTCAAAAAGGCGTTTATCGGAAGTAACAGCAAACGTGTCCGTGGTGTAAAGTAGTGGAGTATTGTGATCGCGGCTAACATCGCCACCACAATCCACAAAGCACGGCGAGTTACTGCCCTCTTCCTGGGGTTCTCTGGGGATACCGGGGCTGACTCCATTCTCTTGATTGCCTCCGCAAACCACAGGCCGATGGCCTGTCAGGACGTGTCTTCCAGGGCGAGCCAGCCCTTTCGCAAAGCGTAGAGCACAGCCTCGATTCGCGAGCCGACCCCCAACTTGCTGAAGACACTGCTCAGGTGGACTTGCACCGTGCGGACGCTGATGGTGAGTGCGCTGGCGATTTCTCGGTTCGTCATCCCCTTCGCTGCCAGCTTCAGGACTTCCATCTCGCGATTGGTGAGCGAGTCAAGGACGCTCTCCTCATACTCATCTACCCGTCGTTTGGCCGTTTGCCGGGCGAAGTAGTTGATCACCTTGCGGGCAACGGCTGGATGGAGCACCGATTCACCAGCGTGCACGGCCCGAATAGCCCTGACCAAGTCATCCCTGGAGACATCCTTCAACAAATAACCTGCAGCTCCGACCTCCAGAAAGGCAAAGATGTACTGGTCATCGTCGTAGGCCGTGAGCACCAGTACGGCGGTTGCCGGGTTGGTGGCCTTGATCTGCTTGGTGGCCTCAATGCCGTTGAGCCTGGGCATGGCGATATCCATGATGACCACGTCGGGACGATGTGCGGCGGCCAGTTGCACAGCCTCCTCCCCGTCCCCTGCCTCGGCTACGACTTGCAGGTCCTTTTCTCGATCCAGTAGTTCCCTGGTACCTTCCCGCACCAGGACGTGATCCTCGACCAACATTACTCTGATCATATTCATAGTGCCTCGTTCTGACCACCTAAGTGAGCTAGACAATGAATTATAAGCCGCTAACGCGAATGAGGCAAGCTTGATCTGACATCTGACGATGAGTCTTGCATAAGCAAATAGGCTTATTTTGTGTCAGCATAATGGCCTAGCTGCGCCACGTCGTTGCTGGGCAGAACGGCCTAGGTCTGCTATGGATTCTAGGCAAAGGCTTGGACTCGAAACCAGGTACTTTTCACAAGGGCAAGACAGGCACATTGGCCGATGATGCCGGCCACGAAAAGGAGTATACTATGTGTAGAGGCCACCCAAAGAAGGAGAGCAGAGAACGTATCAAGAAGTAGGGAGGACTGAGATGTCCCAAGTGCAAGTAATGGTGCAGGATAGACCAGTGAACGATCATACTTTCATCGCCCCGTTAACCTACCTGTGGTATGGCGGACAGGTTAACGCAGCAGAGATTTTGAGGGTACTGGATAGGGCAGCGGACGACGATGACTTTATCGCTCAGTTAACTTATCATGGTTCTGAGACCCTGCAGGGTTATAACCTCACTGAAGAGGAAAAAGCCGCGTTGTTGAGCGGGGATATCGGTTGGATAGAGGCCCGTGTGGGCAAGTTGGATGCGCGGTTGCGCACCTGGCTGGAGTGCAGACTCCAGCAGGAAATATGGTAGCCCGTTGAAGTGATTTGGGGTGTAAAGTTCTACATCCCTGATACTCAAATAGGAGGATATTATGAGTAACCTATTGCTTGATGTCTTCACGTTAGTTATGACATTCTTCGTTCCTGGCGTTGTGTGGACTGTGTTAATAGCTGGCCTATACCAGCTCATCCGCGAAAAGGTTCGCCAGGTTCATGTGACACCGCAAAGGCCCCAAAGGTTGGAAAGATACAGTCAGCAGGCTGGTTGAGGTTCAAATGTCCAGCCAAGTCACTATAGACGCCCTTCCGCCTTCCGAGATGGCGGACCAGATGGAAAGCGTCGGTATCAAGAAGGCTAACCTGGACTTCTGGAGCATGCTCGCTCTGGCCATGCTGGCGGGATCGTTCATCGGGCTTGGGGCAGAGTTTTTCACACTCGTCATCACCGACAGCGGCCTGGGTTTCGGCATGAACAAACTCGTCGGAGGCTTGGTGTTTAGCCTGGGTCTGATTTTGGTCGTCATCGCTGGAGCCGAACTCTTCACCGGTAACAACCTGATCGTCATGGCCTGGGTCAGCGGCAAGTTGACCCTGGGGCAGGTCATGCGCAACTGGGTCATCGTTTATTTCGGGAATCTGGTTGGGTCCCTGGGTACAGCGATGCTCATGTATCTCACCAGGCAGTGGGCCTTTGCCAACTACCACGTCGGGGCCACAGCCCTGAACATCGCCAACGCCAAGGTAAACCTGTCATTTGTTGAGGGAATGGCGCGGGGCATTTTGTGTAACGCATTGGTATGCCTGGCTGTGTGGCTCTGTCTGGGCGGCCGAAGCGTTGTGGACAAGATCACGGCCATCGTGTTCCCTATCACCGCCTTTGTGGCTTCCGGCTTCGAGCACAGCATCGCCAATATGTACTTCATCCCTATGGGGCTTCTGCTAAAGGCGGAACCGCAAGTCGTGGAAGCCGCAGGCAAAGTGGCCGGCGACCTGGTCAACCTCAATCTACAAGGGTTCCTCAGCAACCTTCTCTCGGTGACCACGGGCAACATCTTTGGCGGGGGAGTCATGGTGGCTTTAGTCTACTGGTTCATCTACCGACGTCCTCGGGGAAAGCAGTTCAGCACCAAGCATGTGGTTGAGCTCCTCTTGTCCCCCCCAGCGGTCCAGCAGACCAAGCAGGTAAAGATAGATGAGGTGTAACCAAACGATCCATTGAGCAGCAAAAACTGAACCGGGGAGAGTCTCTTCCTCTCCCCGGCTCTCTTTTGGATTCACTGAGAATATCGCCCCACCCCACCCTCCACAAT
>CAZMOT010000029.1:0-8255 GCA_964568065.1 uncultured Anaerolineales bacterium
GCCCACTGCCGCTCGTGACCGCCGCCATCACACTGGGCGATGAGCTACAGGCATGCGTGGGCGGTGCACTGGCAGTGGACGCGGAGACTGGCACCCTCCACACAGCAGGTATGCTCGCTGAGCAGCCCTTTGGCGATGCTCAAGGCCAACCAGGCCTCACGGTGATTGACCCCACCACCGGCCAGGTGCTGGAAACCCGCACCCTCCCCTTCGAGCCGCGCCTCCTGCTGTGGGACGGCGGGACGCTCTATGCCATCGGTCAGGAGGATAGCGAGTTACTCATTGCCAACGCTGGCACAAGCCAGATTGTGGCACGCGAGCTCGTCGCCGGGTATTTGCACAATGGACGGGCCGTGATACGCGACGGGTGGGCCTACGTTGGCCTGCCCGGCGACACGACGACGGGTGTCAGCGGCGCATTGTACATCATCCCGTTGCAAGGTGGCGTGCCGCTGACCATCTCTGGCATCCACGCCTTCGACCTGGCCGAAGATGGCCGCCTTGCCGTCGCCGGGGGGTTGGAAACGACGACCGTGCGGGTCTACGCAGGCACCGGCGGCGACCTGCTCGCTGAGCAGGAGATCGGCGCCGGTCAACCCGGTGCCAGCCTGGCCTTCGACGGGCAGGCCAACCTCATCTTTGTCTCCCGCCAGCAACCCGCAGGCGAGGGCTCCTCCGCATGCTACTTTGTGGACGTCCTCGATGCAACTTCTCTGCAGCCGGTCAACTCGGTCGAGGAACGGGTGTGGCGGCTGACCGCCGACCCGAGCCGTGGCCGCACCTACGGCTACGCGCCCGGCGGCGGGATAGTGGGCTTTGACACAGTCAACGGCCGACTGCTGGGCACCATCTTCAGCATCCCTCAGGGCGAGCCAGCGGGCTTTACCGCGGTCCGCCCGTGGGAGAAACTACACATTGACCCGGCCACCGGGCGCGTTCACGTCGTCTATACGGACTTTGACGGCTCCACCTGGGTCGCGGGCTTCGACCCGACCACGGGCACGGGAGAGGCTGACGTGCAGGTGCCTCCCCGCGCTCCGTGGGCACTGGACGGCGCGCGGGGGCGGCTCTACTTTGCAGGCCGTTCCTTCCTCCTGGCTCTCGACGCGGTCACGCTGCAGCCCGTGTGGCGGATGGGCCTCTCACGCGAGCCGGTTTCCGCCGCCATTGCGCCCGACCACGGCACTCTCTTCGTCGGCGATGCCAGCGGCGACGTGCACGTGCTCGATCTCCAGACCCACGACGAGGTGCTCCTGCTGTCGGGCGTGGGCGGCTACGTAGACGTGGACACGACGCACGGTTGGCTCTACACCGGGGACGAGTTCGCCGCCGGTATCTCCGTCTACGACCTGGCGACGCTCGAATGGCGCGGCTCTCCCTGCTTGCAGGGCCTCATCCTCCAGCCCGGCCGCCCCACCGCCAGCCCCGCCGATGGAAAGGTCTACGTCCTGGAAGAGGACGTCTACAGCGGCGACGGCGAGACGCTGGCTGTCATCGAGGGACGCACCACCCGGAACGCCGGTTGCAACGGCTGCAGCCGGCCCACCAGCGTCGTCGTGGATCGCCGCAATGGGCTCACCCACGTCACCACCTACTCCACCTGGGTAGGCAAGCCAGGCCGCACCAGCCAAGCCGCCGTGGACCCGCTCACGGGGCGCGCCTTCGTCGCCCGCACCACCGGCGGCTACCGCGTCGTCTACACCCTGGCCGCCTACGCCGACCTGACGCTGGAGCACGAACTCGCCTGGCGAGACGGCCTCTATGGCCAGCCACTCTACAACCCCGTCACCGGCCACCTCTACCTGACCGCAGGTTCGCGTCTGCTCGTCCTTGATGGCGAAACACTTGACCTCATCGGCTGGCTGTATCCGAGCGACGCGGGGGATGAACCGTTGCTCCCCGCTGCCGTGGACGACCGCAACGGCAGGGTCTATCTCCTGGCCGGTAACCAGGTCCTCGTGCTGGAAGGGACCGGCGGCTGGCCCGCAACGCCACCCCCACGACCCGTCACCCGACTGCCCGGCCCGCCCGAAGGCATCGTCCCCCTGCCGGATGGCACGCTCTTCGTGCGCGCCTACGACCGCGAGAACTATATCTCCCGCCTCTACCGCTCCCCTGATGGCGGCCAGACGTGGGAGGAGGTGCGCGGCGGGCTGCCCGGCGCACCCAACGACCTGGCCTTTGCCCTGGACGGTGCCTTCTACGCGGCGGCTGTGCCCACCGCCTGGCGGGCGGAGACGAAGGAGGCATCCTGGGGTGAAGGAGTCTACCGCTCCGACGACGGCGGCGACACGTGGGCACTCCTCAGCCAGGGGCTGGCCCACATGCGGGTCGAACGGATCCACGCTGGCGCGGATGGCCAGGTGCACGCACTAGCTACCGGCACGTGGCCGGAACTGGAAGGCCGGCCGGTTGCCACCATCTGGCAACTGGGCCCAGACGCTCGCTGGAGCCAGGTCGAGGTCGCCGAGGCCGGCCCCTTCACCGGCCCCGATGGCACTGTGCCCTACACCTACACCCAGGTGATTCAAGCCGCCTGGCACACGCTCATCAGCGAGGAGGTGCTCTACCGCAGTTGGGGCAGCGAGTTGCAGCGTTCCAGCGACGCCGGCCAAACCTGGGAGACGATTGGCGCCGGCCCGGCGGAGTACGGCACGGAGGTACTCACCGGCGTGGGTGATCCGCCAACGCTGTACTGGCGCACGTGGGACGCGCTGTACCGCTCGACCGACGGAGGGGCCAGTTGGGCCCGGCTCTCGCACCCGGCGCTGGCCGATAGTACCCCCAGCGCCGTCGCCGTGTCAGACTGGGGCGGGACGGAGACGCTCTTCCTGGGCACCGAGGCCGGCGAGTTGATCGTGCTGCCTGCTGCCGGGGCGGACTGGAATTCGTAACCTCGCTTTCCTGGCGCGCGACCTGCGGCCCGGTACGCGAACGCGATTCATGGCGCGGAATCCGCGCCCACAGATCTATGCTGTGTGATATGGGGAGGATCTGCCCCCACGATTTGGAAGGTTTTTGGAAGATTGGAGGGCCGTTTTGTAATGCAGTTGGAAGGCAAGAATAATATAATCATAGGGAACTGCGTTCCAAATCCCAAATCCCAAACTCCAAATCCCAAAACTGCTCAACATTCCACTGCGAGTACTCGTGGCAGGCTGAATGTCATTCACAATCCTGGGGCAATAATGACATAAAGGATCAAGGAAACGAGCCAGGAACCTTGGCAGTCTATGCACGTAAACACACCTGGCTCCCGGTGCTATATGGAAAGCACTGGAGAAATTTGCGAGCGCAGGGGATGGTAGACTGGCTGCCCAAGCCCCCGAACCTGGAGCAACCGGCTGAAGTGGTGACCCAGGCCCTGGAAACAAAAAAGGAGGATTGACGATGGCACAAATTCTGGTCATAGACGATTCAATATATCAGCGCGGACAGATCCGGCGCGCCTTGGAACCGGAAGGCTATGAACTACTTGAAGCGGCCAATGGGCGCGAGGGCCTGGAGATGGTCGCCACCAGCAGGCCTGACTGCATTCTGCTGGATCTCATCATGCCTGAGACAGGCGGTTTGGAGGTCCTTCAGGTTTTGCACGGCCAGGGGTCAAACGTACCCGTGATCGTGCTCACGGCCGACATCCAGGAACGCACACGTCAGCAATGCCTGGAACTTGGAGCGACTGCGTTCATTAACAAGCCTTTGCAAGGAGACGAACTGGTCAACGCGATCAAGCCAGTCCTCGATTCCCAGGAGGGGAAAGAGGAGGCTGCCTGATGGACCTGACAGCCGAGCAGATTGATGCTCTGAAGGAGTTGATCAACATTGGCGTCGGTCGGGCGTCCGGTATGTTGAATACGATGCTCCACTCCTACGTTCGCCTGCATGTTCCACTGGTCAAGGTACTCTCACTGTCAGCGTTGGCAGAGAGACTGCAAGAGATGGCGAGAGAGACGCTTTCCACCGTGCAATTCGCGTTCAAAGGGCCCTTTTCTGGAATCGCGTCGCTGGTCTTTCCGACCGAAAGTGCTGCCAAACTCGTGGCCGTTCTCACGGACGATGAAATGAACTCCCCTGACCTCGATTCCATCAGGATTGGAACGCTTACCGAGGTGGGAAACATCGTCCTGAACGCAGTGATGGGTGTGATTGGCAATGAACTCAAGCAGCGTGTCCACTATTCTGTCCCCACCTATGTAGAGAACCCCGCCGAGATGCTGCTGGCACCGAGAGAACCCGATTTCAGTACAACGGTAATATGGGCACAGGCACGATTCTCCATTGAACGACACCAAATTGATGGAGACGTCATCCTGATTTTCGAGATGGGTTCGTTCGACGCGTTATTGGCCGCCATCAATCGGGTGATGGGGATACAGCCTTGAACGAGGTCGAGATGGTTGAGGAAGGATTTGGCTTGCTCGACCAGGCCCCGATAGGCATGTTTATCCTGCGGGAGGATTTTGTCGTCCTCTTTTGGAACAGTTGCCTGGAGGATTGGACAGGAATCTCCCGGAGCGAGGTGATCGGGAAGAACATTGGGATACTCTTTCCACACTTGAGCGATCCCACGTACACTGGCCGCCTTCCGAGCGTATTCGGGGGCGGGCCTCCAGTCATTTTTTCTTCCCAGCTTCACAAGTACATCATTCCCGCGCCTCTGCAGGACGGACGGTTGCGCGTTCAACATACGACGGTTACCTCTGTGCCGGCCTCGGACGGGGCAGGTTTCCATGCTCTCTTCTCCATTCAGGATGTCACGGACCTGACGCACCGTGTCCAGGAATACCGGGCCATGCGCGATCAGGCCCTGGAAGAGGCCAGGGAGCGCAAGCGGGCGGAGGAGGCGCTGCAGGAGTACTCCGAGCGGCTGGAAGAGATAGTGGAAGAGCGCACCCAGGAACTCCGGAGAGCCCAGGAGGAACTGATCCGCAAGGAGCGTTTAGCCATTTTGGGGCAATTGTCCGGCGGGGTGGCGCACGAACTGCGCAATCCGCTGGGGGCAATCAGCAACGCCGCCTACTTTCTCAACCTGGCCCTGGAAGATCCCGATCCGGAGATCAAGCAAGCTCTGGAAATCCTAAACAAGGAAGTGAGGACATCCGAGAAGATCATCAGCAGCCTCCTCGACGTCGCTCGCGCCAAGCCCCCCATGCGGCGGGAGATTGACGTCAATGACGTCGTCCGGGCAGCACTATCTCGCACCGCCGTGCCAGAGAGCATCCAGGTGGTGAGCCAGTTGGACGAGACGTTGCCAGTCATCCTGGCCGATCCCGATCAACTCGTTCAGGTCTTTGGAAATATCACCATCAACGGAATCCAGGCCATGCCCGAGGGTGGACGGTTGGTCGTCAAGTCAGAAGTGCCGGAGCCGGAGTGGGTGGTCGTCTCTATCGCCGATACCGGCGCGGGCATCCCGGAGGAAAACCTGGAAAAGATCTTTGAGCCGCTGTTCACCACCAAACTCAAGGGAATTGGGCTGGGGCTGGCAATCGTAAAGACCATGGTGGAAGGGCACGGGGGCACCATCGAGGTGGAGAGTGAGGTGGGGAAGGGCAGCACCTTCACCATCCGGCTGCCCCTCGCTGACTAATTTTCGACCTGTGCAATTAATCCTACTTCAGATGTCGGTAGTCCCCCTCTTGGGTGTTGTTGCTCATTTTGCTCCGGCGGGATTGCCAAATCCCGCCGCCAAGCCGCTGGATCTGGCGATCCAGCGGGAGCAGAATAGCACAAGTGGAGGCTGGTAGGCCAACAACACTCTACAGGGAGACTACCTCAACCTGGAAGGCGAACTTACTCTAGGTATGAAGATGGAGCCAGACCTCCTGGCCAAGCTCAACGCCGAGTTCGATAAAAGTGCTGCGACGATCGAAAACGCGGAAGACATAGGCAAAACCGGCGACGAGCTTTGCGACATCTGGGATGCAGAACATCCGACTACTGGCTGCTCCTGCCATGGATCTGGTGCAGGAATTGCAGAGTATAGAGTTGTGTCACGTCCACTGAATCCGCCAGGACGCCTTGCTCGCGCAAGGTACGCTCCATCCCGGCCCACATCTCCGGCTTCATCCAACCGATGTGATCTTCGCTGATGTTGACGAGCGGGATACTGGCGGTTATCGTGGTAGTCTCGTGCTCCACGTCGGCGTCCGGGTCGTACTTGAGCACCATTGACCCGATCGCGACCGGATTCTCGACGGCGTACGTCCAGCCTTTGAGTGTGGCGCGCAGGAAGCGCGTCACCAGCTCTGGGTCTGCGGCGATCAAGCCGTCGGCGGTGAAAATGGTGTCGCCGTAAAAGTGAACACCATAGTCATCTGGATAGATGAGGTTGAGTTTGTAGCCAGTCTTCTGAGCCGTGAGCACCTCGTTGATGACGAATCCGCTGGATACCTGAACTTTGCCGGAATAGAACGGTTCGAGGCTGGCGACGTAACGTTCGGTGTACTGGTCGGGGCGAATGCCGATGCGGGCCGTCATCATGCGCAAGATCACGGCCGAGCGAGGGGTAACTCGGATAGCCTTCCCGACGAAATCTTCGGGACGGGTGATACCTGATTCGGCCAGCGCGAAGAATATTTGCGGACTGCGGCGGTAGACGACCGCGATGGCGCGCAGGGATTTCCCTTCGGCCCGTGCCAGGATCAACGTATGCGCGCTGGTGACGCCGAACTGGGCCGTGCCGTCGAGTACCGATGTGAGCGTGTCAACGTCTGGCCCGCCTTCGACAAAGGTGACGGCTAATCCCTCGGCAGCGTAACAGCCATTTTGGTCGGCGGCGTAGAACCCGGCGAACTGGGCCTGGTGCGTCCAGCGGAGTTGAATAGTGATGGGAGTGAGTGGTGGGGTGGGTGTGGCAGCCAACGTGCAGGCTGATAGCCCGACTGCTGCGTTTAGCATAAGCAGTACAGCAAGGAATTTGCAGGTGAGGGTGTTCATTTCTGTTCTCCTCTCGGGAGGGAGTAGGCCGCTGGCTCCTTCAGTCAGCTAGCCATGACTCACTTCACCTCTTTGCTCCTTTTTTGCACTCCTTTCGCGTGTGGGCAGCCTGCCCGTTCCTTCGGCCAACCATAGCTGGCCATAGTCCACACTTACCTACCTTTTCGCCTTTGTGTAGATCATTGCACCCAATTGCATGACTGCTAGATTCCCCCGTTGAGGGCAAAATCATCTTACCGCACTTCGCCTTCGCTTTGGGTTACGATTGCGTTACGAATAGGTTGTGGGCCTTAAACTATCTGTATAGATAAGGTCGAGGCCTTCATTGCCCAGAGGGGGAAGGAATGGGGATAGAAGACTTCCACGAGACAAAATAAAACCGCCGGTGCGGATACCACCGACGGTTTCCAGCCGTACTCCAGCCGACGAGTAGTTACCTACCCCACCAGGTCCCGAACTGGCCTCGGAACGGGGTGAAGCTTTGACGTGGCCTGGAAACGAACAGGACTGCTAACGAAAGCAAGGCTAAGGCGCAAATCCGCGCTGTGAGGCTAGCCGGGCCGCTAGCCGAATCGCCTCCACCATACTCTCCGCGTTCGCCAGACCCTGCCAGGCAATGTCGAAGGCTGTCCCGTGATCCACCGATGTGCGCACGATGGGCAGTCCCAACGTCACCGTCACGCTGCGCTCAAAGTCGTGGGTCTTGATCGGGATGTGCCCCTGGTCGTGATACATTGCCACCACCGCGTCGAACTCGCCCCTGATGGCGCGAAAAAAGACCGAGTCGGCCGGGATGGGGCCGTGGGCCTCGATACCTTCCGCCCGTGCCGCCTCGACCGCCGGCCCGATGACTTTGATTTCCTCGTTCCCCAGCAATCCCTCGTCGCCGCCGTGGGGGTTGAGCGCGGCCACAGCCAGTTTGGGGTGCGAGATGACCGTCCCTTCGGAGTTGCTCGGGGCAAGCTTTCGCAGCCCCGCGTCGGTCAGGCGGATCGTCTCCAGCACGCGCTCGCGTGTGATGTGGGCTGCCACCTCCCTCAGCGGCACGTGGCGCGTGACGTGCACCACCCTCAGTCCGGGCGTCGCCAGCATCGTTGTCGGCGGTCCGCAACGCCGCACCCGCTCCTCGCCGGTCAGCGCGGCCAGCAACTCGGTGTGCCCGATGTAGGGAATGCCTGCGGCTCGCAGCGCCGCTTTGTTGATCGGGCCGGTGGCGATACCGCCCACCTGGCCCTCCAACGCCAACTCCACCGCCCTCTTCACGTAATCCACTGACGCTCGCCCGGCGGTCGCCGAGACCTGGCCCGGCTGCAGCT
>CAZMOT010000029.1:8265-15861 GCA_964568065.1 uncultured Anaerolineales bacterium
AGGTCCACGTTGCGCAGGTCCAATACGTCGGGCGCGGCAGGGTCAAAGCGGGCCTCGGCAACGTTGGCGATGGGGTGGGGGGCCAGCGGGGCAGCCACCAACGCGATGGCATTCTTCAGCACACCCGCGTCTCCAACGACGAGCGGGCGGCAGCAATCCCACACTTCTTCCCGCGTCAGCGCTTTGGCCGTGATCTCCGGCCCCACGCCGGCGGGGTCGCCCATCGTGATGGCGACGACGGGACGCCTGCTCACAGCCGCAATTCCATCTGGATCTCGTCCCGCACCGGGATGCCGTCAAAGCCCGGTTCCACTCCACCGTGGTGCTCAAGCAGCCTGCCCACGAGTATTCCTATGATCGTGAACCCAAGCCGCTGGTAGAGTCCCAACGCGGGCAGGTCGTCGTTGGTCGTGGCCGTAATGACCCGCTTCGCGCCCTCGGCGCGCGTCATCTTGGTCACTGCTGCGATCAACCCACGTGCCACTCCCCGGCCCTGCCACCGGGGCAGGACGTTGAGCATCACCAGGTTGGTCGCATCCCCTTCACGGGCGTAACTGGCTATGCCGACGATCTCGTCTTCATCGCAGGCGACGAAGGCTGGCAGTACGTCCACCTGGTAACTACGGCCAAAGGACTCGACCTGAACCTCGCCCCAGAAGTAGTCCGCGAGTGCGGCGATGCGCGGGCGGTCGGCGGGTGTAGCGTTCCGGATGGTGATTGGCGGGCGGGGTGCTTCTCCCCGCGGCCCGGTCACCTCCAGCCAGGCATGGACCGGACATAGGTAGGCGCCGCTCTCGCGGTCGCGATAGAGGGCCTTAGCGTCGCAGTAGGCACACGAGTCCATTTTTGCTCCTTATGACGGGTGATGTTACAATTATACCCTGCCTTGATATGGCGGCAAGTCCCGACGAGGCATTTTATGGGCCACTATCCTCCTGCAACCTGGCGATTGCTTCGCTCAGCTCCAGCCGACGGAGCGACCAATATGGCAGTGGACGAGGCGATCCTGCGCGCGGTCGCAGCAGGACAGGCTCCACCCACGCTCCGTCTCTACGCCTGGGAGCCCGCGTGCCTCTCGCTGGGCCGGGGGCAGCCGCTGGCCGACGTAGATCTGGAGGCCATGCAAGCCGCGGGCTTCGACCTGGTGCGCCGGTCCACCGGCGGCAAGGCCATCCTGCACGTGGATGAACTGACTTACAGCGTGGCCGTACCGGAAGTAGAGCCTCGCGTGGTCGGGTCCATCGTGGAGAGTTACCGCCGCCTCAGCGCAGGTTTGGTGCGCGGGTTGAAACGGTTAGGCATAGCGGACATCGCCGCCGACCGGCAGGTGGTTCCCCCCCTGGCAGGGGGGGCTGGGGGGGGTAAAGGCCCAGTCTGCTTCGAGGTGCCCTCTGACTACGAGATTACCACCGACGGGCGGAAACTGTTGGGCAGCGCCCAGATGCGCGCCCAGTCCGCGGTGCTCCAACACGGCGCGCTGCCGCTGTACGGCGACATCACCCGCATCTGCCCGTTGCTGGCTGCCTGCCCCGATCCCGCTCGCGTGCGCGCCCGTGCCACGACCGTTGAGCAGGCCCTGGGCTCCTTCGGCTCAGCTCAGGACAAGTGGCCGGTCACCTGGGACGGGGTGGCCAACGTGCTGGCGGCAGGCTTCGCCGAGGCGCTGAACCTGCACCTGGAACCGGGCACGTTGACCGACGAGGAGCACGCCTGGGCAGAGAGGTTGCGGGCGGAGAAGTACGCGACGGACGATTGGACACACCGTGTTTGACTCCACGACCAGGCGTGATACAATAGCGCGGGTGGCAGATTGGTACATTGGTAGATTGGGTCGGTTTACCAACCTACCAGTTTCCCCATTTACCGATTTACGAGGTTCTTATGGTCATCGGTGCCTGTAGCGTCGAACTTTATCTCCGCGGCAATGGCTCGCTGAAAGGCAAGCGCAGCATCCTCAAGCCGCTCCTGGCCCGCCTGCGTCGTGAGTTCAACCTGGCCACCGCCGAAGTAGGGGGTAACGACTTCTGGCGGTCGACGGAGGTAGCGCTCGTCACTGTCGCCAATGACCCCGGCCGCGTCCACGCCGTTCTCGAACGGGCCGTGCGCTGGATCGAGACCCACCACCCCGAAGTGCAGGTCGTGGACTGGGAGATTGAGATTCTGTAGACCACCGAGTCAGCGAATCAGTGAGTCAGCGAAATTAGCGAGTTGGCGAGTCGGTAAGTTAAGTGCAGGTTGCGGCCTGAGAGAGAGAAAGCCTTTGGAGGTGCTGTGGTGCAATTGGTGTTGTCCGCTTGTCCTCCGTTCTTTTTATCTGCCGTCGTAGGATCGCACGGCTGGGTGAGGCTGGCTCCCTTTGACCTTTACAAGGACGATCTCACTGGCGGGCTTATGTACGTCGAGCGGCTGGATTCAGGTCGGGTGGTGGAGATGCTCATCCAGGAGGCAACCGGCGGCGTGAGCGTCGAGGTGCAAGACCAGTTGAGTGGGAACGAGCGCGAAGAAGTCGCACGCAAGGTGGAGTGGATGCTGGGGCTGGATCAGGATTTCTCTGCCTTCTACGCCCTGGCGCGCAAAGAGCCCAAACTGGCGCACATCGAAGAACAAGCGCAAGGACGTATACTTCGTTCGCCCACGCTCTTTGAGGACACCGTCAAGACGATCCTGACCACCAACACGAGCTGGGCCGGCACCATCCGCATGGTCGAGGCGCTAGTCTCACAGTTCGGCGCCCCGCTATCTAGCGGCCCGCTGCCGGCTGACCCCACCCATCATGCCTTCCCTACCCCCGACCGGTTGGCCGCTACGGACGAGGAGACGCTGCGCTCAGCAGCGCGGCTGGGCTATCGTGCGCCCTATGTGCTGGAACTGGCGCGTTCTGTGACCGCCGGCGATCTCGACCTGGAAGCGCTCAAGACAGCCGACGTCCCGACCCCTCAACTGCGCCAGCAACTGCTGGCGATCAAGGGAGTGGGGGAGTACGCGGCGGCCAACCTGCTGATGCTGCTGGGCCGCTACGACTTTATCGCCGTGGATTCCTGGGCGCTCAAGATGGTCTCGCACGAGTGGTACGGCGGCGAACCGGTGGACCGGGCCGAGGTCAAGGCGGCCTTCGAGCTCTGGGGGGAGTGGAAGGGGCTGGCGTACTGGTTCTGGGACTGGTCGTACACGGGGGAGACGTAGGTAGCCTGTGTGCTCTATCTACTCCCGCACGCAGAAGATGACGCCGCCTGTCGGCCGGTGATGCTTTCCCTCTCGGCCCGCGAACTCGATGTGCTGCAGACGCGGCTCGTCGAGGAAGGTGTGGATGGCTCGCTCCAGCCGCGTAAAATCGCGGCGCAGTTCCCACGTGCGATCGGAGTTCACCGCGTCGTGCAGGACGACGAAGAACCGGTTGGCGGCGTGAAATCGCCCTTGTGGCGACTGGTGGGCGTACAGCCAGCGCGCCAAGTCTTCCGGATGGGCGCGGGCATAGGCCAGGTCGTGGCCGAAGCCCCGGGGTAGTTCCGTCAGCTTGAGGTCGAACCCCTCGTCATCCAGGTAAAAGTCCACCGTGTGATGGAAAGGGTCGGGCTCGGGACGGGTGCGCGGGTGGGCCAGGTCGAGGTCGAGCGCGGCCTGGTGGGTGTGAAAGTTGTACCAGCGGCGAATGACGTAGCGACCAAAGTCGCGCAGCGGCAGGCCCGCTTCGGCGGCCACGCGCTTCGTCTCGCGGCGCAGCGCACTGAGCGTGCGGATGGAGTAGATGAAGCGGCTGGCCCGATCCCACTCGTCGCCCTGCACGCGGCCCCAGGGAGGCATCTGCTTGACCTTGAGCAGCTCGCGGCGGACGTCGGTCAGAGCGGCTGGCTTCTGGAAGACGATGACGTACTCGTGTTTGAAGATGTAGTATCCGCCAGCCATCGCCCGGTAACGCCACAGGTTGCTACCCCGCCCTTTGCCCCTCTCATTTCCGGTGATGTTTTTGACCACGATGCCCTTTGTGCGGAAGCCGACTCGCTGCATCCGCTCCAGGCAGTAGAAGCTCAGAGGTATCAGTTCGCCCTTGGCGTACTCGTCGCCGATGACCAGCACAGCGAACCTCCCCGGCTCCAGCAGGTCGAAGCCGTGATAGGCGACAGTTTCGAATAGATCGAGGAAGGCATCCAGGCTCGGTGTGTTGGAGAGATCGGCTGGGTCGTCCGAGAAATGGATAATATTGTGATATGGCGGGTGGAGCACCAGCAGTTGAGCGTGCTCGGCGCCCATTGAGGCCAACACCTCCCGCACGCGGGCACCGGTCTCTGTGCGGGTGCTGTCTCCCTGCAGGATATGAATGCGGTCGTCCAGCAGATCCGGCGAAATCTTCGCCTTGACCGTCTCCACCAGATCGGGCTTAAGTTCGACGCCGATCAGTCTCCGGTTCAGCCGCACCGCTTCGATGGCCGAGGTCCCCGAGCCGAGGAAGAGATCAAGGACGACGTCGTTTTCCTTTGTGTAGCGCAGGTAGGTCTGGGTGGCGATCTGGGGGACAAAGTTGCCGTGGTAGTCTAGTTGGTGGCCGCCGGTGCGGTCGCGGGCCTCGATCTGCCACAGCGAGTCGGTCCACACGTGGTCGTACTCCCGCCAGCGGGTGAGGTCAATGTCGGAGTAGGGTGGGGTTTTGGGACGTTTCCTGGTTTCGTTCATCATCTTTGGACAGCAAGGTGCGATGCACCTGATGCTCTCATAGTCTCAAGGTTCCCACCGGCTATAGGTGCATCGCACCTTCATCACTGACCGACATTATCTCACAAATCGGCTGTTTGTAAAAGCAGGCCCAGCACCTTGAGTGCCGGGCCTGTATTGTGCCATGCTCGGGACCTCCAGAGTTCCGCTAGGGCGCGGCAAACATCTCGACGTGGAACTCGTACCTTGCATCTCCACCGTGTGAGAACGTGGTGGAGCAAGCCGGTTCCCCATCCTGCACCACGCTCACCAGGCCGCTGGTCACGCTCGTTACCCAGAAACGGTTCGTGTCCGGATCGAGTGCGAGACCTTCCTTCGGGTAGCGGGCAATGTCCAGCGGCACCGGTGTGCCCAGCGTCGGCCAGCCATTGGGGATCATCAGGAGTTGATCCAACCCTCCGTACTCGCTGGAGGTGACGAGGTACAGGTGCCCCCTCGGTCCTACGTCTGGGCTGACGGCGATGGAGCGCAGTGTCACTTTCTGGCCGTCGCTGCGCTGGATGTCCATGGTGCCGAGGAGCAGGTCCGTAGAACCGTCAATGATGGCGAGGCGCGCCTCGGCAGCGCTCGCCGCGTAGACCAGGTTGCGGGTGATGTCCACTGTCACGGCAAAGCCATCGAACAGGTGGGCGTAGACGCGATGCGTCGTGTGCGTGTCGCCATAGATGACAGTCAACTGGCCGTTCAGGCCGTGGTTGGCGACGTATATCTTGTTGGTATTGGGATTTACGGCGATGTGGGTCGGTCCTTCGAAGTTGGTCAACGTCAGCTCGAATGTCATAGAGGTAGCGTTGTAGACGTCCACTGTCCAACTTCCGAAGTTAATGACGTAGACGCGATCGTTGGCGGAGTTGTAGGCCACATCGCGCGGTCTGTCGCCTGCGGGCAGATCGGCCAGCACAGCATAGGTCCCGCCGTCCAGCACCAACACCCGATCCGCATCCCACTGTGTGACCCAGATGCGGTTGTGGTCGGGATCGTAGGCGACGCCGTACCCCGAGGCAACGGACTGTGTTTCGGTGATAACGGCGAAAGTATCCATGCCCATCACGGTGAGGCCGCTGTCGTGAGCGATGAAGGCTCGACGGCCCGTTGTGTCCATAGCTACCTTGCACGGCCCCGGTCCAGTCTCAGCCACAGCGATCAACTGTGGTGCGCAGAAGCTGGTCGAGCGGAAGGTGAGATAGGTGAAATCAGAAGCGCCGTTACTTCCCTGGGCCGTCACGCGCACCAGACCGACCAGGGTTGAGCGAAGTGTCGCCGTGATCTGTCCGCTGCTGTTCGTCGTCGTGACGAAAGTTGTCAGCGCACCGCTGCCCAGAGGATCGGAGGTGGAGAAGGTCACTTCCAGGTCTGCGATAGGTGCCCCGTCGTGGTCGAGTGCGGTGGCCGTGAGGACCGCTGTTTCTCCTGCCACCAGCGCGATGGGACTGGCGACCAGGATTAAGGGTGGCGGCCCGGGAGGCGTGTAGCTGCGCACCACCACCGGCACGTACACGCGGAAACTGTCAATGGCGGTGGTGGTCAGCACACTGCTATCGCTGACGGCAGTGGTCATTACCGAGGTTGCGGTAACGGTGACGACGCTCTGCTGATCGGCGACGGCGGTGGTGGAGATGGACACCCCGACAATTACCGGCGTTGTCCCGTCGGGGGGCAGTGTGGCGGTGCGCGTGGGTACCACGACGGTGGTCCATTGCTCTCCGCTGATGACGTGTGTCAGATCGAAGCTATCGGCGACATCGCCGGTGTTGGTCAGGGCCAGCGTGTAGATCACCAACTCGCCCAGCATGCCGCTCTCGGCAGCGGTGGGCGGGGCCAGTTCCACACCGTAGGTGGGGGTGAAGATGCTGCCAGTGGCGGTGATGGTGTGCGTGGCGGTGACCCAGCCGCAATTGTTGGTGGCCGTCATCAGCACGGTGTAGGTACCGCTGACGATGAAGGTGTGGAAGGCTGGGTTGCCTATCCCCTCCGGTGTGCCGTCGCCCCAGTTCCAGGCGTAGTTCACCGGCGGGCTGCCTCCGGTGACGGTGCCGGTGAAGGAGACCGTCTGGGTGGTCGTGGGCGAGGCGGGGTCCCAGGTGAAATCGCCCCCGCTCACCGGGACGCAGTTCACCGTCACGGTCACAACGTCCGCATTAACGTCGCAGGCATTGGTGACGATCACAGTGACGGTGAAGTTGCCGCTACTTCCGTAGATGTGGCTGGTGGTGATCAACCCGACGCCGCTCGCGGGGCTTGTGAAGTCACCAAAGTCCCAGGTGTAGGTGATGGGGGTATCGCCGGTGACAGTGGCGGTGAAGTGCATCGTCTGGCCCTGATCCACAGGGCTATCGGTGGTCACGTCGGTAATGACTGGTGGTGCACAAGGGATGACGGCAGTAGTGGTCAGCGTGCTGCTGTCGCTGACGGTGGGCGAGGTCGCCGAGGTAGCCGTGACAGTGGCGACGCTTTGCTGACCTACCAGCGCCGTGGGCGAGATGAAGACCGAGACGGTCACAGGCACCGTCCCGCTCGGTGACAGTGCGACCGTGAGAGTAGGCACCACTGTGGTAGTCCATTGTTCCCCGGCGACGGTGGGCGTCAGGTAGAAGCTCTCCGTGACGGTGCCGGTGTTGGTCAAGGATAAGGTGTAGGTCACCGTCTCGCCCGGAGCGCCGCTCTGAGCGGCGGTGGGTGGGATCAACTCCACATTGGTAGTGGACGGAGGGTCGTCGTCCAGGATGGTGCCCTCTCCTTGTGCGTCCGCGATGGTGGCGTTGACCGCGTTTGCCAGGTTGACGTAGAATATCTCGTTCAGTTCGTTCTGGGTGTCTCCCTGGACTGTCACGGTAATGAAGTGCGTTCTCTCCCCCGGCGCGAAGGTCAGTGTGGTCGTCGGGATGGCGA
>CAZMOT010000029.1:15961-30241 GCA_964568065.1 uncultured Anaerolineales bacterium
ATGAAGTGCGTTCTCTCCCCCGGCGCGAAGGTCAGTGTGGTCGTCGGGATGGCGATGTAGTCGCCCGGCGACACCGCCGTGCCGTCCGCCGTGGCGTACTCGACCGTCACCTGCTTCGTGCTCGTCAGCGACAGTGTCACCGTGAACACCGCGTCCGTCGAGACGAAGTTGCCTTCCACCACACTCGCATCGGCTGTGTTCAGGCTGGCCGTGTCGTTGTCGAAGATCGTGCCCGCGTCCTGACCGTCCGCGATGGTGGCGTTGACCGCGTTCGCCAGGTTGACGTAGAACGTCTCATCATCTTCGTCCAGCAGGTCGCCTTGCACCGTGACGGTGATGAAGTGCGTTCTCTCCCCCGGTGCGAAGGTCAGTGTGGTCGTCGTGATCTCTGTGTAGTCATCCGGTTCTATCGCTGTGCCATTCGCCGTGGCGTATTCGACCGTCACCGTCTGCCCGCTGGTCGCCGACAACGTCACGGTTAAGACGGCGTCAACGGTGCCCGCGTCCCCCTCGGTCACGCTCGCGTCGTTGATGCTTAGGTCAGGTGGGTCGTCATCATCCAGGATTGTCAGCGTCGTGTTCGACGGCACACTCATTGTCGCGTTGCTCTCGTTCCCCAACGCCAACGCTATCGTCTCGCTCACTTCGTCCAGCGTGTCGCTCACGATGCTCACACCGCAGACCTGGCTCGCTACCCCCGGCGTGAAGGTCAACGTGCCCGTGATGGCCGTATAGTCGCCCGGCGACACCGCCGTCCCATCGCTGGCCGTGTAGGCCACCGTCACCGTCAGCCCCGATGCCGCGCTCAACGTCACCGTCACCGGTGCTGTCCCCACGCTCTCCGTCGCAGTGTACGGCGCTCCGCCGAACTGCACACTCGGCGGTGGGTCGTCGTCCAGGATCGTCAGTGTCGTATTCGACGGCGCGCCCAGCGTCGCGTTGCTCTGGTTCCCCAACGCCAGCACTACTGTCTCACTCAGTTCGTCTAGCGTGTCGCTTACGATACTCACGCCGCAGACCTGGCTCGCTACCCCCGGCGTGAAGGTCAACGTGCCCGTGATGGCCGTATAGTCGCCCGGCGACACCGCCGTCCCGTCGCTGGCCGTGTAGGCCACCGTCGCCATCAGGCCCGAGATCGCACTCAACGTCACCGTCACCGGTGCCGTCCCTGCGCTCTCCGTCGCAGTGTACGGCGCTCCACTGAATTGCACACTCGGCGGCGGGTCATCGTCCAGGATCGTCAGCGTGGCCGGGTTGTTGCTGCCCGTCGCGTTTGCATTTACCGCTCCCAGCAACGTCAACACCACTGTCTCGTCCGGCTCATACAGCGTGTCGCTGATCACCTGCACGCTGAAAACCTGGCCCGTGATGCCTGGCGTGAACATCAGCGTCCCCGTCGCCGTCACGTAGTCTAGTCCTACGACCGCCGTCCCGTTGCTCGTCGAGTAGTCCACCGTCACCGTCAACCCCGAGGGCGCGCTCAACGTCACTCCGATCATCACTGAAATGCCACTCTCCGATATGCTAGACAGCGTAGATGTAAAGTCCACCGTCGGCGGATTGTCGTTGTCCGAGATCGTCAGCGTGGCAGGATTGGTGCCGGTGATGATGGTGTTGCTCTCGTCGGACAGGGTCAGCATCACGGTTTCGTTGTTCTCATCAAGCAAGTCGTCGGTGATAGATACTGGGAAGGTTCGGAGGATGACACCGGGCGCGAAGGTCAGCGTGCCGCTGGCGGTGATGTAATCCAGGCCAGCGACAGCAGTGCCGTCGCTCGTGGCATAGGTCACCGAGATGGTCTGCCACGACGTGATGTTCAGCGTGATGGTGATGGAGGCCAAAGCGTCACTCTCATCCACGTTGTACAGCGCGCTGTCGAACTGTATCTCAGGCACGTCGTCGTCTACGATGGTCAGCGTGACCGGATTGGTGCCGGTGATGCTCGTACTGACGGGGTTCGAGAGTTGCAGCCAGACCGTCTCGTCCGGCTCGTCCAGCAAGTCGCCGGTAATCGGCACCGTGAAGGTGATGCTGCTCACACCGGGCGCGAAGGTCAGTGTGTCGGCGACGGCGGTGTAGTCGCTGCCTGCAGTGGCCGTGCCGTTGCTGGTGGCATAGTTCACCGTAGCCGTCACCGCAGGCGCAAAGTTCAGGGTGGCGGTGATGGTGGCCGGACCATCGCTCTCATCCACCGTGAAGTTGTCGGTTGCGAACTGCACTTTGGGCAATGGGTTGACGTTCACCGTACCGGTCGCCGTATAAACACCAGAACAAGCCCCTGTGACCGTCAGGGTCACGGTGTAGGAGATGAGCGAAGTACCGGTGTTGGTGAAAACATGGCTAGGATTGACTGTAGTGGTGATGGGAGAGCCATCACCAAAGTTCCACTGATAACTGAGTCCTCCTATCCCGCGGGAGGTGTTCTGAAAGGCGACAGACTGGCCAGTGTAGATGGTCTTGCTGACCGGGGTGAAGCCGACCACGATGCCGGCCATCACTCCTCCTGATGAGGACCAACTGTTTTGAGTCGGTGCTACCTCGGAGCTGGTAAACGCGTAGGTGTTGGTCAGGTAAGCGCCGTTGGATAGCGTGCCGGGCACAGAAACGGCAAAGGTGCGGATGATCAAGTTTGCTCCATCGGCGTCAAGGTCCTCACTGGTGATGGTCCAGGTGATGATGTTGCCGGACGAGGTTGCATCTGACGACAAGGTGTCAGTGCAGATCGTAAGAGGGGTAGTCATGAGACCAGTGACTGTGAAAAGCTGGGTGGTACCCACCCCGCCTGGGTTAGACATGCTGACGGTGTAGGTCAGGCGCTGGCCGGGGCAGACGCCGCCGGAGGCGCTGATCCAGCTCTCGCTGAGGTCAAAGTCGGGCGCTCTGATGGTGGTAGTATAAGCGTGTGTATCGGTGTACTGATCACCTTCGTACAGGAAGAAGGTGTGGGTGTCTGTGATGACGGTCCTGTCCGGCACCGGCTGGAAAGTGTACAGGTGATACTCTCCTACATAGCTGGTGCCGGTAACAACAGAGTTGCCATTCAGGAAGAATAGCTGTGAACCATCACCGCCAAACAATCCCCAGATGCTACCGCCTCCCGTGCTTCCACCGCTTTCGTCCCAATTGATGGAAACGCCAGCGACCAGAGTAGGGGTGATGCGCATACTGAAGGCAACGGGAGAGCCGCTCGTCTGATTGGTGATATTCATTCGGTATGGGAGGTCAATCCTGACTCGATTGTTACCGGTCTCCCAATCCTGATAGACGGTCTGCGAGTAGCTTTTAGTGATAGTGATATAACCGGTGGGGCTCACCGGGGCGGCGTAGGCCAGGGGAAAAGAACCAGTCAAGGGCGCTGCCAGTGCATCCAGTGGAGCCGTGACCTGCCAGGCAATCGGTGCGAGGATGTTGGCAGGGTAGGGCGCTCGTTCCACCAAGGAGGTGGCCACCTGACTGGGAGCAGGCAGACCAAGCGGCACCAACTGCAGGATCAGAGCCAACACAGTGGACAGGGAGAAAAGACGGCAAAGACGCCGCTTTCCCTTGAAACTGTCAAGTGATTTCATCGGGTTATTCTCCAATTCTTAACTAGCCGCACCAGGAGAGTCATCGAAGCCGCGCTGACAATGACCAATCCGATCAACAACCCCGCCAGGCCGGAAAATGGCCTGGAGGAGGACTGGGGGGCAGTGTCTTGTGAGGGCGTCCAGGTTGGTGACGGCCTAGCAGTCGGTGGCGCGGGAGTAGAGCTGGGGGTGGATGTGGCGGCCGACGGGACTGATGTGGGAGTCGGGGTAGGCAGCAGTACCTGCGTTGTCACCGGCTGGCTAACCATTGCATACCAACCCTCGAACGTGACCCTGAAGCCCTGGCTGACGATGGGCTCGGCATTGCTCGTCTCAGTCCGCACCACAAAGCGTAGGTGCGATGCCTGCTCTGGCGACAGGGGGCCATCGTGTCTCCACACAATCTCTCCCTGCTCTCCCGGCCGCGGTGTTTGCATCCACCAGTCGCCGCCTCGCCCGCTGGCCAGCATAAAGGTCGTGTGCAGGGGCACCACATCCGTCACCACTACCCCGAGCAACGGACTATCGCTTGTGCTGGTAATGGTCATCCGGTAGGTGAGTTCCTCTCCCGCCAGCACAGGATCGGGAGAGGCGCTCTTGACGATAGTGATCGGGGGAGCGTCCGCCGGTCGTTGAGCGCACACGACGGTTATCCCGATCAGCCACAGTCCCAGAGCTACAATCCATAGCCTGGAACGTTGATACATTCTATTGCCCTCCCCTTGTGCTGGGTCAGTGAACACGCGAAACAATCGCTGCCTGGCGAACCAGCAGTGGCCATGCTCTATTGTACCAGTTGGCGAGTCGGGTGTACGCTTTTATATAGTTACAGTCTAGTTACAGCCAGAGTGGAACTGTGTGCGCGTGGCGATTGAAAGCACGAGGGAGTGCTGAGAGGCGAGCTAGAGGTGTTGCCAATCAGCGCCCGATACATCAAAGTGGTGCATGGCTGCGGGGTGGGTATCATATTCCCACTTCTGCGACAATTGCTCTGAAAATGTCGAATGCGGTGCGGCCCGTTTTCTCGCTGACGGCCATCCGCAGATCGCGGGCTATCTTGGCCTGCACGGCCTTTACCAGGTCAGGCTTCAGTTCGACGCCAATCAGGTGGCGGTTCAGATACATGGCCTCAATTCCTGGTTTCTTTCGCTATCTGTGTCACACTCTTGTCCTTGCAGGCAGGCCGTGATCGTTGCCTGTATCACTGACCTCCTCGTACGACGAAATTATTATCTCACAAACTGGCAGTTTGTACAAGTGAGCCCGCCACTTAGGTGCCGGGCTTGTATCGTGGCAGATTTTGATCCTACAGACTTCCGCCAAGGTGTGGGAAACACCTCGACGTGGATGTGGAAGCTGGGAGGCGAGCTAGAGGTGTTGCCAATCAGTACCCGACATGTTGAAGCAGTGCCCGGCGCGGAGTGGGTATCATATTCTCATTTCTGCGACAGTTGCTCTGAAAATGTCGGATGCAGTGCGGCCTGTTTTGTTGCTGACGGCCATCCGCAGATCGCGGTGAAAGCCGTGCGACAGGTCGTCCCCTGTGGCGTAGCGGGTGAGGGCCAGAGCGCGGGCAGCGTTGGCGATGGCGTAGCGAGGCTCGTGCCGATCCAGGTCTTCGAAGAAGAAGGTGCAACTAGCGTACATCCGCTGCCGGTGGAATTGAGCCTCCAGCAGCCACAGTAGCCGCTTGGCCTCCTCGCTGCTGAGGTGACCCAGGCCACGTGCCGTCAGGAAGGCCTGCCCATCCACCTGGCCCAGCACCACCCCGATGTAATCGTCCCGCAATGGCCAGGGCTCCACACCCAGTCGCTTCGTTTCACACACGTATGTCTGATCCAGATCGCAGGCCAGGTTGTCCAACGCCCGGCGCAGCGCCCCCTTCCAGTGACTGTTGCCAGGGGTGCAGTCACAGCCGACGACCCAGCGGTCCAGCCGGTGGGAGCAACTCCAGGCAGTGTTCTCGATCACCTTCACTTCCACCTGCGGCGAGTTCTGGCGCAGGTAGACCCCCAGCGTGGTCAGGGAGTAGCCCGCCGACCGCTGCAGTCGGACGGCGTTCCCCGCCGAAAGGATTTGACTCAGCACCTCCACCCCCTGCCGCTGGTGGTGGCCGAAGGTCTCGCCATCGGTGGCGATGAGCAGCAGCCCATCCCGACGGCACCGCCACTCCACCTGCTTCCGCAGCCAGTCGTCCATGTGGGCCGGGTTCGGCATCCCAAAGGAGAGAGCGTTGGATAGGTCCCGATCGCGCACGAAGACGGCGATATCACTCCCGCCGGGCAGCCGCACCCGGTATGGCCCCGCTCCTGCCTCCAGGTCGCCGTGCACCTGCTCATAGGAGAGGATGGTGAAGCGAATGCCCTCTGCCGCCATGATCTCCAGCGTCTCATAGTCCACCGCCATCTCCGGGAGCCACATTCCTGGAGGTTCGTGGCCGAAGCGGTGGGCGAAACTGGCGATGCCCCAACGAACCTGGCAGATTTTATCGCGGCGACGGGCCAGCGGCAGGATGGTGTGGTGGACCGGCTGGGCCAGCCCGTTGCCAACACCGTGTGCTTCTCGATACCTCCGCTCGGCGGCGACGATGTGTTCGTAGGTGGCGTGGGCGTGCTCGTCAAGCCAGCGGGCGAGTGTGCCGCCCAGGTTGAAGCTTATGCGCCTGAAGTTGCCCGCCTCGGCGTTGGGCGCGTAACACTCGGCGGTGATGCGCTCATTCCAATTGGCGTAGGGCGCGGCGTCCGGCTCCCGCGGGATGCGCCCGGTGAAGGGGTCTTCCCGAGGGGGTTGGTAGAAATGACCGTGGATGCAGAGGTGGCACATATTTGAAGTCTAGAGTCGTTGTATTTCTACTCACTCAGAGTCTCTATTGAAGATAACCCGACTTGCGAGTTGCTTCGCGATCCATTCTACCACCGGAAGCGTTCGGTGGCAATGGACTGACAGCTCGTATTGCCTATTACGGTCTTCGCCCGACGAATAACCCCCTGCCTATCAATCCCTCAGCATCGTAAGTTGTTTCAAGCTCTGCCTCAACCAGAACGGCGTGCATCTCATCCGTCTCAAACAACCCAATCTGAAAACTGAAGGCGAAGGCAAATGCTGCCGAAAGCGTTCCCACATGCTATTCATCTGGCCGAGACGTTCGCTGTAGCCTATCTGTCCAAGCTCCAGAATCTCTGGTGCGTCTTCAATGCTCGTCCGACAATCATACTTGATGCACCTCCTAAGGCGAAAAAATCATGATTGTGGGTGTCTGACCGAACAGGCTAATCTCAATCTGCTCGTCACACCGAAGATCGCGGAGACTGGGACATCTGCGTCCCTATGGATGACGGTGAACCGTGGCGACTGCTGTTTACCTACCATCTAGATGCTCCGTCGTCTTCTGCGCAATTCAAATGACGCACTACGAAGCTGAAAAATCATTTATGAAGGAAGAGTGGAAATGGACAATGATGATGATGCAGCCTGATCACATCACTGAGGAGATGTACCACGAAGCCCTCAAGCAGGTAAGAGAGAAGAGGGATAACCCGGCCCTATCCAGACTTCGTCTTGAGAGATTCCGTGAGGGACTTTGTATGCAGATAATGCACATTGGACCCTATGCTGAAGAACCACGCACCATTGATAGGATGATGGCTTTTGCTAAAGAGAACGACTATGCCCTTCGGGGAAAGCACCACGAGATCTATTTAGGGGATCCACGTCGAGCCAAGCCGGAGAGATTGAGGACGATACTAAGACATCCGATAGAGAAGACTGCCAGCGACGATAAGGAGGACACGTGAACGAATTATACTCAGCACGGTCATAAAGGAACATTTTGGCTGTACCTGAGTTCAGTGGTGTGGTGGGGCAAATACCCCGAAAAATGTCCGTTTTGCTAGGTGTGCGCCCATTTTCGTCCTGTTTTTGGCATCAAATGGTACAGGTGACCCACAAAACACCACTTTCAACGCAAACTCGGCTTCAATGAAAATGTTCCTTTATGCCCGTTGTCAGTATATGAGAGGTTGGGAAAGGCGGATGAGGCCCAGGCCAGCACCGTTGTCGAACATGTCAACCGTTTCGTCGAACGCTGCGAAACCTATTTGTCCACGAAAGGTTACCTGTGAAAGCACGTGCTTTGTCTCACCTCACGCCCAACGAGCGGGCGGCGATTGAGGAGTACGTTGCCCGCATCTGCAGCCATTTCCCCGACCGCGTTCTTGCTGTGACCCTCTTTGGCTCCAAGGCCCGCGGAGACGCCGATGTCGAATCGGACATTGACCTGTTGGTGCCGGTGGACGCTGAGAACAGTGAATTCCGCTCCGAACTGTGGCGCATCGCGTCCGACGTTTCGTTGGATTACAATGTGGTGCTCTCACCACGGGTGTTTGGTCAGGCTCGCTGGGCCGAGGTGCAGCGAATTCACCTTCCCTTGTACCGCGCGATTGTAGCGGACGGTGTTCCCCTGACACCCAAGCATATCCCTGCCTAGCCTACCTTAGTCTCCTTATCTTCTCCAACCCAGCAAATCCAACTGATCTGTAGCGAGGAGCAGGAAATCAATCCCTTCCAGCCTTATACCTGAGATATCTATACGTATCCAGATGCGGTTAGATTCGGACTGACCATTCAGTTCATGCTGCAAGAGAAAACGTCCGGCTTCTCTTATGCGTCTGGAGTTCTCGCTGTGGCATTCGCCACCTCGCGGTGGCTTTGGTGGTAGTGGGCCGTATTCACTGCCCAAACTTTCTCCAATAAGAACAGGCTTGTAGGCCCATATCCATAGAGACTCAACCTCGCTCAACTGCAGGCCGCGAATGTCAACCCCCAGCCAATCAGGCCCTGGTGTCAAGAATAGGCGTCTTACGTCATGAATGGGCAATTCACACATTGTGGGATGGTTCCCTACGCTGTGATGTGATGCGAGATATTCGTGGGACTACAGTCTTCATCTGGCCCATCGCTCACCTAAAGTACCCCCCATTGACACGCAGTTGGCCTCGTCGGTGACAGGTTGGAGCTTCGCCATCTCGGTCGGAGTGTCGAAGAATTCATCCGCCAGCGACAGCGCTGGCGTCAGGCGCGCCTGTGCGCGTTCATAGTCACGCCAGACAGTCTCGTTATGTACACGTGCATAGACCAAGGTCGTTTGCAACTGCTTGTGGCCCAGCAACTGCTGGAGCGAGGTGATGGGCATGCTCGCGTTCAGCAGGCGGGTAGCCATCGTGTGGCGCAACCGCTGCGGCGAGACCTCGACCTGGGCCTGTTGTCCGTATCGGTGGAGACGGTTCCAGATCAGGGCGGCTTCGACGGCTTCTTGTTGGTAGATCAGGAGATGATCAGTGTCAGCTGCACCACATACCGGCAAATAGGCTTTCAAGGCCCCGATCAGGTAGGGCGAGAGCGGCACAATGCGATCCCGTTTGCCCTTGCCCAGCCGGACGATCAACCGCCGCCCAGCGAGGTCGATGTCCCCCAGTCGCAAATCGCAGACTTCACCGCGACGCAAACCGCTGTCGCTCAGCAGATAGAACCAGACACGGTCCAACAGGTCGTCCCGCTGTCCAGACGACGTCGCTTCCAACACTGTGCGCTCCAGGCGCAGGAAGTCGGTCTCACTGAGAAATTGGGGCACCGGGTCTCCTTGCTTGGGGCGTTTGACGCGAAAGACAGAAGGATTGACCTGCTGGCCTTGCTCTTCGAGATACCCCAGGAAAGCCCACAGGTCACTCAAGTCACGATTTACTGTTCCACTGCTCATCCCAGAGGCCAAGCGGATTTCGACCAAGTCCTTCACGTGTCCGCGCTGCAGATCGGAGATGCTGCCAACCCCCTCCTCGTCCAAGAACCAGCGCCATATCCTGCGCAGGGTGCCGAGCCGCACACCGGTGTGGTGATGTACCCGGCTGGGTTTCCAACGCCGTTGGCAGTGCAGGATGTATTCCTCCAACAACTTCGTCAGCCAGTCGGGCAGCCCGTCCCAGTAGCGGCCCAAGTCCATCTCCGCCGTGATCGTTGGCTGAGACGATACAGAGGAAGCGGTGTCCTGAACCTGGCGCAGGGTCGGCTCCACTCCGGCCAGTGTCCAGACGTCGGCGCTCTCGCTCACACTCCCTGCGTCATTATCCGGGGAAGGGCCGTCTGCTGGGCATTCGGCTCTCAGGCGCTCGATGGCTGTCTGATAGTCGGCCTGCAATTTCACCCCAGCCCCGGCTATGTAGACCTGTGTGGTGGTGACTTGGGCGTGTCCCATCAGGGCGGCGAGACTGGTCACCGGCATCTCGGCCTCGGCCATGTGTCGCCCAAAGGTGTGGCGCAACTTGTGTGGACTCACATCGACCCCGGCCAGCCGACTGTAGTGAGTCAGCCGATCCTGGATGCCTCGTTCGCTGAAGCCCGCTTTGCGCTGGGTGATAAACAGCGCATCGTCGACTACTGCTGGCCGCTGTTCCAACCAGGCTCGCACGATCTGCAGGGTCTCTGGCATCAACCAGACGAAACGTTCCTTGTTTCCCTGGCCCCGCACTCGCAGTCTCGCCAACGACTCATCTTCGGCCACCATCAGGTCATCCACTCGCAGGGCGGCTACTTCGCCCACGCGCAGCCCGACGTCCAGCATCAAGCGAAGCATAGCCTTGTCCCGGGGGTGCGTGATCTGGGCAAACAACCGCGCTACATCAGGGTCGCTAATGTCGCGAGGCAGGAGCTTGCCCGGCTTGACCTTATGCCGCTTCCAATTCATCGGATTGGGCCACTCCGGATCCTGGGCCTCATCGGCCAGGTATTCGAAGAACTCGTGCAAAGCCGACAATCGTCGGTTGATCGTCGCCGCTGCCAGTCCGCGCTCCAATTGCTCTCCCACAAATCTGTCCACGTCTTTCCGCGTGACGGCGCGTGGTGGCTTGTGGATCAACCGGCTGAACTGCTGCAGGTCATTCACGTAGTGCTTGGCGGTTGTGGTATTAGGATAACGCGACTTGATGTATCGTTCAAATCGTTCTATAGCTTGTTCCATTGGTTTGGCCTCCTGATTGGTGATTATACTACCTCTCGCCTGGGAGGTCAAACTGCGTGTAAGTATATGGGGCTTTCCCGCCGAAGGTTCCCATATGGCGCTTTCATCACCACGCTGATGCAGAACATCGGTGCGGAGACGGGAATCACTGTTCTCATCGCCAGCCATGATCCCAGCGCAGCAGAGGCCGCCGATTGGGTCTATGAATTGCGCGATGGGAAGCTCATGAACGTCTACCGGACCGTGGAGAAAGAACAGGCACCAGCCCCGTAAGTTTGGTCGCTGATACTGGCAGCGGGACGATTATCGCACTGTATACCCCTCGGCGAACTCGCCGCGCAGGAGCGCCAGCGCTGTGTACTCAGATTGGCCAACTCGTGGTATAATTGGGTCATCTTGACCTGTTGGAGGTAAGCAATGGACAGATCCATCGGCATGGCTCAGGCCAAGAGCAAACTTGCCGAACTAGTTGGACGGGTAGCGTATGGGGGAGAGCGTTTCATCCTCGAGCGACGGGGCCAGCCTATGGCCGTCCTGATCAGTGTGGACGAGTACCAACGCCTGCGGGACCTGGAATGTGAGGCCCGCGGGTGGCCGTTGCCTCCCGAACTCCGCCAGCGGCAGGAGCAGTTGGTTGGCCAGGCCCACCGCCTGCGGAAGCAGCTAGGTGACCCAGTGGATGGACTGGCTAAACTGATGAGCACCCTGCCACCGGAGGAGGATGCGTTCTGGCTCGAACTTGCTGGGAAGATGGCCTGATGGCTCTGTACGACCTCGGTAACCCGGCGGTACCTCTACCCCAGCAACTGGTGGTGGACAGCTCGCTGCTGCTGGCGCTCCGGCCTGCAGACGACAATCTCCACGCGGCGGCCACGCAGACCTTCATTCGGCGCATAGAAGAGCAAATCGCTGCCTACGAGATGGTAGCCTGGCTCCCCCTGCCGGTTTTGCAGGAATGTTACCACATCATCCTGGCCAACGGCCTACGGCGTGTCTGGGAAACGATGGACTCCACCACCCGTCCCCCCAACTGGTTGAAAGCCTACAAAGACCAACTTGACTTGCTTCGGGCCTGCACCCCCGAGTTGACTCGCTTCCGTGAACTCCTGGCCGCTATCCCCCTGACACCGGTGCGCCCGGAGGACCTGGTGACATCCGCTGTTGTCAAACCGCTGGATGAGCGTATGCGCCATTTTATCATCACCTACCACCTGTTGCCCCAGGATGCTCTGATCCTGGCCCATGCTGAACGGCTTGGAGTGCTAGCTGTTGCTACCCTCGACCAAGATTGGCGACGCGCAACCCTGTTTGATGTGTATACGTGTCTCTGAGTTTCGCTCGTTACACCTTTTCGAACACAATCTCCCCATCGCGTGCTTCCACTTGCACCGTGTCCCCCTCGCCAAACTCGCCCCGCAGGAGGGCCAGCGCCAAGGGGCCTGCACCTCCCGCTGGATCACCCGCTTGAGCGGCCGCGCGCCATAGACCAGGTCGTAACCGGCGTCGGCCAGGTGCTGCCGGGCCCCGTCAGTCAATTCCAGCCCGATGTGACGCTCCCCCATAAGAATAGCGGTCTGGCGGCGCAGTGAACAAAACTGCCATCAGGTGCATGTAACAAATAGAAACAGGGGGACATCGTCCTCAACTCGCACAGGAGGTGCAAGATGAATCGCATAGGCTCAGCAATTCGTCTGGTGTTCTTTCTGCCGCCGGTGTGGATCGCGCTGGTAACGGGAGGAGTAGTCATCGCGGTCAACGGCTGGGAGCCGTTTGTGGATATTGCGCTTTACGCTGTCCAGCGGCTGTTCAGTTGAATAGGGAACAAGCTCGCAGGTTACATCCGGCGCAGCCGCATACCGTTCAGAATCACCGCCAGCGACGCGCCGACGTCGGCCACGATTGCCATCCACAGTGTGGCCCAGCCCATCGCCGCCAGGGCGAAGATAACCGCCTTCACCGTCAGGGCAAAGACAATGTTGACCGTGACAATCTCCCTGGTCTTGCGGCTGAGCGTCACGATGAACGGCAGTTGAGCCAGGTCGTCCCCCATCAGGACCACGTCGGCCGTCTCCATCGCCTGGGCCGAGCCCGCGCCCCCCATCGCGATCCCAACGTCCGCCTGCACCAACGCCGGGGCGTCGTTCACACCGTCGCCGACCATCGCCACGCTCTGGTATTTCTCCGCTAACTCCGCGATAGTGGCCACTTTCTCTTCTGGGAGCAGCTCGGCGCGCACCCCATCTACTCCAACCTGGCGGCCAATCTCCTCCGCCACGGCCAGACTGCCTCCGGTCAGCATAATCGTATGAAACCCCTCGGCCTTCAAATCAGCAATCGCCTGGCGACTGGTGAGCCGTGGCACGTCGGCCACGCCGAACATCGCGCACACCTCGTCGTCGTGCCGGACCAGGATCACCGTCTTGCCCTGGGCGGCCAGTTCATCGGCCATGCGGCAAACGTCCTCCTGGTGCAGAAAATGCTCGTCAAAGTGGGCGTGGCTGGCTACCGTGACCTGCGCGCCGTTCACGCTGCCCTCGACTCCCCATCCGCTCAATACGATGACGTCCTGTGCAGGGGACACTTCCACCTGCCGGGCCTGCGCCTCGGCCAGAAGCGCCTGGGCCAGCGGGTGAGATGATTGCACCTCGAGCGCAGCGGCGTGTCGCAGGCCGCAGTCTTTAAGGCACTTCCCGCAGATGCAGACGTCTATGACGTCCGTCGTCGCAGGACGTCCCTCGGTCAGGGTGCCGGCCTTGTCGAAGGCGAATGCTCTGACTCGGCCCAACGCCTCCAGGTAGCATCCGCCCTTGATCAGGGCCCCGCGCGAGGCGGCGTTGGTCATCGCGCTCACCAGGCTGACCGGCGTGCTGATCACCAGAGCGCAGGGGCAGGCAATCACCAGCATCTGCAGCGCCCGCATCAGCCAGCCCCGATCCCCCCAGAATGATTGGCCCAAGAGCAGCGGAGGAACGGCAGCCACCAGCGTGGCCAACACGGTCACCGTCGGCGTATAGATCCGGGCGAAGCGGTCAATGAATCGCTGCACCGGCGCTTGGCGCGATTGCGCTTCCCGCACCAGCGCCACCATACGGCTCAGGGTATTGTCGGTCGCCAGGCGGGTCACCTCCACCTCCACGCGCCGGTGGTGTTGACGGTGCCGGCAAAGACCTCGTCGCCCGGCTTCTTCTCTACTGGCACGCTCTCCCCGGTGATGGGGGCCTGATCCACATCGCTCTCCCCCACCCGCACCACGCCGTCCACGCTGACCCGGTCTCCGGGGCGCACCAGCACCCGCTCGCCGACGGCCAGTTGCTCCACCGCCACCTCTTGCACCTCGCCGCCGGGCAGGAGGCTCAGCGCCACCGGCGGCGCCAGTTCGAGCAACTTCTTCAGCGCGCCGGCGCCTGCTCCGTGGCAAACCCCTCCAACGCCTCACCCAATGAGAAGAGCACCACCACGATGGCCGCTTCAGCCCACTCCCCGATGAATACCGCGCTGACGACGGCGATCACCATCAGCGTGTTAATCCCCAGGCTCCGCGATACCCACACTCCTTGCCAGGCGTAATGCGCGACCGGGAGCCCGCCGACGAGGATGGCCACCGCCAGGAAGGACGTCTGGCTCAAGGGAGGTGCGCCTGCCACCACTAACGTAACGGTTGCGCAATCAGAAGGCACATGTTTCATGAAGGCTCGAATTTGAACA
>CAZMOT010000030.1:0-30125 GCA_964568065.1 uncultured Anaerolineales bacterium
GTCGCCATCAGCAACGCGCCCACGAGTGGGACGGTGGTATTGAGGCATAAGGATGTCGTCTGCTCCGCCAGAGCGTCTTCAGCGTGTGGGATTTCGGTGTGCCTCGAATCTCACTCATCCTGCATCCTGCTTCCTGCGACTTGCAACTTGCTCCAGAATCTCCTCCGCGCTGCGGTAGACCGCCTCGCCGCTGGCACCGAGCATCTGGGCCAATTCCTCCACTTGTGCCTGACCCTGCAACTGCCTGATCCGCGTCACCGTGCGCTCGCCCTCCACGACCTTCTCCACGTGGAGGTGCACGTCCCCAAAGCTGGCCAACTGCGGCAGGTGAGTCACGCAGAGAACCTGGTGACGCAGGCCGCCCGGCCCCGTTCCCGTCGCCAGCCCCCACAGTTTCTCTCCGACCGTCGCACCCACGCGCCCGCCGATACCCTGGTCAATCTCGTCAAAGATCAGCGTCGGCGTCTCGTCGGCGCGGGAGAGCACCGTCTTGAGCGACAGCATGAGGCGGGAGGTTTCACCGCCGGAAGCAATCTTCGCCATCGGCTTCAGAGGCTCGCCTGGATTGGGAGAGACGAGGAACTCGACACGGTCTATGCCGGAGGAGTCAAAGGCCACCTGTGGGGATTGCAGATTCGGCCGACCGCAGCGGTCGGCGATTGCAGATTGCAGATTGCTATCTGCAATTTGCAGTTCGTCCAATGGCACACCGTCGGGGTCATCCTTCCACTGGAAATCCACCCCAAAAAGCGCACCCTCCATACGCAAGTTGCGCAGCTCTTCCTCGATCCCCACCGCTAAACGCTGAGCCGCCTCGCGCCGCCGCCCGGAGAGTTCCACTGCCAGGGTGCCCAACTTTGCCAGCAGCCGTTCATCCGCCGCCTCCAGTTCGGCGATGCGCTCCTCGCTGTGGGTGATCGTGTCCAGTTCCCGCGCTGCTTTCTCGGCGTAGGCCAGCACATCGGGAATCGTCTGGCCGTACTTGCGCTCCAAGCGTCGGATCAACGCCAGCCGTTCTTCCACCTCCTGCAATCGCTGTGGGTTGTGCTCAATCTGCTCCTGATAGTCGCGCAGGTTTTTGACCAGTTCATCCATCTGGTAGTTGACGCTCTCGGCAGCGCGCAACTGGGGCTCCAGCGCTGGGTCAACGCGCGCTAATCCCTCCAGCGCGCGCAGCGCTGTGGCCAGGAAGTCCAGCGCCGCCGTGGCCTCCTCATCTTCTCCCTCAAGTGCATGGAGCGCGTCACCGGCTAGCTCCGCCAGTTGCTCGGCGTTAGTCAGTCGCAGCCGTTCCTCGACCAACTTCTCTTCCTCGTCGGGCTGGAGGGTTGCTGCCTGTATCTCGCTGATCTGGAACTGTAATAAGTCGGCCCGGTGTGCCAATTCCTGCTCACTGCGCAGAAGGTCTGCCAGTTCCTGCCGCACGGCCCGCACTTGCTCCACCAACTCCGCGACCTGCGCTCGCAGTGGCTTCAGTTCCCCGTACCGATCCAGCAGGTTCACGTGCTCGCGCACCCGCAGCAGCGAGAGGTGCTCGCTCTGACCATGAATGTCCACCAGCCCTTGGGCCACCTCGCGCAGGAGCGCCAGCGTGACGGCCCGGCCATTGACGCGACAGACGTTGCGCCCGCTAAACCGCACCTCGCGCCCCAGGAGCAGCAGGTCAGGATCGTCTCCCTCCAGGCCCTCCCGTTCCAGCACGGGCCCAATCGCGGCCTGCCGTTCTGGCTCCAGCCGGAAAGTGGCCTCAATGATAGCGCGATCGGCCCCGGCACGCACGACGGTGCTGTCGGCTCGCCCTCCCAGCACCAGTTCCACCGTGTCAATGATGATGGACTTGCCCGCACCGGTCTCGCCGGTCAGCACCGAGAAGCCTGGCGCGAAAGTCAACTGTAGCTCATCAATGATGGCAAAATCGCGGATGCGTAGTTCAGCCAGCACGTGACCCTCCTATCTGCGCCGCCCCGGGCGCAACCAGGCATAGGCAGCGCCTACTGCCGTGACCAAATAGACTGTATCCCACACCAGCCTCATCACCCCACCCGAAAGGAGAACTATCGCTCCTGTTGGATCCTCCGCCAGCCCGGCAAGGAGTAGAAGCGACAGGAGCAATTTGGGCAGCGTCCCCACGACGATACACCCACACACGACCAACCAGGTGTACTGCCCGCGCCGCCGCCCGATCGCCCAATGTGTCACGTTGGCGATACCCCCGCCGACCAGCGGACCCAGGATGATGACGTACCAGCCCAAGCTGGGGATAAGCCAGCCCACCACCAGCCCCAGGGGCAGTGCGACCGCCGCGGCGACCAGGTAGTGGATGGGGCGGAAGTCGGCGTAGAACACCCGCTGCTGGGTATTGACGCAGTCTCTGCAGCGATAGCCGACCGGCGTCTGTACCGCGCACCTGGGACATATCGGCTGTCCGCATTTGTTGCAACGCAGGTAGGTCTCGACGTTGGGATGGTTGACGCAGTACAGTGGTCCGCTCATTGTTCATCATCCTTTCATCAATGGTGAAATGGTGCGGATAAACCACATCCGATCGTGTTTACCCCTCGTTCTGCGGCACTAGCCGCGCCACCAGTGTCTTATAGAAATACGTACGCTCCTGCACCCGCGCAAAGCGGGTCACGTGTGGGCTGGCCTCCACCACCACTTCGTCTCCGCTTTCCAGTTCCGCCTGTATCTCCCCATCCACCGTCAATACCGCAGGCCGACCACCTGTCACGGTGATGCGCACTGTGACCCCTTCAGACAGGACGATGGGACGCGCCATGCTCAGGTGGGGCGCGATTGGCACCAGGAGAATGTTACGCAGTTGCGGCGGCAGGATTGGCCCCCCGGCCGCCAGCGCGTAGGCAGTGCTCCCCGTCGGTGTGGCGACGATAAGACCGTCGGCGATGTAAGTGGCCAGGTATCCTCCGTCAACCTCGACGCGCAGGTGCACCACGCGGGCCCGCGCACCTCGCCCCACCACCACATCGTTCAGCGCCTCGGACTGCCCCAGTATCTCGCTGTTGCGGCGGGCAGTTGCTCGAAGCATCATCCGCTCCTCGACCCAGTAGTCGCCGGCCAGTGCCCGCGATAGAACGTCTTGCCACGTCTCTGGATCAGCCTCGGTGAGGAATCCCACTCGCCCTAGATTGATCCCCAGGATCGGCGCGCTGTAAGGAGCCACGGCCCGTGCCGCCCGCAAGATCGAGCCGTCGCCGCCCAGCGTCATCAGCAGATCGGCTTCTTGCCAGCAGAGTGTATCGGGAGCGTCGTCTGTCGCGCAGACCTGTGCTCGCCATCCCCGCTGCTCTATCCACGCGGCTACTTCCTCTGCCAGGGGGTATGCCTGAGCAATACGAGGGTTGTAGAGAATGCCGATGGTCTTCATGTCAACTCAGATCGGGGTAACCTTGCGAAGGTTTGAAGACTGTGTCACACTCGCGCTTTCAGCCACTCCACTAACCCTGCCAGTTCCACGCTCGTTTGCTCCCCCGCTTGCATATCGCGTACCGTCGCTGTCCCGGCTGCCAGTTCGTCCTCTCCCAGGATGACGGTGTAGCGAACGCCTCGTTTGCCAGCCTCGCGGAGTTGGCTCTTCAATCCCCGTTCTCCAAACGGTAGCCATGCCCTCACGTCTGCCTGGCGCAGCGCATATACCAGCCGCAATGCCTCCCGCTTGGCCTGCGATCCCAGGTGAGCCAGCAACACCTGTGGTGTCGGCAAGGGGGGGACATCAACCTCCAGGCTCTGCATCACCAGGATAATGCGCTCCAGGCCAGAGCCGAAGCCCACGCCTGGCGTTGGCGGGCCGCCCAGGAGTTCGGCCAGTCCGTCGTAGCGGCCACCACCACAGACCGCGCTTTGTGCGCCGATTCCGGCCGCCCAAACCTCAAAGACCGTCTTGGTATAATAATCCAGCCCGCGCACCAGCCGGTGGTTGATGGCGTACCGCCGGTCCAGCAGATCGAGATACTCCCGCAGATCGGCAAAGTGTTCAGCGCACTCCGCGCACAGGTAGTCGAGGATGTGAGGTGCATCCGCGATGACCGGCTGGCATTGATTGGCCTTGCAGTCGAGCACGCGCAGTGGGCTGCGCTCCAGCCGTCGGCGGCAGTCCTGGCAAACTTCGTCGTGGTGGTCGGCGTAGTAGTCTTTCAGCGCGGTCACGTACCCCGGTTTGCACCGCGGGCAGCCGGTTGAGTTCAGTTGAAACTCCAGGTCGCGGAAGCCCAGGTCAGCGTACAAATCCCAGGCCAGCAGCATGACCTCGAGATCGGCGGCCGGATCCTGTTCGCCCAGGATCTCGACGTTGAACTGAGTATGCTGGCGGTATCTGCCCGCCTGCGGTCGCTCATAGCGGAAGATGGGGCCGAACGTGTAGAGTTTGACCGGCTGGTGCAGCACATACATCCCATTTTCGATGTAGGCGCGCACCAAGCCAGCGGTGAACTCTGGCCGCAGCGTGAGTTCGTGACCTCCCTTGTCAGCGAAGGAGTACATCTCTTTGTCCACGATGTCGGTCCCCTCCCCGACGCCCCGAGCGAACACCTCGGTGGTCTCGAAGATGGGCACGTCAATGCGCTCAAAACTGGCCAATTCCGCCAGGTGTCGCGCCCGGGCGCGCGCGTGATCCCAGTAGTGTTGATCCTCCGGCAGGATGTCTAAGGTTCCGGTTGGTCGCTGATAACGGGGCATAGGATAAGCCTCCTAACTCAGGTGAACGGTATTATAGCCCAAGTCAGCGGATTAGACAGTTCTCCGCCACACACGCCAGTGAACAAGGGTTCCAATTCATGGGAATCGGGGCCTCTGTCACGTCAGGGCGCTCAAACCGATACGTCGCGTGGGCCACAGGATAGCGTTCCCCGGCCTCGTCGGTGTGCATCTCGATCACGATTTTCCGTTTAGCGATTGCCTGGTCAATCTCTGCCAACCTCGCAGCGAGGATTGCGCCAACGGGTTCTCGCCTTTTGCTCAATTCGGCTGCCACAAGATAAAGTTGCCTCCCAAATCTCACACTATCGTCCCACACTGCGCTTTCCAGTTCTGCTCCGCGGTGTGATTTTATCTCTCTCGACTTGACTGAATGTACCGCGCATCACGACTTGGATAGTTGTTGCTCAGTTGAAACTTGGACGTAACGCGCCGCCTTCACGTGCCCGCCCTGATTAAGCCTTGCTGCTCTCATCACTTACCCCCTTTCCGCTCCCGTTCTCGCTAGGCTTGATTGTACTCTTCTGATGGAGATGTGTCAACCGCTCCAGCAGGTCATCCATGTCAGCAGTCGTCACGTCCAGGCCATCGTGGACAGCCCACGTTTTCACCCCCGCTGCTCAAAGCTCCCGCCGCCAAGTTCTCACCACTCTTGCCGGGCTCCTCGAAGGTGGCTACCAGGTCCCAGCCCTGAGCCTCGACGAATGCGACATTTACAAATCGGAACAGTCTCGCTTCATCGTCGCCCGCGCGCCGACTTGCGCGGGCGGGCGGGATGGGGTAGAATCCAGCACCAGGTAAGCAGTCAAGATGAGGGAGTTTGTCCATTGCGTAAAGTGCCACTTGAAATACACGTCGGCGATAAAGTGCGCATGCGCAAGCCTCACCCCTGCGGGGGGTACGAATGGGAGGTGACCCGGACGGGTGCCGACATCGGCATGTGCTGCCTGACCTGTGGCCGGCGCGTGATGCTCCCGCGCAGCAGATTTGAGAAGCAGGTGAAAGCGATACTGAGTGCAGGAGACAGTGAGCCGGTACACTAGACGGCTGCTCTTTCTATTCTCCGATACAGGCGGTGGACATCGCAGCGCAGCGTACGCGGTGGCCGAGACACTCCAGAACCTCCACGGCGAGCAGGCCCAGATCGAACTGGTGGATGCCTTGGCCGATTACGCGCCCTGGCCCTTCAACCGCCTGGTCAATATCTACCCCTACCTGGTTCGGCTGAGAGGATGGCCCTGGGCTGCTGGCTATCACCTGTCTGATGGGCCACGCCGGATCGCGTTGCTCGCAAGCGGCTGCTGGCCGTTGGTGCGCGCAGCCGTGCTTCGACTCCTCCACGGCCACCCGTCCGACGTCATCGTCTGCTGCCACCCCGTCCTCAACCACCTGCTTCTACGAACCCTGATCAAGACCGAGACCAAGACTCCTCTGATCACGCTGGTGACCGACCTGACCATTGCCCACGCTTTCTGGTGCGTACCGGGGATAACCCGCTGTCTGGTGCCAACTGAAGGTACGCGCCAGCGAGCCCTGGCCTATGGGCTGCCTGAAGAGCGTATCACGGTAACCGGGCTGCCGGTGAGCGCGCGCTTCGTCGTGGCTGCACAAGAAGACCCCTTTGTTGTGCGACGGCGACTGGGGCTGGAGCCTGACTTGTCGGTGGTGCTCCTGGTGAACGGAGCCGAGGGCATGGGGCCGTTGCGTCGCATAAGCGAGGCGGTAGCAGATAGCGGCGTGCAGGCTCAGTTGGTGGCAATCGCAGGGCGCAACGAGCGGCTGCAGGCTAGGCTGGTCTCCAAGACATGGCCGCTGCCAGTGCGAGTCGAGGGCTTCGTGTACAACATGCACGAGTGGATGCGGGCAGCGGACTTGCTTGTAACCAAGGCCGGCCCCAGCACAGTCAGCGAGGCGTTGGTAATGGGGTTGCCGGTCATGCTGAGCGGTGCGTTGCCGGGCCAGGAGCGGCCCAATGTGGATTACGTCGTGCAGGCCGGCGCGGGAGTCTGGGCACCGACACCCAGACGGGTAGCAGCGGCGGTGCGAGAACTGTTGGCCCCCGGCAACCCACGGCTGGCACAGATGACCGCCCGCGCCCGTGCACTGGCGCAACCCGACGCTGCCCATCGTGTGGCCGAGATTGTGTGGGCCGTTGCCTGCGGAGAGTCAGCCTGAGTCCAAAGAGCACAGCCCCAGCCAGGAGGCTGGGGCTGTGGATGCTCACCTGGTATCTCAGGGGGACTATGTCACTACCTGCTCCCGTTCAGGCCCCACGCTGATGAACGTCACCGGCACACCTACCCATTCCTCGATCCGCGCCACGTACTCCTGTGCGGCGGGGGGCAGGTCCTCACGGCTGCGCGCTCCCGTGATGTCTTCCGTCCAGCCGGGCAGTTCCTCGTAGACCGGTTTCCACTGAGCCAGCGATTCCACGCCGAACTCGGCCGGGAAATGCTCGATGCGCTCCCCGTCCTGCTCGTAGGCCACCGCCACCTTGAGCCGCTCCAACCCACTCAGTATGTCCATTTTGGTCAGCGCCAATTCATCCAGGCCACTGACCCGGATAGCGTAGCGCAGGATAACGAGGTCGAGCCAGCCGCAGCGGCGGGGACGGCCGGTGGTCGTGCCGTACTCGTCCCACGGGTTGGCACCGGTACCGCGTATCCGGTCGCCGATCTCGCCCAGTAGTTCGGTTGGGAACGGGCCTGCGCCCACACGGGTGGTGTAGGCTTTGGCCACGCCGACGACACGAGAGACATAGCGGGGTCCAAAACCCAGCCCGGTCAGCGCGCCCCCGGCCACGGTCGAGGAACTGGTGACATAGGGATAAGTACCGTGATCCAGGTCCAGCAGCAATCCCTGGGCCCCCTCACAGAGCACCGTCCTCCCGGCTGCCAGCGCCTCTCCCACCATGGTCGACCCGTCGGTGAGGTGGGGTGCCAGCCGCCTGGCGTAAGCACAGTACTCGGCCGCGACCTGCTCTGGCGAGAGCGGTGACGCGCCGTACCGCTCCTTCAGGCGACGGTTGTGAGCCCGAACACCGTCGGTTACGCGTTCGGCAAAGTGCTCTGGCTTGGCCATGTCACCAGCGCGCAGATTGACGCGAGCCGCCTTGTCGGCATAGGCAGGGCCGATGCCCCGCCTCGTCGTACCGAGGGCGCCTTGGCCCCGGGCCTCCTCCCGTGCCCCGTCGAGAGCGCGGTGAGTGGGCAGGATAATGTGTGCAGCCGCGCTCAACTTCAAATGCGATGGTCCCACATCCACGCCAAGCGCCGCCAATTTGTCCATCTCCGCTACCAGCCGCTCCGGGTTGACCACCACCCCCGCGCCGATGAGACAGGTAGCAGTTGGGTAGAGAATACCCGAGGGCACCAGATGCAACTTAAGCGTATGTCCCTGGGCCATTACCGTGTGGCCGGCGTTATCGCCGCCGTTGGAACGGGCGACGAGTTGGGCGTCGCGTGCCAACCAGTCCACCACGCGCCCCTTTCCCTCATCACCCCACTGAGTACCCACCACGATGATCGCAGACATTGCACTCCCTCCTGACACAGTGTGAGGCGGTGCGGGGAAACCAGCACCGCCTTCCGCGTTAATAATACACGAGAATGAGCCAGGTGTCAACCAACCGAGGGGCGTTCGCCGCCTCATATAAGAACAGCCCCGACAAGGAAAGCAGCGTGGAAGACTCGCGTAACTAAGCAGAGGTTGGCGTGTTTTATAAGACGCACTTGAAATCCGTGACGTGAAATGGACAGGGTCTGTGTTGTGGCAGTGATGCCTTCTCTCAGTTTTCACGTGCGTTTGGTATGACTCGTGTCAGACTTAGTTGAGGAGATAAACATGGTGACCATTCCAATCGTGGGTGTAATCGTGGGCAGTTACTTGCTAGGCTCGATCCCGGTGGGGTTGCTGCTCGTGCGCGCGACGACGGGGAAGGATGTGCGCAAGATCGGCAGCGGGCGCATCGGGGGCACCAACGTCCTGCGGGCGGCCGGGCGCTGGGCAGCATTGCTGGCGGTATTGGGCGATACTGCCAAAGGACTGTTGGCCGTGTGGCTGGCGCGGGCTTTCGTGGGGACACCCGTGGTCGAGGCCCTGGCCGGCCTGCTAGCCGTGGTTGGCCACAACTACTCGATTTTTATCGGCTTCAAGGGCGGTGCCGGGAGCATGACCACCATAGGCGGAGCCATCGGTCTGTGGCCCTGGAACGGTGCCATTCTGATAAGTGTGGGCATAGTGGTGATCGCAACCATGCGCTATGCCTCGGTAGGCTCCATCACCCTCGCGCTGTTGCTCCCGATCATCTTCGCGCTGCGGGCCTGGCTGGCGGACGCGCCGTGGGCCTACCTGATCCACGGGCTGGGCACAGGGGCACTGACGCTGTGGGCGCTGCGGCCCAACATCAGACGGCTGCTGGAGGGACGAGAGCGACGGGTGACGCTGCGTAAGAAAGAGTAGACTGACCAGGTTGGGTACTACCTGGTGCGCACCGCCAGGATGCCAATGACTCCCGCACCGGCGTGGGAGGCCAGCACTGCCCCTGTCTCTCGCACCCAGATGCGCTCTCTGGGAAAGCCGGTGCGCTCCGCCAGCCGGTCGGCCATCTCCTCCGCCGTCTCCCGTGCGCGCGTGTGCACCACCGCCAGGTGTTCCAACGGCCCCAACTGCTCGACCAGATTCAGCGCACGTCTCAGCCCGCCCCGAAACGAGCGGGCCGCGCCCAGCAGCCGCAGTTGACCATCCACCAGGTTGATGACGGGCTTGATATTGAGCGCCCGCGTCATCCGGTCTACGACGGCGATGAACCCATCCGCCCGTCCGCCGCGCCGCAGGTTCTCCAGCGTGTCTAGCACGATCGTCAGACGCATCTGTGCTCGCATACCCTCCAGCAACGCCAGAATCTCCTGCATCGAGCGGCCAGCCCGCGCAGCCTGAGCCGCTGCCAGAGCCTGTAATCCCAGGCCCAGAGAAAGCGAAAGCGAATCGAAGACCTTCACCACGTCACCGAAGCGTTGGGCGGCCAGGCGCGCTGCGTTGAACGTGCCGCTGTGCTTGCTGGTGATTGTCAGGCACAACACCTGCTTCCCATGTGCGACCAGCCGTTCGAAGAGTTCCTCGAACATGCCAACCGGAGGCTGAGAGGTCTGGGGGTGATGTGGCCCGGCTGCTCTCTCCCAGAACTCCTCCTCCGATAATTCTCCGTCCTGGTAGACCCCCGTTCCAAAGTGCACGACGAGCGGCACCACGGCGATCTTGAAACGCTCCAACAGTTGTCGCGGAAGGTCGCAACTGCTATCGGTCACGACCCGTATGATTTGTTCCATTGCGGCCTCCTTTCTCACAATTCTGTGAATAGAAACACGTACCCCGGCGCAGCGTTACGCTTCCACCGGGAGTACGTGTTCCGGGCCTGATTCTGATGGAATCGGCAGCGCTTACCGTTTGACCGCCGTGACACGGGCATTGAAGACAAGCAGTTCGTCAGGAGGGGACAGGGGACCTGCAAGCCCTATCTGAGCAGCGGCATCCTCGATCACCGATTCGTCAAACGTCTGGGGCGCAACCTGAACCTCGGCGAACCCCGCCGCCTCAATAGCAGCGACGTACTCCTCAACAGGCAACGCGCCCGCCACACACCCTGCCCAGGCTTCCAGACTGCGCTGCACGTCGTCGGGCAGGGAGCCGCGGGTCACGATATCGGAAACGGCCAGCCAGCCGCCAGGCCGCAGCACGCGGTAGACCTCGCGAAAGACCTGGGGCTTGTCGGGCGAGAGATTGATGACGCAGTTCGAGATCACCACATCCACGCCCTCGTCGGCCACGGGCAGATGCTCGATCTCACCCAGCCGGAACTCGACGTTGGTCATGCCGAGCTTGACGGCATTGGCCCGCGCCCGCTCCAGCATCTCGGGAGTCATATCCACGCCGATGACGTGACCGCTCGGGCCGACTCGCTTAGCCGCCAGAAAGCAGTCAATCCCACCGCCGGAGCCCAGGTCGAGGACAGTCTGGCCGGGTTCCAGAGACGCAATGGCGATTGGGTCGCCGCAGCCCATCGAAAGGCCGGTGACCTCCGGGGGCAACTCGGCTACGTCGGGGCTTTCGTAGAGACAGGCGCTGCTGATTGGCTCACCGCCACCGCAGCAGGATGACGGACCGCAGCAACCGGTGGCCTGTTGCGCGGCCGTGGCGTAATGTTCGCGTACCGCACTGTACACTTCGTCGGCAGAGATTGGATTCTTGGACATCGAATACTGATTTTCTGGCACGGGCAAAGAATTGGGACACGTATTCACACAGATTGTCACGGATTTGACCAAGAACTATAAAAATCTGTGTGCATACGTGACAATCCGTGTCCTATTTTGAGTTCTTAAATCACCCCAAGGGAGCAAAGACAAATCAGGCCGGGCGCCCCAGCACGCCAGTCCAGCGCAGCAGCCGCCCCAACCGTGAGAACTCCAGGTCAATCGCAGCCTCGGGACACATCTCGTGGCAGCAGTAGCAGCGGATGCAGCGCTCGTCGTCCACCACGGCCAGCCGATCCTTGATGGTGATGGCCTGCCGAGGACAGACGCGCACGCAGGTCCGGCAGGCTGTGCAGCGGTCGCGCTGAGGGACAGGGCGCGGGATGAGGGCCTGGGTCGCCAACTGCGAGAGCCAGCCGCGACCGTCGCGCCTCGTGGCCGCCTGGGCGGAAGCGGGTAGGCGGAAATCGGGCACGGCGACCTCGGCCACCGGAGTGCCTGCCACCGTGATCTCCGCCGGCCACCAGCCGTGCCGCTCTGCCGCGCGAAACAGCGGCAGTCGGTCGGGATCCAACCCAATGATCTGGCAGACGACCGCATCCATCGCCACGGCGTCCTGGCTGGCTACCAGCACCCCGATGTGCCGGGGCGTTCCATGCATACTCGGCCCGTCTCCCTCCATCCCCAACACGCCGTCCATCACGAAGAGCGCCGGTTGGACGCAGGCGACGATGTCGAGCAGCATGTCACAAAAACGGTCCAGGTCGGCCAACTTGGAGTGGTAGCCGGACTTGGTCAGGCCGGGCACCAGCCCGAAAAGGATCTTGGTCGCGCCGGTGATGGTGGTGAGACCGTGCGTCTTCAGTTTGGGGAGCGCGATGATCACATCGGCCTCCTGCCACACCTTCAGCAGATCGAGCCGTTTGAGGAGCACACCGCTGGGTGTGGGCACCTGGATGGCCGTGGCTGCGTAGTGTAACGGAACACCAGTTCGCTCGGCCACCTCTTTCAGGCCAGTATCCCGATACAGGCGGCTCATACCGGGCCGGTTATGCAGTGGGCCGCCGGGGCTCTCGGCGATGAAGGGCTCACCTCCAGCCTCCCGCACTAATCCTATCATCGCCTCGACGACGGCCGGGTGAGTGGTGATCGCCCGCTCAGGCCGGGCCGGTATCACCAGGTTAGGCTTGAGCAGCACGCGCTGACCCGGCTCAACAAACGCACCGATGCCACCCAGCGGCTCCAGCAACCCGCGCAGAGCAGCCTCGAGCTCAGGTAAATCGTAGGTAGAACAACGGACAAGACTGACGATTGGCATATCAAGATTGTACTATGCCCCAGCAGAATGGCAAGCGAATGTGCTCCAATTTTGGAGCAGCCCGCCGATGTGATATAATCAGGGCCAGGTAAATGATCACCCCGTCACTGACCATCGGTATCGAAGAAGAATACCAGATCATTGACCCCGCCACGCGGGAGCTGCGCTCCTACGTACAGCAGTTTCTTGAGCGGGGCCAGGCGGTGCTGCCCGATCAGATTCGCCCCGAGTTCTTGCAGTCACAGGTGGAGGCGGGCACGCGCATCTGCCACGACATCCAGGAAGCGCGCCGGGAACTGATCCGCATGCGCCGCTCGATCTGGGAACTGGCCGAGCACGAGGGATTGTGGGTGGCGGCGTCGGGCACACACCCCTTCTCCTCCTGGGCACGCCAGGAAGTCTCCCCCTTTGGTCGCTACCCCGAACTGGCCCGTTTCCTGCAGGACGTGGGACGGCGGCTGCTGGTCTTCGGTATGCACGTCCACATCGGCATCGAGGATCGGGAACTGCTCATCGAGGTGATGAACCAGATGCGCTACTTTCTGCCCCACCTGCTCGCCCTCTCGACCAGTTCCCCTTTCTGGCACGGTCGTGATACGGGATTAAAGTCCTACCGCAGCGTCGTCTTCGAGAGCCTGCCTCGCACTGGCATCCCTCAGCAGTTCGGCTCCTACGGTGACTACCGCAGTTACGTGGACACGCTGTTGGCGACGGGCAGCATCGCCGAGCCCACCCACATCTGGTGGGACGTGCGCCCCAGCGAAAAGTTCCCCACGCTGGAGGTGCGCATCCCCGATATGTGCACGCGAGTGGACGAGACGCTGTGCCTGGCCGCATTGGTACAGGCCATCGTGGCCAAACTGGTGCGCTTGCGGCGGGCCAATCAGACCTGGCACGTCTACCGCAAAAACCTGCTCGACGAGAACAAGTGGCGCGCGGTGCGCTACGGCATCGCGGAGGAGATGATTGACTTCGGCAAGGCAAAAGAGGTGCCATTCCCCATATTGGTCGAGGAACTGCTGGCGTGGGTGGACGACGAGGTGGACGAACTGGGAAGCCGGGCAGAGATTGAATATGTCCACCACATCCTGCGCCAGGGTACCAGCGCCGACCGCCAACTGGCCGTTTACCACCAGACGGGGGATTTCCGAGCCGTGGTAGATCAGGTGGTGAAGGAAACACAGGAGGGGCTGAAGCGATCTCGCGGTGCCTCGATCCGGCGCAATTGACACTCCCCGACAGTATGCTATCATTCTGACAGCAGCTTAGTCTCACGTGTTTTTCAGGAGGACCCAAATGACCGGTATCAAACTGTTCACCGTGCGCGGCGTCGAGATCAAGATGCACATCACTTTCCCCCTGATCCTGGTCTGGGCCGCCGTACAGTTCGGTTTCCTGAGCGAGAGCAGTTTCTCGCTCCCAGGGGCCGCCTTCGGCGTCGTCGTCACGCTGACCTTGTTCGTCTGCGTCGTGATCCACGAACTGTCGCACAGTTTGACGGCGATCCGGATGGGCTTCCCGGTGCGTGAGATCCTCCTTCTGCCGCTGGGCGGTGTCGCACAGATAGAGCGTATGCCCGAGCGCCCCACCCAGGAGTTCCTCATGGCTGTTGCTGGCCCGCTGAGCAACGTTATCATCGCTGGGGTGTTGGTTGTGATCGGCTGGTCATTGCGCGTAGATTGGATCGCCAGTCTACTGAAACTGTGGGCGGACCCCGCAAACCTCGGTTGGAGGGACATGCTTCCATACCTCGTCTCTACCAACCTCTCGCTGGCCGCCTTCAACCTCGTTCCCGCCTTTCCGATGGATGGCGGGCGAGTGCTGCGTGCGCTGCTGGCGACGGTGATGCCCCGCGCCCGTGCCACCGCCCTGGCCGTCAGCGTGGGTCAGGGACTGGCCTGGCTCCTCGGGCTAGCAGGGCTGCTGACCAGTAACTTCTTGTGGATTCTGGTTGCGATTTTCGTATACTCCGGGGCTGCCCAGGAAGGGCGAATAGTCCAGGTCAGGAACGTGCTTCGGGGCCTGCGGGTGCGCCAGGTTTTCTCCCGTCGCGCTTTAACACTTTCCCCTGACGATCCGATCAGCCGGGCCGCCGATCTCACGCTTGAGAGTTTCCAGGCCGATTTCCCCGTCTGCGATGGGGCCCCCGGGACGGGGGGGCGAATCGTGGGCTTGCTCACGCACACTGACGTGATCCGAGCCCTCAAGCAGCGCCGTCCGGAGACACCGGTGCGCGAGGTCATGCAGACAGAGTTCCCTGTCGCCGGGCTGAACGACGAGCTTTTCGAGATTCACCGGCAGATGGCAGAGGCAAGGCTGGACGCATTGCCTGTGGTAGAAAAAGGGCACTTCCTCGGTTTGCTCACCAGCCGCGACGTGAACGAGGTCTACCGACTGCTCTCGGTCAATCCAGAACTGCTGAAGCAAAGGCAGAGCGAGTGATCACCGTTGCCGCAGCACGCAGCTACTACGAGGGAGCCGATGCGGTCCACGACTTTGACCACGTGCTGCGGGTGCTGGCGCTGGCGGAGCGCATCGGGCGGGCGGAGGGAGCGAGCCTTGTGATCGTGCGGGCAGCGGCGCTGCTGCACGACATAGGACGAGGGCAGGCCGAGGCAGATGGGCTCGACCACGCTGCAATCGCTGCCGACCAGGCGCGGGAGATTCTGGCCGAACAGCCGCCCGCAAAGGTGGAAGCCGTGGCCCACGCCATCGTCGCCCATCGCTTCCGTGCCGGCCCAGAGCCGGCCACGTTGGAGGCGCAAGTGCTCTTCGACGCCGACAAACTGGACGCCATCGGTGCGGTGGGGGTAGCGCGGGCCTTCGCCTACGGCGGCGCGCACGGGCAGCGGCTGTGGGCACCCATCGAGACTGTGGACGTGGCCCGCTGGATGGAAGAAGGAAACAACGCCAATGTGCATACTCCGATCCACGAGTTCGTGGTCAAACTGTCCCGCCTCAAGGAGCGTCTCTTCACACCGACCGGCCAGGCCATCGCGGAGGAACGCCACGCCTACATGGTGGACTTCTTCAAGCAGTTGGAGGCCGAAGTGCGAGGGGAGCGCTAGAGAGCCATTCGAAGTATGACCCAACGCCGCTTCATTGTCCTGGTCCTCTTACTGGCACTGGCACTGCGGCTGGTGCCTGTTCTACTGTACTACGATCTGCCCATCGGGCTGGACGACATGTTCCACTACGACATGCTGGCCCGCTCCATCGTCGCCGGAAACGGCTTCCGCTGGTACGGTGAAGGTGACCTGGAACTGATTCAACAATACATCTCAATGGAAGTGCCAGCGGAGTACGACCCGCGCGGCATACCGACCAGCTTCAGAGCGCCTGGGTATCCTGCCTTCCTGGCCCTGGTCTACGCTGTATGCGGTGTGGGGGCGCACCGCTTCTTCGCCGCCCGGCTGGCCCAGGCACTGCTGGGCGCGACGCTGGCCCCGCTGAGCATGCTGCTAGCGCGGCGGGTAGGATTTGGGGAGCGGACGGCGCGCTGGGCTGCCGTCATAGTCGCCGCCTTCCCGCTCCTGGTCATCTACCCGCTGGCGTTGGCGACCGAGAATATCTTTGTCCCGCTGTTAGCGCTTGGGCTGGTATTAGTGCTGCGGGCAGGCGAGCGGAGGTGGGCGCGCGATCACGCCCTGGCTGGACTCGTCCTGGGGCTGGCAGCACTGACTCGTTCCATCGTCGCCGGCTTTGTGGTGCTGGCGGTGCTGTGGCTCTGGTGGACTGCGCCGGAGAAGCGCACCGGGGTCCGCAACGGCGCCCTCCTGATCCTGTGCTTCCTGCTGGTCACCACACCCTGGGCGATACGCAACACGCTCCTGCACGGCAGGCCGACCTGGGTCGAAAGCGCCCTGGGCTACGATCTGTACGTCGGCTACCATCCAGAGTCCACGGGCACGTTTCAGTACGGCATCTCGCTTGATCTGCTCCCCATTCTCGACGACGGGGAACGGCACGAGCGGGGGATAGAGGCGTTCTGGTCATTCCTGCGCGCCGACCCAGGCCGGGTGCCCTACCTGATGGTGCGCAAGGCGGGGCATCTGTGGAGCCTGGACAAACGAGCGCTGACGTACTTCTACAGCAACGACTTCCTCGGTCGGTTGTCTCCCTGGCTGGTGGTGCTGATCTTTCTGCTTGCATGTGGGCCGCTGGTCGTGCTGGCCCCGGCTGCGAGCTACGGGGTGGTCTGTGGGCAGATGGGGCAGCGCAAGGCGCTTATCGCGTTGCTCTTGATCTACTACACCGGCGCGCACATGCTCATCCTGGCCGAGCCTCGCTTCCACGTCCCGCTGCTGCCGGTGGTCTCCATCCTGGCCGCTTACGCCTTCATCGAGCGGCCCTGGCGAGAGTCACGCCCGTGGCAGCGCGGGCTGACTGTGCTGTTGATCGCGCTGCTGCTCGTCAACTGGGGGCTGGAGGTAGCGAGGGACTGGGATATCCTGGTCAAGCTCTTCGGCCCCGAGGGTTATCACCTGGGCCTGCCATACTGACTGCGAGAAAGGACACGCCGATGCGTCTCAGAGAACTCGGTATGGATTGGAAGGTCGTCACTGCCATCGTCGTCTCCACACTGACGATGGTGGTAAACCACTACCACCGCATCTTCGAATACACGCCCTACGACCGATTGCTCTTGTACCTGGGCGTGCCGCTGCTGGTCATCCTGCTCGTCTTCCGCGAGTCGCCCGCCAGGTACGGCTTCCAGTTGGGCGATTGGAAGGCGGGGCTGGCACTCACGGCGGCAGGCTGCGGCGGGATGGCGCTGGTGATGGCGTTCGTGGCCCGCAGTGGGGACGTCCAAGGCTATTACGCCCGCCAAGCCGATTCCCTCATCCCATTGCTGATCGAAAATGGGCTGGATCTCTTCGGCTGGGAGTTTCTGTTCCGAGGCTTCCTGCTCTTCGCACTCTACCCGGTCTGCGGTCCCTACGCCATCCTGCTCCAGGCCGTCCCCTTCACTATCGCCCACTTCGGCAAGCCAGAGCTGGAGACGCTGAGTTGTATCTTTGGCGGCAGCGCTTTTGGCTACGTCGCCTGGCGCACCCGCTCGTTCCTCTACCCGTTCCTGATCCACTGGTTCCTGACGACCATCACCGTGCTGCTCGCCAGCGGCGCGGTGGGGTGAGAGCATCGCAGGGATACACGGGGTTGCCGGAGGCTGCGCACAGCGGTATAATTGCAGCAGCGTTGGTGCTTGCCGATATCCCCGTGTGTCCATGTAAGGGTTAGTCTCCTGTGGGAGGGGCTCATGGGACTATTCCGTCGGCTGAAGAAAAGACAAGAACACGAAACACACGAACCTGAGTCTGAGGTCATAGTCAAGGTAGACGATGCCGGGGTCTACTGTCATAGACCTGGCAGGCCCACTGAATCTGTTTCTTGGAAAGAGCTTGGGGCAGTTCTCATTGAAACGACGGATGCAGGTCCTTTCTTGACCGACGTGTTCTGGATTCTTGTGGGGAAAGATTCGGGCTGTGTGATTCCCATCGGTGCCGCTGGAGAGCAAAGATTGCTGGAGGAGCTTCAAAAACTCCCTGATTTCGACAACGAGGCTGTAGTCGCCGCCATGTCGTCGGCCAAGAATCAAAAGTGGCTGTGCTGGAAACGCGAAGAGGGCACCTAACCACTTGCCCCACCCGATCATGCTATCGTGCGGCGTTGCACAACGACTCTGCAGGATCTAGTGCTGTTGATGGGACAAGACAGTGGTAAGAAAAATCAAAGTTGTTCCACACGATCCGAACTGGCCAGAACTGTTCCAGGCGGAAGCCGACAAACTCATTGGCATTCTAGGTCAAGAAATCGTCGCTATCCATCACATTGGCAGCACGGTCATTCCAAACATCAGCGCCAAACCTATCGTGGATATTTTGGTCACGGTGCACGACATCGAGAAGATAGATCAATTCGGTGAGGAAATGATCGAACTAGGTTACCGGCCGCAAGGGGAGTTTGGCATTCCTGGCAGACGCTTCTTCATCAAGGGCAGCGACGCCAACCGAACGCACCACGCCCACATATTTCAAACCGGGAATCCTGAAATTGAGCGCCATCTGAACTTCAGAGATTATCTGATTGCTCACCCTGAAGAGGCACAAACCTACAGTCGCTTGAAGCACGAGTTGACGCGGAAGTTTTCAGAAGATATCGAGAGCTATATGGAAGGCAAAGACGGGTTCATCAAAGAGGTAGAAAAAAGAGCCAAAGCCTGGAAAGAGAGCGCACGTTAGTATGTGCGGAAAAACCTGGTATCACGAGGTTAAATGGGCCACCGCACATTGGCTTGCTTCTCCAATCTTCATACTGATAGGTGCTGCGTTTGTAGCAGCGGATGTGTTGGAAAGAGAGATATTGTCATGAGCGCAAGCCAACTCATTGCCAATCATTTCGAAATCAGCGACCCGGAAAAAGACCTGCTCGGCCGGGGCGGCATGGGCGATGTTTACCGGGCGACCGATACCCAAACAGGGGAACCCGTCGCCGTCAAAGCCTTCAACCCGGGAGTTGTGGCCCGCGACCCCGATATCGTCGCCCGCTTCGTGCGCGAAGGGGAAGCCCTGCACCAACTGAACCACCCCAATATCGTGAGCATGGTGGCTGCTGTCGAAGAAGAGGGGCGGCATTACCTGGTCATGGAGTATGTGGAGGGCGGCTCACTGCAAGATCTGCTGGCGGCGCAGGGGCCATTGCCCAGCACGCGCGTGGTCGAAATTGTCCTCGACCTGGCCGATGCCTTGACCCGCGCCCACCGCCTCGACATCATCCACCGCGACCTCAAGCCCGCCAACGTGCTGCTGGCGGAGGACGGCACGCCCCGCCTGACCGACTTTGGCATCGCCCACGTGGCCGACAGCCCCCGCCTGACGCAAACGGGCATACTGATGGGTAGTGTAGGTTATCTCAGCCCCGAGGCGTGCAACGGCGAAACATTGGATAACCGGGCCGACATCTGGGCCTTTGGTGTGCTGCTGTACGAAATGCTAACCGGGGAATTGCCGTTTGTGGGCGAAACCCTCACCGCTGCGCTCACAGCCATCCTCACCCAACCCGTCCCCGACCTGGCTCAAGCTTGCCCCGATGTGCCCGACGGTCTGGCCGACCTGGTCTACCGCATGCTGGAAAAGGACCGCCACCAGCGCATCCCCAGCGTGCGGCTGGTGGGGGCCGAATTGGAGGCGGTATTGAAGGGGTGGGAGGTCGTCACCCCAGCGCGCCTCGCTCCCGCCGAGGATCGCTTCGCCACGCCCACTCCCCCCACCGATGTGCCGAGGCACAACCTCCCAGCCCAGCCCACGCCCTTTGTGGGGCGGGAGGCGGAACTGACCGAACTGGCCCGGCTGCTGGCCGACCTTGGCGTGCGCCTGGCGACGATTCTTGGCGCGGGGGGAATGGGGAAAACGCGCCTGGCCCTGGAAGCGGGCGCAGCCCAAATAAACAACTTGGAGCACGGCGTTTTCTTTGTCTCCCTGGCCCCGCTGCAGTCGGTTGAGGCCATCGTGCCCACCGTGGCTGAGGCCCTTGGCTTTTCCTTCTACGAAAAAGGCGAGCCTCGACAGCAGTTACTTGATTACCTACGTCAGAAAAGCAAGCTCCTCATTATGGACAACTATGAGCACCTACTGGATGGCGTGGGCTTCGACCGACGTCCTCAAAACCGCCCCGGAAGTGAAAATCCTGGCCACCTCGCGGGCCAGGCTGAACGTACAGGGCGAACACCTCTTCCACCTGGCCGGGATGGACTTTCCCGATTGGGAGACGCCGGAGGATGCTGCCCAGTACAGCGCCGTCAAGCTGTTCCTGCAAAGCGCGCGACGCGCCCGACCGGGCTTCGAGCTGGAAGCGGACGACTTGAAGTACATATCCCGCATCTGCCGCCTGGTGGGGGGCATGCCGCTGGGCATCCTGCTGGCGGCGGCCTGGCTGGAGATGCTCACCCCGGCCGAGATCGCGACGGAAATCGGCCAGAGCATCGACTTCCTGGAAACGGACCTGCGCGACGTGCCCGAACGGCAGCGCAGCATGCGCGCCGTCTTTGACTATTCCTGGAACCTGCTCACCGAGCGGGAACGGGATGCCTTCCAGGGGCTGTCCGTCTTTCGCGGTGGCTTTACCCGGCAGGTGGCCAAGGAGGTGGCCGGCGCCTCGTTGCGCGAGTTGATGGCACTGGTGAACAAGTCGCTGCTGTGGCGGGACCCCGGTGGACGTTACGGGGTGCACGAACTGCTGCGGCAGTATGCGGCCGAGCGGCTTGGGGAAGCGCCAGCAGAGGAGAAGGCAGCCAGGGACCGCCACTGTACCCACTATGCCGGATTTCTCCAGGGAAGAGAGGCAGACCTGATAGGAAGGAACCAGAAACAGGCGCTGGCGGAAATTGGTGCGGAGATTGAGAATGTGCGGGCCGGTTGGGATTGGGCGGTGACCCAGGGTAGGGTAGAAGAGATGGACCGCTCTCTGGACAGCATGGCTGAATTCTACCACATACGTGCCTGGTTTCAGGAGGGAGAAGAAACCTTCGCCAGAGCGGCGCGGAGGCTGGCAGAGGAGCAGGAGAGCGCCGCTGCGCTTACAGGAGCAAGGGCACAAGAAGGAATCGTAGATCGTGAATCCAGAACTGTTTTGGGAAAGGTTCTATCGCAACAGGGATGGTTCTGCAGTTGGCTCGGTCTCGTGGAGAAAAGCAATGAGCTTTTGCAAACAAGCCTGGCGATTTTTCGCGATCTTGGCGCTCGAAGGGAAATGGCGTATGCCCTGTACGATTTAGGAGTCAATGCTCTTATTTGGGAGACGTGGGAGGATGGAAAACCACTACTTCTGGAAGGGCTGGCCATTTTCAAAGAAATCGGCGACCGAAGGGGAATCGCGCTTTCTCTTGGGAGCCTCGGTCAGGTTGCTATCGTTCAGGGGGAATATAGGACGGCAAAACAACTACACCAGGGAAGCCTCACCATTTTCAGAGAACTGGGCAACCAAAGAGGAATAGCCGATTCCCTCGACCATTTGGGCTATACTACCTGGGCGTTAGGGAAATATGGCGTGGCAAAACAACTACACCAGGAAAGCCGTGCGCTTCACGAGGAAATCGGTGGCCAATATGGAATAGCCGGATCCCTCAGCCTCTTGGCCATTGATGCTTGTGGATTGGGGGAATATGGGGAGGCCAAAAAACTATTCCGGGAAAGCCTCGCGATTTACAAGGAGATCGGAATCTCAGGGGAAGAAGGTGTCCTTGGAGACTTGGGCGAAGTTGCCAATGTACTGGGGGAATATGCAGAAGCAATCCAACTTGCTCAGGAAAGTCTTACACTTTCCAAGAAGCTTGGCGATCACGACGGAATAGCATGGTCGCTCAGAGTTCTGGGCGATGCTACGTGTGGGTTGGAAGACTTTCCGGGGGCAAAGAAACACTTCCATCAGGCCTTAGAGATAGCTACGACGGCTCGGATGACAGATTTTGCCCCACTTACCTTGGTCGAGATAGCTAGGCTCCTGGCGGCGGAGGGGGAAAAGGAACGGGCTTTGGAACTTTTGGCCTTGGTCCTGCACCATCCGGCCAGTTGGCAGTGGGCCAGAGACAGAGCCGCGCCTCTCGTCGCCGAGCTGGAGGCCGAACTGTCGCCTGATGTAGTGGCGGCAGCCCAGGCCCGCGGACGAGCGCGGAACCTGGAAGCCACCGTGGCGGAGCTGTTGGCCAAGTTGGGAGAGTAGCGGGGCCCGGACCACGAAACACGCGAAGGGGCACGAAAAGTGCGAAAGTCTTTCGTGGCTTTCGCGTTTTTTCGCGATTTTCGTGTCGTCGCTTCGTCTCATTCGTGGTTCAAAACCGTCCGGAAGATGGCCGAGCAACGACGCGGACTTTATCACTGGCAGTCACATAGCATTTCGGATAGAATGGGGTATAATTGACTCTTGAGACAAAAAGACAAGTCTGGAGAGTTCATTGGCCAAGAGAGAATTCAGACTGGAAAACGAATATCAGTACAACCGCTCCGGACCGGTGCGCTGGATCATCTCCCACCTGATGCGCTACCCCCTGTTCCCGCTGGCCGTGATCCTGGCGGCTGTCCTGAACAACCTGGCTTTCAGTTACCGCCAGATCTTTATCGGCCAGGGATTCGACCTGATCACCACGCTCGACTGGCAGACATCCGCGTTGCTGATGCTGGCGCTGGGCGTGATGGGATCGGCTGCCGGACAGGGCGTGACGGGACTGATACGCAGTTTCGCCATCGAATTTGTGGCCCAACGTATCGAGCGGGACGCCCGCGACGAGCTTTACGTCAGCCTGCTGGGCAAGAGCCAGACCTTTCACGGCCAGCAGCGGATCGGCGACGTCATGGCCCGCGCCACCAACGATGTGCGCATGCTCAACCTGATGTTCAGCCCCGGCCTGATGCTGATCATTGATTCGCTGATGGCTATTACCGTCCCCATCGTCCTGATCGGCCAACTCGAATTCAAGCTGTTGCTCATCCCGTCCATCTTTCTCGTCCTGCTGGCCGTCACGGTGGCCGATTACAACCGGCGTCTCAAGCCAGTCAGCATAGCCCAGCGAGAGCAATTTGGCACGATGAACGCTGGACTGGCGGAGGCGGTCGCCGGAATTGAGGTCGTCAAGGCCAATGCCCAGGAACGACAGGAGTGGGAAAGATTTGCCCGCAACGCCCGCCTGTTCCGCGATTACTTCGTGCAGCAGGGGGAAATCCAGGCCCGCTACCTGCCGATGTTGATGTTCATCCTGGCCAGGGCCGCCAGTTTTCTGCACGGACTGCTGCTTTGGCGGGCGGGCAGCATCAGCTTGGGGCAGGTGGTCACCTTTATGGGGCTGATGGGCACGCTTCGTTTTCCCACCTTCATCTCTATCTTTTCCTTCAACCTGGTGCAGTTAGGCGTCGCCAGCGCCGAGCGGCTTCTGGAGCTGATCAACACGGAAACAGAGCTGGACGAGAACGAGGCCGGCGCCGCCAAACCAATCCGGGGAGAAGTGACCTTCGAGAACGTCAGTTTTGGCTACGATGGCAAGCCGGTGCTCCAAGACATCAGCTTTACCGCCTGGCCGGGAGAGACGATCGCCATCGTGGGACAGACCGGCGCCGGCAAGACCACCCTCACCCGGCTCATCAATCGCATCTTCGACGCCGATAGCGGGCGGGTGCTGGTGGACAACGTAGACGTGCGCGACTGGAGCATGGAGTCGCTCCGCTCGCAAATCTCAACCATCGAGCAGGATGTCTTTCTCTTTTCCCGCACCCTGGCCGAAAACGTCGCCTTCGGCTGCGATGATGCCAGCCAGGAGGAGATCGAGCAGGCGGCCCGCGAAGCGCAGGCACACGAGTTTATCACCAGCTTCAGCGGTGGTTACGATACCGAAGTGGGCGAGCGCGGCGTGACCCTCTCTGGCGGACAGCGGCAGCGCGTTGCTATCGCCCGTGCCTTTCTCACCGACCCACACATCCTGATCCTGGATGACTCTACCAGCGCCATAGACAGCGCCACCGAAGATCAGATCCAGCGCGCCATGCGGCGCATCAGCAGTGAGCGCACCACCTTCATCATCACCCACCGGCTCAGCCAGATCCGCTGGGCCGACCGCATCCTGGTCTTGCGCCGGGGCAAGCTGGTGGATCAGGGGACGCACGAGGAGTTGATGGCACGGAGTGAGGACTATCGCCGCATTTTCGCAAGGTACGACTGAGTTGAGCGACAAGCAGTGTTTCGGAAAGAAAGGAGGTTCGAAATGCAAGTGAGCAAATGTGTGGGATGCGAGGAGTTCCCGTGTGCCGACGTAAAGCACGAGTGTTACATTGTCCCGGATGTGGAAGTGAATCCGGAGGACATTTCTATCGTGATGATCTCGGAAGCTGCACCGGCGAATCCCGGCGACTACTACTACGCGGGAGGAGATTCCTTGTTTCAGCAAACCACTGTCCAAGCGTTCAACGAAGCTGGTGCAGACATCTCGTCTATCCAGGACATACTCGATCTGGGCGTCTACCTCACCACAGCCGTGAAATGCGGGAAGACGGGATATGGCATAAAGGCAGGTATCATCAAAGAGTGCTCCCTCATACTGGAAAAGGAACTTGCTCTCTTCCCAGATGTAAAGGGGCTTATGCTGATGGGTGACGTGGCGATCAAGGCCGTCAACTACATCTCAAAGCGGGCTGGTGAGGGGAGAGTGATTCCCGCCGGCTCCACGTACAGGATTCGGGGGGCGGAGTACTTTTTCCGAGGGAAGAGGGCTTTCCCATCCTACCTGCAGGCAGGCCCCAGCTTTTTCATCGAGAAAAGCAAGAGGAGAATGATTGCGGAGGATATCGCCGCCGCATTGGAGCTCGTAAAGTAACACGAAGGGAACAAGAGTATGGGTTTCATCCTCGACGGCCTCGACACCGAGGCCTACGACCGCAATTACAGTGACAGGGAGCTAGTGAGGCGGATCATTGGCTATTTTCGACCACATACCCGGCAGATGATCCTGGTGGCCCTCATGATCACGCTGAACTCGGCGGCCGGAACCGGCGGGCCGATCCTCATCTCCAAAACCATTGACATGGTGGAGGAAAACCCGTCGGTTGGCGTCATGCTGCTGATGGCGGGAGGCGTGCTTTTGTTGGGCGTTGCTGCCTGGGTCTTTAACTATGTGCGGCAACTGTTCTCCGCCCGGGCGGTGGGGGACGTGGTCCTCAAGCTGCGGGAGGATGTCTTTGACGCCACGGTCAAACACGACCTCTCTTTTTACGACGAGCATCCCTCCGGCAAGATCGTCAGTCGCGTCACGTCGGACACGCAGGACTTTTCCGCAGTCGTTACCCTGGTTATGGACTTGCTCAGCCAGGTGTTGTTGGTCGTCATCCTCTCCGTATGGCTACTCACCATCAACTTCTGGCTGACAGTGTTGCTGGTGGGCATGTCGCCGATCGCGGTCGCCATCGCACTCAGCTTCCGGCGTGTCGCCCGCAAGGTCACCCAGCGCGCCCGCCGGGTGACGGCCAAGATCAACGCCCAGATTCAAGAGTCAATCAGCGGCATCGTGGTGGCCAAGAGCTTCCGGCAGGAACGCGCCATCTATGACACCTTTGACGCCAACAATAAGCAGGCCTATCAGATCGGGCTGCGGCGCGGCATGACGCTCAACACGATCTTCCCGGTCATGGGCCTCGCCTCCGGCCTGGGCGTGGCGGCGCTGGTCTACGCCGGTGGATTGGCGACCCAGGGTGGGACGGTGAGCGTCGGCACTTGGTACTTGTTCATGCAGGCGGTGGGATTCTTCTGGTGGCCGCTGATGAGCATTGCCTCCTTCTGGAGCCAGTTCCAGGACGGGCTCTCTGCCTCTGAGCGGGTGTTTGCGTTGATTGACGCCGAGCCCAAGGTGGTTCAGATGGCGTCCGAACCGGTGAAACTGCTAGAGGGTCGGATAGAATTTCGCAACTTTACCTTCACGTACACCGGCGAGGAGATCGTGCTGCCCGACTTCACATTCGAAATCCATCCCCAAGAGACGGTGGCACTGGTGGGCCACACGGGCGCGGGCAAGAGTAGCATAGCTCGGCTGATCGCTCGCTTTTACGAGTTCCAGGAGGGGCAACTGCTGATTGACGGCCGGGACATCCGCCGTCTGAACTTGAGCCAGTACCGCCAGCATATTGGCTTGGTTCCACAGGAGCCGTTCCTCTTTTCCGGCTCCGTGAGGGACAACGTGCGCTATGGACGGCCGGAAGCGACCGATGAGCAGGTACGCCAGACAGCTATGCAGATCAGCGACGGCGACTGGCTGGCCGATCTGCCCGACGGCCTGGACACCGACGTGGGGGAACGGGGGGCCAATCTCTCCATGGGGCAGCGGCAACTGGTCGCCCTGGCACGCGTGCTGCTCAAAGACCCGGTCATCTTTATCCTGGACGAGGCAACGGCCAGCGTGGACCCCTTTACCGAGATGCAGATTCAGGAGGGGTTGGAGACCATCATGCGCGACCGGACGGCTATCGTCATCGCCCATCGCTTGTCCACCGTCAAGCACGCCGACCGGATTATCGTCATGGAGCATGGCCGGATCATCGGAGAGGGTACGCACGTCGAACTGATGGCTCAAGGCGGCCATTACGCGGAGCTGTACAACACCTATTTCCGGCATCAGTCCTTGGAGTACATTGAGAGTTTCAGGGAACCCATTCAGGTCTGATGACGGGCTTTATAAGGAAGTAGAAATGAACGCTAAAGAACTGTTCGGACATTGGGCCGAGGTACGAGACGGTCTCCTCCAGGCCCTGAACAAGCTGACTGATGCACAACTCGAATTCGTGCCGCGCCAGGGGCTGTGGTCGCTGGGCACCGTTGCCCGCCACATCGCCAGCGCGGAGGAGGGCTGGTTTCGTTTTGCGGTCACCCGCGAACTGGACGAGTGGCCGGCCGATTACACCGCCGAGGACTACCCGACCGTCAAATCGGTCAAGGCCCTGCTAGCAGAGGTCCACGCCCGCACCGAGGCCTACCTGGCGACGGTGGACGCCGCCGACTTGGATCGACTCGTTGCTGTACCCTGGGGCAAGGAAATCCCTCTGCGCTGGATCGTCTGGCACGTGCTGGAACACGAGATTCATCATCGGGGTGAGATCTTTCTCATGCTGGGCCTGTTGGGCATGGAAGGGCCGGACATTTAGGAATAAGATGTAGCCGCGCCTTCCATAGCGCGCCACCTGCGGCCTGGTACGCGAACACAATTCATGGCACGGAATCCGCGCCTTCTATTTATCGGTCTGAGCGCAGCTTCGCCAGATGATTAAAGAGATACAAGCCAGAGTACTACTGTCCCAAGTCAAAGGCCTCGATCCTTGGTTTGGGCTCAAGTATAACATGAACCTGTATCGGGGATGCGAGCATCAGTGCATCTACTGCGATTCCCGCAGCGAATGCTATCAGGTTGAAGATTTTCGCGACGTTTTGGTCAAAGTGAACGCCATCGAGTTATTGAGGAAAGAGCTTGCCAGCAAGCGCGTCAAGGGCATCATTGGGACAGGCTCGATGCACGATCCATATACGCCCACAGAAGGAAGATACCGCCTGACGGGGCAAGCCCTGGAGGTCATTGCCCAGTTTGGTTTTCCCGTCCACATCAACACGAAGAGTGATTTGATCCTCAAGGACCTGGACACCTTGTGTGTGATCAACAGGGTGCATGCGTCCGTATGTTTCTCCATCACAACCACAGATGACCAACTGGCGAAAAAGCTGGAACCGGGCGCACCTCTGGTGTCCGACCGTCTCAAGGCGATGCAAGTCTTGTCGGCTCACGGGATTTATACGGGGATTGCGATGATGCCCATTTTGCCGTTTATCGAGGACAGTGAGGAGAATATCACTGATATTGTAAGAAAAGCACACGAGTATGGGGCGACGTACATCATCCCCTGGTTTGGTATGAGCCTGCGGGACAGGCAGCGTGCATATTACTACGACCAGTTGGACGAATTGTTTCCGGGAATGAGAGAGAAATACGAGAGAAGGTTTGGAAATCAATACCATTGTGCGGCGAATAACGCCGATAGGTTGGCAAAGGTATTTAGCAAGCTGTGCAGTCAGTATGGAATTGTGACACAAGTAAAGCAGTATGCACCCAAAGCGGCTACTCAATTGAGTATGTTCTGATTGGGCCGCCTTTTCACAAGTGTCTCTGGCAACGCAATCACCACAAACGCACCGTCCGCAGCGCACGAAAGTTCTAAAGTGGTAAACAATGACAACTGATGACCTCTTGAGGCAAGGGATTGCCGCCCTCAAGGCCGGGCGGAAGGCGGAAGCGCGCCACCTGCTGATGCAAGTTGTGGAGCAGGATGAACGCAACGAGATGGCCTGGTTGTGGCTGAGCGGCGCGGTGGATACGGATGAGGATCGTCATATCTGCTTGGATAACGTCTTGGCGATCAACCCCAACAACGCGGCGGCGAAGCGGGGGCTGGAGCGCCTGCTCGCCAGTACAAATGCATTGTCTCCAAAGCCAGGTGCTGAACCTACCACGATACCCCCCGAACAACCTGCACAACCCCCTGCCGACGCACCTGCTGAACCTGCTGCGACACCCCGCGAACAGCCTATACAAGCCCCTGCCGAGACGAGCGCACCTGACGTGACCAGGCACGAAGAACACGAGGAGGTGCCCAGGCATCATAAGGCGACCGGAAAACGGACAGGCTTGATGATCGGCCTTGGAGCAGTTGGGGCGGTGCTTGTGTTCATCGCCATTGCAGTTGTCTGGCGGGCGATCAATAATGGATTGCTGCAATTGGGGCCAGCAATGCCCATCGCTGCGGACACCACGCTGTTACCATCTACCACAGATGCAACTTCAACGCCAGTACCCAGCCTCACACAGACACCTACCTGGACACCGACTCCGACCGCAACGCCGACTCCTGCCGCTCCGCCCGCCAGCGCCAGCCTGGGCGACACCTGGTCCCGCCCTACCGATGGGATGGTGATGGTCTACGTCCCGACCGGGGAGTTTGAGATGGGCAGCGACGATGACGAGGTGGACTATGCGCTGCAACTATGTAGCGAGTACTATGACGACTGCGAACGGGAGGAGTTCGAAGACGAGCAGCCAGTCCATACCGTGGCGCTGGACGGTTTCTGGATTGACCGTACCGAGGTGACCAACATCCAGTACCGGCGGTGCGTAGGGGCGGGGGCTTGCGATCTACCGGCAGAGAGCGACCCAGAAGACCGGGACTCATACTACGGTGACAGCGCCTACGCTGACTATCCGGTTATAGACGTCAGTTGGCGCCAGGCGACGGACTACTGTGCGTGGGCATGGGCAGGGGCGCGGCTGCCGACAGAGGCGGAGTGGGAATACGCCGCGCGCGGGCCGGAGGGGAGGCGGTTCCCCTGGGGCGACGAGTTCGACGGGACGCGGCTGAACTACTGCGATGTCAATTGCGGGTCTGAATGGGCTGACTGGGCTGACGAGATGGTTGACGACGGCTACGCCAGCATCGCACCGGTGGGAAGTTACCCGAGCGGGGCCAGTTGGTGCGGCGCGCTGGATATGGCCGGCAACGCGTGTGAGTGGGTGGCGGATTGGTATAGCAGTAGTTACTATGGCAGCTCGCCTCCCCAGAATCCCACGGGGCCGTCGTATGGTTGGTACCGGGGGCTGCGTGGAGGCTCATTTTTCTACGTGCCGCCCGCCGTGCGCAGCGCCTATCGCCACTGGGCCGCTCCTGATGACACGCTCTTCTACTGGGGCTTTCGTTGCGCCCTGGTTTCTGAATAAGCTAACTGTCCGGTTCACTCCGCAAACATGGCAGCAACCTCAACTGGGTGAGATAAGCGACGTATGGAACCACTGATTGCAGGCGCCCGAGAACTGGGTATCACGCTCACCGACCACCACCTGACCGCCTTCGAGGCCTGTTACCGGGAACTGGTGGACTGGAACCAGCGTTTCAACCTGACCGCCATCACTGACCGGGAAGGGGTGCTGGTACGCCATTTCCTCGACTCTCTTTCCTGCCTCATGGCGCTGCCCCGAGCGGAACTGGCTTGCGGGGCGCGAGTGATTGACGTGGGCACAGGAGCAGGCTTTCCAGGGTTGCCGCTCAAGATCATCTGTCCAGAGATGCGACTAACGCTACTGGAAGCGACGGGCAAGAAGGTGACCTTCCTGGAGCACGTAGTGCGCCTGCTGGGGCTGAAGGATGTCAAGGTGATTCACGGACGGGCGGAGGAACTGGGACGCGACCCAGCTCACCGCGAGCAGTACGATTGGGCGCTGGCCCGCGCCGTGGCAGAGATGGCGACACTGGCAGAGTATCTGTTGCCGTTGGTGCGGGTGGGGG
>CAZMOT010000031.1:0-29683 GCA_964568065.1 uncultured Anaerolineales bacterium
GATTGAGTTGGCGGCGGCTCAATCCTTGGGGCCCTTAGGTTGACGCGCATGGGCAGAGCCCCCCTCTGGACGCGCGCAGCGCGAAGCGGATGGGAAGGAGGAGGCAAATGTGAGGGATTGCCGCTGCGCTACCTGGTGCCGCCGCCGGTCGAAGCCTACATCTGCGAGCACCGCCTATACGAAGCGTTGCCTGGGTGAGAGGGGTATGTTATAATCCTGCGTGGGGCAAGAGGCCTGGATTTGAGGAGGCGTAGAAAGGATGGCCGAGCGTTCGGTCATAAGTGTGCCAATGATACACCCCCCTGAAACTGGATCGGAAGGAGGTGACCGTTTCCTTCCAGCGGCACTTTGTTTGCTGCTCATCAATCTCCTGCTGACCGCCTGTACCAACGGGGCGACCACAGGAGCCACATTGTCTCCTTTCCCCACCCCAACGCCCCTGCCGCCCACGCCGATTCCCCTGCCGGACGACGCGACGACCGCCGCCCGCATCCGTAACCGGGGGTTCCTGCTCGTCGGCGTGCGCTACGACCTGCAACCCTTCGGCTACGTCACCGAGGAGGGGGAGGTGGCCGGTTTCGGTGTGGACGTGGGACGCGAATTGGCCCGCCGCTGGCTGGGGGACGCCGAAGCGGTCCAGTTCCGCCAGGTGCGCTCCGACACCGCCGTCGAGCACCTGCAGGCAGGCAGCGTGGACATCGTCATCGCGGCCCTCACACACACGCAAGGTCAGGAAGCGGGGGCCGACTTCAGCCAGCCGTACTTTATTGACGGCCAGGCGCTGCTGGTGCGCGCCACAGACGCACCCGCCATTGACAGCCCGGCGAACCTGGAGGGGCGACCGGTCGGAGTCGTGGCGCGGGAGGAGGCCGGATACGCGCTGCAGGAAGTGGTACCATTCACCCTCACGCTCCAGACATACGACCGTCTCGACGCAGCGGTGGCGGCCCTGGGGCGGGGGGATGTGGACGCAGTGGCCGATATGCGTCGCCGGCTCTCCTGGGGAAGATACATGCTCCCCGAGACGGCTATCGTCGGGCAGTACACGGTGGCCCCGGTGGCGCTCGCTTTCCCGCAGAACGACCCCTTCTTCGCCGACTTGGTCAATCTGACTTTTCAGGAAATAGTCGCCGCTGGCACTTATGCGGACCTGTACGCCCGCTGGTTCGCGCCGGAGTTGCCGCCTGCTGTCGAGCGCTGGCCGGGGGAGAAAGTGCCCTCTCTGGCGGACGCCCCTGTCGTGGAGGACGTGCCCGACACCATCGCCGCCATCCAATCGCGGGGCCGGTTGGCCGTGGCGCTGGTGTCCGACCGCGCCCCTTTCGCCTACGTGGACGCGACTGGCGCGCCAGTTGGCTACGAAGTCAGCTTGGTGCGGCAGATGGCCGAGCACTGGCTGGGCGATGCCATGGCAGTAGACTTTATACCCGTGTCGGTCGAGACGGGGAAGGAGACGCTGCGCACGGGCCAGGCCGACCTGCTGGTGGGCGGGCTAGCCCACACCCGCGCCGCCGAGCTGGAACTGGACTTTAGCCTGACGACCTACGTGGCGGGTGAGGGGTTGCTGGTGCAGGCCGGGACGCTGATCACCGACGTGACCAGCCTGGCGGGACAGCAAACGGCGGTGGTCGAAGGGAGCGGTAGTCGCGAGGCGCTGCTGGCAGCGGCACGGGGCGCGGGCGTTTCGCTGACGGTGCTGCCGCAGCCGACACTGGAGGCAGCCATCACGTTGCTTGAGGAGGGGCAGGTGGTGGCAATCGCCGGTGAGCGAGCCGACCTATTGGGACCGGCCTACGCCGCGCCGGGCCTGGGCGTGCTTCCGCTGCGGCTGACTCAGGTGCCGCTGGCGTTGGGCCTCCCGCCGGGCGATTCCGCCTTCCGTGACCTGGTCAATCTGACGCTGCAGACGATGAAGACGGAGGGGCAGTTCGACGCTGCTTACGCCGCCTGGTTCGACGACGCTTCTCCCGTGTTGGAGGTGTGGCCCGGCGTGCCCTATCGGACTCTGCGACTGGAGAGCGCCGGATCTCCTTGACAGGAACCTTGATCTGGCGCCGGCACTTGGGACACTCTACGTTGTAGTGCTTGCTCCGAGCTTGCTCAGCTTCTTCTAACGCCGCTACCACCGCGTCCTGACTCAGTGTGAACATATAGCCGCAACGTTGGCATCGGATTTGCATGATTCTATCCCCCTATTTCTGGACGCTCTTCAAAAAGTCCTCAATGTCTTCAGGGTCACCCTCAAAGGCATCCAGGTCACCCTCGCCGAAGATGACGATGGGCTTGCCATCTATGAACTCTACACCCCGCACCACGGGCTCTTCCGGCTCTCCCCACTCGTCCACCGTCTCCGCGTCCAGGGCCTCGGCCTGAGCCAAGGCCTCGGGTGAGGGATTGACGATGCGCCGCTCGATCAGTTGCCGGAAGTCGTCGTACTCCGGTGGCAGGCGCACGCGGTGGCGCCGGTTGGCCTCCAGCGCGTCGAGGATGGACTGACGCGCCCGGGCGAACGGGATCCGCCGCTGCTCATTCCCTTTATCAAGCAGTTCCCGCTGCAACTGGCGTTTGGGCATGTAGCGGGAGACGAACATGTCCTTGATGCTTCCACGCCAGGGAAAGCCAAAGTCGAGCAGAAAAACTATCGCCTGCGTGGTGTCCCCAGGCCACTCCCAGGCCATCGTCACCTGTTGCTGCCAGGGGTTGGTGGGATCGGTGCAATAGGCGGCGTAGAACCGCTCTTCGCTGAACGACTTGACGATGGACGACTGGGGGAAAACGCCGCGACCGGCCAGTTTCAGCAGCGCGTTGCGAGCGGCCTGACGCACTTTGAGCCGCGCCGTGGTGTGGACGATGGCCAGGAGCATATCGGCGGCACCAGCCTCTTCTACTGCGCTGAACTCTTCGACCATGGCTAGTAGGTCCGCTTCATCCAATGACCGGTCGAACATATCCATCAGTCCTTCAATCTCACCGACGCTCTCCGCCTTTTGTAACCTCTTGATGAGCATACGCAGGCTGTGACGGCTCAGACGCGCCATCTCGGCAATGTCTGTGGACTTGATGTCTCTGGGAGAGAAGTACGCCCCTGGATCGCTCAAGTCCACGTCCTCGCCCATTTGCTGGAGAATGATCAGGGCGGTGCTCTTGACGCCGATTGACATCTTTGAGCGGCGCACAATGCGCCACAGATGGCCAATGGTCTCCTCGTCGCCCAACTTTGAGATGACAGCCATCAATGCATCCCGTTCGGTGTCCGAGGCGGTCTCCAGTTTCTTGACCAGCGTGTCCAGCACCAGCTTGCAGCCCAGTTCGGCCATCAGGGCCGATACTTTGTCCGCGCAGCCGTCGTCGTCCAATTCGTCTCGCTCACGGCGGGTTATGATGGCATCCAGTCGTGGACGGGCAAGGGCCTGCTGGGGGACTTGGGATTTCTTGCGTTTCTTCTTGCGTTTGCGTGCCATTCGTCACTCCTTTGTTCCTATTGTAGCGCGGTTGGGACAGGTGGGCAAGTTTGTCCCACGCTTCTATTTGCCTCACCGCTGTCGTCTTTCAGAGTGCCGCAGTATGACCGTCATCGTCTCAGACGTGGCATCGCCAGCGCCGAAGGGGTCAGCGACAGCCCGCCGAGCGCGGTACACTTGAGTTCGCGTGGCAGCATCTGGCCCACGGCGTACACGGCGTCAACGGTCTCATCCAGAGGGATCGGATTGACGTACCCGCCCAGGATGAGGTCCGCACAGGCAAACGCCCCGGACGCCGCCACTGCGTTGCGCGTGTGACAGGGAATCTCGACGATCCCCTGGACGAGATCACAAATCAAACCCATTGTGTTCTGGAAGGTGATCGCCGCCGCGTCGGTCGCCTGGCGCGCGCTGCCGCCCGCTATCTCGATCACGGCAGCAGCGGCCATAGCTCCCGAAGCGGTGATTTCTACCTGGCATCCCGCCACCTCGGCTGCGAACGTGGCCCGCGTCGCCACGACGAGCCCCACTGCCGACGCTGCCAACAACGCCAGCGCCGCTTGATCCTGACCCAGGCCTTTCTCTTCCACCAGCGTCACCAGCACGCCGGGGATCACCCCCGCCGAGCCGGCTGTCGGCGCTGCGCAGACCACTCCCATGCCACCGTTGACGTGCATCACCGCCATCGCCCGGGCCGCCGCGCGGGTGTGGATACCCCCTATCGCCACCCGGCCCTGTGCCTCAGCCTGATAGACCTGACGGGCGCTCGGTCGCAGCAATTGCATCGGCGGCAGATCCTCCTCCAGCCCGCGATGCACGGCCGCCCGCATTACCTCGAAGCGATGGGTTATCTCGTCGAGCACTTTGTCTTCCGGAAGCCCTAGCAGTGCTGACTCGTAGGCCAACGCGATCTGGCCCAACGAGCAGTCGTGCTCCTCCGCCAAGGCAACCATTTCGGCGGCGCATGAGAAAAGGGGCGCTCCGCGCTGCACAAAGAAAAGCGGGGGCGCCGTCCAAACGGTATGCACGCCTGGCAGTTTCTCCATCTCAGCCCCAATGCTGACCTCTAGCAGCGACTGTCGCCGGGCGTGCAGCAACACCTGGTCGCCCTGGGTCTGGCGTGCTGGCTGGCCCATGACTTGCCCATCCTGTGTCAGGAGTTCGCGCACAGCCGGCTCTGCACTCTTCTCCAACACTACCAGCACTTCGTGGGCGTCTCCGGTCAGTCGTACCGGCCAGCCCGCCACCCGCGTGAAGATCACCATTCCACCGCCGATGGACTGCGCCACGGCGCGCAACTGTCGCCCGCTTCGAGAGGTCATTCGAATCTCGACGGTGTTGGGATGATCAGCGTCGGGCAACTGCTCAACGGAGAAGACTATCTGTAGACCTTGCTCGGCGGCCAGGTCAAGAGCCTGGGGAAACCGTTCGTCAGTGATGGACCAACCCATCACCCCTGCGGCGAACCCGAGATCGCTACCTTGCTCGCTATATACCTCGGCCAGGGAACCACCGGGGTCGAAGACGAACGTCACCGACGCTGGCTCGTCGCCCAACAGGACGCGGGCCAACCTGCCGATGTGGAACGATCCGGCCGTGTGTGAGCTGGACGGCCCGCGCATGACGGGACCAAGCACATCGTTCAAGATGCTGATAGGCTTCATGCATCTCTCCTCCTTTAGGTGAAGCGAGGTCAACTGTGGGTGGGGGAGTGAGTCATCGTTGTGCTCCTGTTGATCCAGGGCAACCTTGACAAAGAGCAAAATCTTATTACAATGGTGGTTGCATCATCATAATCAGAAACGGAGGCAAAGGAAAAATGACGTACGTGATCACCAGTAAGTGCGAACGTTGTGGTTCTTGCGTAGAGGTCTGTCCAAGCGATGCCGTCTTCTTTGTCGAAGATAACGCCGACTGGCCAACCTATTACATCTATCCCGAGAATTGCATCGAGTGCGGCTCCTGCGAGGTCGAGTGCGAGCAAGAGGCGATCTTCCACGAGGATGATGTGCCTGACGAATATGAGGGCGATATCCAGAAGAACGCCGGCTTCTTCGAAAGCGGGCCGGGACAGGACCTCGTGTAGTTTGTAGATTATTGTTGCGAATTGTTCGCGACTTGGTAACAGCTTTTTGAGAGAAAGGAGGTGAACCGGATGGCTATGAAGATCACCGAGGAGTGTATCGCTTGCGCCGCTTGCGAGGGCGAGTGCCCCGTCGGGGCCATCTCCGAGGGGGAGGAATACTATGTCATTGATCCGGATGTGTGTGTCGAGTGTCAGGGTCACTTTGACGAACCGCAGTGCGTGGCGATCTGCCCCGTGGACGCAATTGTAAAAGCGTAGCAAGCTTTGGTATCAAGTTCAACAATCAGACCCGCTCCCGCGTTGGCGAGAGCGGGTCTTTTTTGTATGTAGACTCCAGGCCCCTACGTGACATAGATCGGGCTGCTAAAGATCCAGCCCCGGCGGCCCAACCGATACCTGCGGTAGACTTCGACACGATACACGCCTGGGTCGGCTGTGGTGTGCTTGAGATACTTTCCGCTGGCCCGAACTATCATCCGTCCGTTGAGCAGCAACCGGATGTTGGCGCTGTGAGGAGTCTGGATCTCAAAGATGGTCGCTCCCGTGCGTACCAGTTCATCCCCCATCATTGCGTGGTTGGTGCCGCTACGGGCGTGGAAGCGGAAGCCGGCCGTGGGGGCTGGCAAGTCGTAGCCTACCCACGTGTGGCCGGCCCGCAGTGCGTCGTAGACCAACGGCTTGTCGTGCTCCAGATGGCCACTAAGGGGACGCGCGGTGATGATGTGAGTGTTTACACAGCGAAAAAGGTGCTCATAGGGAAACACCACACGGCGGAGGGGGCCTAGCGAGTAAGTGTTACCGTGGGCGTCGGCTCCGCCGATGGCAGCGATGCGTTTGCCCTGGCACAGCAATTGGTCCCACTGGCGCAGCACAGCCCGGAACGGCCCCATAATGCCCAGTGCAGGAAAATAGGCGTACAGCACCGCCGCTAGTTTGTTGCGCATGAGCGCCTTAAACTCGGACATATAGTTCCAGATTTCAAACCCAGCGTACCCTGTGACGTCCCAATCAACCCACGGGATGGCATCCAGGTCTGGGCTGAGGGGACTGCCGTACTCATAGGGATGGGCCAGGTAGCACAGACCGCCCCGCCGGTTCACCTCGTCAATCAGTCGTTGTGGGTCCGAGGCCGACGGAGCCAACTCGTCCTCGGCGTTGTAGGCCAGCAGGTGGTTGGCCTGGGGCTGGCGGCGCACGTCGTGGATCTCCTCGCCCACCAGGAGCAGTACCTGCTCGTAGTAGCCCTCGCAGCCGTTCACCCACACGTTGTGGTCGGTGACGATGACGAAATCGAGCCCGGCCTCGGCCGCTGCCCGCGCGACCTCGGCGTGGAGGGCTACTCCATCGGAGTAGGAAGTGTGTACATGAGGATTGCCGGTATATTCGTAGATGCTCATAGTCTCTCCAGTAGTTCCTCCAGTTCGCCATACTCCTCGAAGACGGCATCGGCCAGCGGCCGGCCGTCCTGCCGATGGCTCACCCCCAGGAACAGGACTGCCTTCATTCCTACGGCCCGGGCCCCGGCCAGGTCGGTCTCCGGCAGGTCACCGACGTGGACAGCCTCCTCGGGCCGGGCTTCCAGGATGGCCAGTGTGCGCAAGAACTGTTGCGGGAGGGGCTTCGTCGCCCCGGTTTCGTCGGAAAAGGTCAAGGCACGGAAGTGGGACAGCAGGCCATCACGGCGAAGGATTTCGCGCAGCACCCGCCCCGGCGTCAGTCCCACGTCGGAGATGACCCCCAGATGGTAGCGCCAGGACAGGCGGGGCAATACCTCGGCTACGCCGGGGACAGGCCGGGGCCCATCGCCGTGCAGGGCCTTTTGCAAGTGAACCTCCTCGATAGGCTGTCGCAGGTCGGCCAGCACGTCCCCGGGCAGGTCAGCCTCGAGAAAGTCCATCATCTCGCGCAGCCAGCGCTCAATGGTAATGGAGCGGCGCTCCTCCCGCCATAGACGGTCAAACACATCATGGGCATGGCGGTAAGCCGCTTCGAGGGCCGTCCAGGGGCGCGGCTGGGAGTGGCGAGCCAGAGCCTCCTCCAGCAGATGCAGCCGCTCATCCCGGGCATAAGTGTTCTGGTATAGGGTTCCCCAGAAGTCGAATGTCACGGCGTACAGCATGGTTGTTCTCTCAACGTAAGGTGCTCATTGCCGTTCGAGAATTAGAATATGCTCTTCGATGTCCATTTTGGTGGCGGTGGCGCGTCTGGTGCGCCACACGATTGTCTCGACTTCAGCTCCTTACTTTACCTGCCTGATATCGCTTTTCTGACCAATGAAGCCCGGTAAGATCAACTCAAGCCGTGTTATGCGTGTGTAGTCTTTCTCGTTTGGATACGGTGGCGATGAAATCACATAGTCTCAGTAGATCCAGATTTCAGACTTCGGAAGTCTTGGAGAACGTTCCGCTGACGAAAATGCTCGACAAACTAAGATGATTTTGCCTATAGAGCCATGCCTGGAGACTTCCGAAGTCTTATTGAGGCAAGAATTTGGATCTACTGAGTCTAGCGGTCCGCTGACTAGCGTTGCCGGCCGCCGGGCATCGCCGCAGTAGACTGTCGTCATCCCCAGAAACGCTATCTTACCGTACCAGCGGGCCATTGTCAAGCCGGGGAGATGGAGGGGTATAGTTCAAAACTCTGGGGGACTTTGAGCAACTGCGCCGTAGACCTGCCGCGGAGCCACCCGAACGGCCTTCTTGGTGCTCAAATGCCCCGTTTTCGCAATTTGTAAGATGCTGGTCTTTCTTTTCCCCAGACTTTTGACGTATACCCAGATGGAGTGTAGTCAAGTGAAGGGTCTGGAGGGGAGAGATAAAACTACTTCTTGCTACTCAACGTCGCGCGGCTCGGTGAGCAACCGTATCCCGTCGAGAATTTGGCACACACGTTCGGTTGAGAGCGTGCCGATCTTCTCGACCAAATCCACCTTATCCACCGTGAAAACCTGGGAGATGTTGATCACGCTGCGCTTTGGCAGATTGGCCTCGCCTTCTTCCAAGAGGACGTTCCCTGGCGCGGTGGCGCGTTTTAGATTCGAGGTGATCACACAGACAACAACGGTGTTGATCCGGCTGCGATTGAAGAGATTGTTCTGAATGACCACGTGAGGGTGACGATAGCCGGGTGCTGATCCCGACGGTTCGCCCAAGTCGACCCAGAACACATCGCCCTGGCGGATTACCATTGCCCCTCCACCAGTTGTCGGTGCTGGCGTCGCATGCTGCGCAGGTGATCTTGCTCCGCCGGTTCTGGCACGTCCTCATAGGCAGCGTTGATCTCTTGGAGAAGCTTTCGGTTCTGATAGCGTTCGATGAATTCTTCCATGGCCAATACAAACAGTCGGCTGCGCGAGGTTTGCATTTCGCGGGCCAGTGCCTCAACCTGGTCGAATAGGGACTGTTGAAGGGAAATCGCTGTCTTTACAGTAGTCATATTAGTTATACCATCCTTCCGGTTGATAGTATAACATAGTTGCACATCCTTGTCAAAACCAGGCAGAGCTTCAGCACCCTGTGAGTATGTGGTGGATACCACAATCACTGAACCACTGAGAGAGGCTTCAGTGGCCTCACGGTTTCAGTGGGTCAGTGATTCAGCGGACGCGCAGATTGACGCGCTGTATGAGTTGTATGGGTTGTATGGATTGACGGAGTGAGGAGGCGGATGACAAATATCCGATGGAGTGGTGGAGGGGCAGGGTTGAAAGATACGGCGGTCGCTGGCGGAGTTGGGGGTAGAGCAAAGGAGATCGTTCAGTGAGAAGCAAAAGGAAACCTGTCTGGGGAAAGCGCGGGCGAAAGCCGCAGGAGCCTGTTCAGGGCAGCACGCGAGGTTGACATAGCCCCACCAGTCTGATAAAATACTCACAGGCCTCTCCAGAAACAGACACCGCAAGCGTATCGCCCGCCACGCAGGCGGGTTATACTATGTGGGTCACCATACGCTATCAATCAGGAGGAGTATTCCATGAAACGAGCTGTCAGCATCAGCCTGGGAAGTGTTAAACGGGATAAGAAAGTCGCCATCACGCTGCTCGGCGAAGAGATCACGCTCGAGCGTATCGGCACCGATGGTGACGTGGAGAAAGCCATCCAGTTATACCACGAACTGGATGGCGAGGTGGACGCCCTCGGTGTGGGGGGCATGGATCTGGGCATGACCTTCGCCGGTCGCTATTACCCTCTCTACGACGCGCAGAAACTCGTCGCCGGCGTTCGGCAGACGCCGGTCGTAGACGGGGGCGGCCTCAAGCTGACCCTGGAGCGCACCATCGCCCAGTTCATCGAGCAGGAGGTTGGCGACGAGGTCCAACCCAAACGGGCGCTCATCACCGTCGGGGTGGATCGCTACGGCAGCGCTGTCTCCTTCGACGAAGCGGGCTACGATCTCATCTTTGGCGACTTTGGGTTTGCTCTGGGACTCCCTATCCCTATCCGGTCGCTGCGCGGGCTGCGCATCCTGGCCCGCCTTCTCCTCCCCATCCTCGGTCGGCTGCCGATGAAGTTCCTCTATCCCACCGGCCAGCAGCAGGAAGAGAGCATTCCCAAGTTCGGCAAGTGGTACGGCTGGGCCGCCGTCATCAGCGGCGATTGCCTCTACATCAAGCGCCACATGCCCGAGCGGCTCGACGGCAAGGTCATCGCCACCAACACCACCACCCCTGCCGACGTCGAGGCCTTCCGCCAGCGCGGGGTGCGCTACCTGGTCACCTCCACCCCGCGGTTTGAAGACCGCTCCTTCGGCACCAACATGATGGAGGCCGCCCTGGTCGCCATCGCTGATAAGGGACGCCCGCTCACCACGGACGAACTCCAGGAGATGCTGGAGCAACTCGATCTCAAACCCACGCTCCACCGCTTGAACAAATAGGAGGGCAAAATGAACGAGCAACTGTCGGTCGCGGCTGTCGTCACTGCCGGCTGGAGTCCTAAGGAGGACGACCCGCTGGCCGAGTACACCCAGGACAAGCCGAAGGCTCTCATCCCCATCGCCGACAAACCGATGATCGCCCACGTGATAGACGCCTTATACGGCTCCCGCTATGTCCGGCACTTTATCATCGTCGCGCTCGACCCCGCTGCCGAGGTGCAGTTTCCGGTGCCCGTCGAGTACGTGCCCGACGCCGGAAATATGCTGGCCAACGCGGAGGCCGGCACCGCCTACGCGCAGGAGCACTACCCCGACCTGGATGCAGTGCTCCTCAGCAGTTCCGACGTGCCCACCATCACTCCGGCTATCGTGGACGCCTTCATCGAGGAATGTTTCCGCACCGATCATGACCTTTACTACGCCGTCGTCGAACGCTCGGTGATGGAAGAGCGCTTCCCTGAATCGCGCCGCAGCTACATCCACCTGCGCGAGGGGGACTTTGCTGGCGGCGATCTCATGCTCACCCGCCCTGGTATGGCTCTTACCCAACGGGATCTGTGGCAGAACCTGACCGGGGCGCGTAAGAACGTGCTGCAACAGGCCCGCCTGATTGGACTAGGGCTGTTCCTGAAACTCCTCGTCCGTCGTCTGTCTCTGGCCGATGCCGAGCAACGTGTATGCCAGGTGCTCAACATACGCGGGCGGGTCGTCCCCTTCCCCTATGCCGAGGTGGGGATGGACGTGGATAAACCGTTCCAGTTGGAGATCGCTCGCGCCGAACTAGAGGCGCGTGCTGCCACCGGTTCGTAAGAGTAGCCTCTTTGCAGCGGCTCATCATCCTCGACCGGCAGTTATCAGCGCGCCTCGCCATCCCGCGTGAGGCGCGCTTCCTACGTCTGCTGGCACTGGTCGCCGCCCACAGCGGCGACAGCCCGCTCTGGCTGATCTGCGCGGCAGTGGCCGTTGCCTGGGGAGACGCAGCCTGGCGCGCCTGCGGGTGGCGTGTGTTGGTCGGGACACTGGTCGCGGGCGCGGTCACCACCGCTCTAAAGTGGACCTTCCGTCGCCAGCGCCCGCCGGGGGAAGGGCTAGGTTTCTACACCCGGTTTGACCGCCACGCCTTCCCCTCCGGTCACGCTGGCCGCTCCACTTGTCTGGCCGTGCTGTTGACCCCGCTTCTCCCTCCCTGGGGATTTGTGCCACTGACGTTCTGGGTCGGACTGGTCGGGTTGGCCCGCGTCGCGCTACAGGTCCATTTCGCCTCGGACATCCTCGGTGGATGGCTGATGGGTTTGCTGGTCGGCGTACCGTTGCTGCTGGCCTTCTGACCCACTGAAGCGGATTTGCCACTGTCTGCCAATTCTGACCTGCTCGCAGCGTGGTTTTGGGGGCCAACTCACGCCCCCCCCAGGGACATCTCGCCAGGCATCCCCCCACATCTTGGGGTTGTCGCTCCAGCAACCCGAAGGAGTGGAGTGCTGAAGACATATCACTCACTAGTCAGGCGCTCTCCATAACCTACCTTAAAATATGGCCTGTTTTAAGTTCACTACAGTGAAAAACGGTTGCCTTGATTTCATTCCTTTGGTAAAATAGAGCCGCTACAACGGGGGGAGAAACTAACCATCGCGAGGGGAGGTGCAGCCACGCTCGACCACTTCGGCCAGTGGCTTGCCAGAGTGGTTAGTTCTACGGATTGCCAGAATCCACTCTTTTACCCCGCTTTGCTGCTCGCCGTCAATCAGTTCCTAACTTACATTTCTATAACCCTGCAATGAAACCTGATCACGTCTGGGCGGCCGCTCTTGGCGAACTTCAACTTCAGATGACGCAGGCCACCTTCGACACCTGGCTGCGCGATTCCAGGCTGCTGAAGTGCGAAAACGGCACCTACGTCGTTGGTGTCAAGAACGGGTATGCCAAGGACTGGCTGGAACACCGCTTGCTCGCCACCATCAAGCGCACTCTCGCCCGGCTGGTAGGGCGGACCGTCGAAGTCAAGTTCGTCGTGTGGAGCGAGGAGGCCCAGCAGCAGAAGGACGTTTCTCTGCTCAATCTGCCCACGCCAGCCTCAGAGCCAGTCTCTGTCGTCTCCGCCGCGAACCTGAATCTGCGCTACACTTTCGATAGTTTCGTGGTGGGGCCGGGCAACCGGCTGGCCCACGCAGCCTCTATGGCCGTGACCGAGAACCCCGCCGATGCCTACAATCCGCTTTTCATCTACGGCGGGGTGGGCCTGGGCAAGACACACCTCCTAAACGCTATCGGGCACGCCTGCCAGGCGCAGGGTCTGCGGGTACTCTACGTCTCGTCCGAGGAGTTCACCAACGACCTCATCGAGGCCATCCGCTCCCGGACCACCAATGCTTTCCGCGAAAAGTATCGCACGGCCGACGTCTTACTCGTGGACGACATTCAGTTCATCGCTGGCAAGGAAAGCACCCAGGAGGAGTTCTTCCACACCTTCAACACCCTACACGGCACAGGCAAGCAAATTGTCGTCTCATCGGACCGGCCACCAAAGGCAATGAGCAGGCTGGAGGAGCGGCTATGCTCCCGCTTCGAGTGGGGATTGATTGCCGACATTCAGCCACCCGATTTGGAGACACGCATCGCCATTCTGCGCACCAAATGCACCACCTGCGGCGGCTCTGTCCCCAATGAGATTCTCGACCTCATCGCTACCCGGATACAGAGCAACATCCGCGAACTCGAAGGCGCGCTCAACCGGGTGCAGGCCCTATCCAGGCTCACCCATCAACCCCTGACGAAGGATGTCGCCGAGACCGCTCTCTGTAATCTGCTTCCCCAGCGCAGCAGACTAACCACGGCTCAGATTGTCGAGGCAGTGGCGCTGCACTTCGGCCTTGAGGTCAAAGCACTCCAGGGGCGCAGTCGCAGCAAGGCCGTCGCACGGCCACGCCAGATCGCGATGTATCTCCTCCGCGAGGAGACCGGCTCGTCACTGCCCCAGATCGGGGCTATGTTGGGAGGGCGAGATCATACCACCATCCTATATGGCTGCGAGCGCATCGCTGATCTGATCGAGGAGGATGCGACCATCCAGCGCGAAGTCACGAATCTGCGCCAGCACCTCTACAACAACGGTACGTGATTGCGCCATAATTGCAGCGCAATCTGCCCATCTGACTCTCCACCCCCCCCCTTCCAATATCCACATCTCCCACTCCTGGGCCCTGTGATCGCACAGCCCCCACATCTAGGGCCTACGGAACCTTCCAGCCCCCTCCACCGCGCAGCGGCTGTGGATAACTCCCGTTTTTCTGTGGATAACAAGGGCCATCTGTGGATAACTTTTGTTTGCATCACAAAGTAAACAAAAAGTCGGGAACTAGACAACCCCGACTCTCGGATATCCCCCCCCTTCTCCCACATTATCCACAACTACCTGTGGATAACGTGCTTCGCCTACAACCCCTGCATTTGCGGTTCCGAGGTTGGCCACCCGACACAGTTAGGACAATCCAACCACGAAGTGCAACTTTCTCCCCACTATCCCCTGCCCTACTGCTAGTACTATATTACTAAAGACTGGTCCTCATGAGTATACTCTGATTTAGTTGCAAACGTCTCTTGCACACGGATCAGAACAAGAGCAGAAAGAAGAAAGAGCACACCGTAGATGGCAAAGATTAGCACGTAACCTAAGCCAGGTATCTGAGGAACGTGCTTGGTGAAATGATCGGCTATGGGACCTCCTATGTAGGCCCCCACTGCCCCCGCGCCCGCTCCGGCCAGGTTAGAGATGCCCAGGTAGCGCCCGGCCTCCTCTTTGGGTACCACGTCTGTTCCCAGTGCCCAGTTGGTCGTGAAGAACACACCCGTGGCAGCGCCGACGATGCATCCACCCACGTATATCACGGCCATATTGGGTGCCAGGACGAGCACCAGTGTGCCCAGTGCGGCCATAATACCGCTGAGTGCCACCAGCCGCTTGCGCCCGACTCGGTCGGCGAGCCAGCCACTTGGCAGCGCGCACAGCAGGATCAGGATGCCGACCACCATCATCAATTGTGAGGCCGGGCCTGCGGCGGCCTCGCCCTCCAGTCCCAGCCGGAACTGTAGGAAGTAAACCGCGAAACCGGAGAGATTCGTGGTTCCAATTAGGAAGGCCAGCCGGTTGATCACCCACCAGGGAAAGGAGGGGTACCGGCGTGCATCCTCGCCGCCAATGCTGATGCGCACGCTGGCCCACACACCCACAACTACGGCAGCGGCCATTGCCAGTAGCCCCATACTCCCCATCACGATCAAGAGTGTAGTCACCGAATCCACGTTGTCCAGGAGTTTGCTCACTCTCTTCACGATCTCCCCCAGGCCCAGAATGGTGACCATGAAAACCAGCGTCATCGCCAGGAGGCGTCCGAACGGTTCCCAATCCAGCCGGCCGGGTGGTTCGCGCAGCGGATCTTCGCGCACGAACATGGTGATGGCCATACTCAGGAACAGGATGCCAATTGCCACCAGAATGCCGGCCCACATCTGTCCTGCTGCAATCAGTTTGCCGATGGTGAGGGCGACGATGATGACAGGTAGGAGTTCCATGATGGACTTTACGCCGGAGAAGCGACCACGACGGTCTTCCGGCACGAGGTCGGGAATCAGTCCTTGCTCTGCAGCGTGGGCGATGTTGGAAAAGATCTGCGAGAACACCACTGCCCCGAACAGAAACCAATAACTGGGAGAGGCTCCGACGGCGATCATGCACGCCATATTCAGCAATGTACCAATCAGGACGAACGGGCGTCGCCGCCCCCAGCGCAGGGTGCTGCGGTCCGAAAGCATACCCATCAGTGCCTGAACCAGTAGGGCGACCATCAGGGTGTAGAGACGCAGGTTGCCAAGGGCGGCGCCTTGCAGCTCTGTGCCGACGAACTCTTGCACCAGTAGAGGCACAATGAGTCCGTTGCTCTGCGAGATCGTTGTCAGTCCCAGCCAGTAGATGTTGATCGTGACGTAATCGTACCATTGCAATCGTTTCATCAGCGGACTCCTTTCGTGGCAAGCACGGTGAGAGTACGATTGGGTTCCAGATGTTGTGAAACCTGTGCATTGCAGCCGTTGCGCCACCGCCGACTCTGCATGTGTGAGGACTACTCTTGTTCCTGCCCCTGCTGTTCGAGGAGTTCTTCGATCTCCCGTTCTAACTTCTGCCCGGCGGCGAGAATGTCGAGGAGTTGATCTTCGATCTCCTGATCGTCCTGGGGGCGGGTCTCCCACGCCCCTTGGAGCGCCTCGTTCATCCGCGCCAGGCTGCGGGCCATGGCGGCGAAGACGTCCTCGGCTGTCATCTCGCGGGAGACCAGTTTGACGCGCGGGCCGCTGTAGAAGCCCAGCGCCTCCATCTCTTGTTCCATCTCCTCCGCGAGCTCCGGCTCGTCTTCAAGTCCCTCCTTGTGATCCACACCAGGTGTAAACTCGAAGCGCACGTCGCCTTCGAGCACTTGGTGGAAGTCCTCCAGTGAGATATCGAGCGCCAGTCTTGCCCCTTGGAGCATCAGCCACAATTTCTTGACCGGCACAAAGAAGTCGGGGGCGGCCTCCAGTAACTCGATTACTCGCGTGATAGTACGGTCGTCCATTGACTGCTCCTTGCTGTCAGGGGTACAACGCGTGCAGGAAAACAGGTACACGGGCAAGCAAGTCCACGAGGGGCTTGGGGTGTCTCAATGGCCTTAAGGCTATCAATGTATACTTGTACACTACAATTCGTAACTCTCGCCGGGTTTGTAGCCTTAAGGCCACAGGTAGCCTTAAGGCCATTTGATCACGATCGGTGCGGCGGCAGTTTCTGCCCGAACCCGCTCGGCCCAGGTAGCCTTAAGGCCACAGGCGTGAGGATCCTGCGTGATGACGTCAAATGTGTTGTAGTGGATGGGGATAACGACCTGGGGCTCGATGAGCTTAACGCCGCCGGGGGCGGGCCGGAGCGCATCGTCTGGGCCCATGGTGAAGTTGTCTCCGATGGGCAGGGTGGCCAGATCAATGGCCTTAAGGCTATCAATCCCCTCCTCGCCGATGAGCCGCATGCTGTAGAAAAGCGGGAGTGTCGCCGGCCAGATAGAGCTTCTTATTCTCGGCGGTCAGCAGTAACCCGCGGATAACAAACATCCGGCGGATAACAAACATCCGACAGGGGTTTCCTCCGTAGGAGCCCAGGCCGGAGCCGTGGTGGGCGATGGTCAACTTGAGGTAGCCGAAGGGGTGTTGGAATCCGCCGCCGATGTGCTGGGCGTGGGTGTGGCCCACTTCCTGTGCCTGGAACCAGTTGCAGATCTCGAAATTGGAGATGATAGATAGCCTTAAGGCCACAGGGCTAAGAGTGCGCTTGGCGATAGCGATCGTGTCGCCAATGTGATCGGGGTGGCCATGAGTGACCAGGATGTAGTCTGCCTCGACCGCGTCGGCCGAGATGGGGGCGAGAGGGTTGTCAGTGAGGAATGGGTCCACCAGCGGCCTTAAGGCTGCCAGAACCCGTGTGCCCCCGACGTTCAGAGCGAAAGCAGCGTGTCCATACCAGGTCAGTTTGATAGTCATGTCTCTTGACTCATACGCTGATTAGGTGTGCTGGTTGGCGTCGCAGGGTAATAGAGCCAATCCGGCTGCGCGGTAAGAAATGAGATGAATCGTGTGACCTCTGGCGTGGAGAAGTATAGCCTATTGCCGGGGAGATGTCAATATGTGCACAGACTCGATATGTGACGTTTATGATGTCCCGGATAGGTGATCTGAGGGCCTGTTGCAGTGGCAGATGTTCGGTGCTATAATAACTCGCATCTACACAGACAGGAGGAAGCATCATGCCCACGTTCGAAACCCCGGAAGAGATGGAACGAGTCCTGCGCAAGATGGCCGAGTTGGCCCAGTCTGACGAGGCTTTGATCGAGGCCAGCAAGGGTAAGCATCTGACCATCAGTTACGAATTCCCCGATCTGGACCTCTTTTTCTACACCAATTTTCTGGACGGCAAGGTCGAGGCCGGATTGGGCGAGTTTGAGGATGCGGATGTCCAACTGACGATGGACAGCGACATCTTCGACGGCATGTTCACCGGCACCGTCAACGCCGCCAAGGCAGCCATGAAAGGCGACCTGGCTTTCTCCGGCAACGTGGCCGCTGCAATGCGCCTGCAGGGCTTGATGGGCGATTTCCAACGCATCTACAAGCAGGTAGCCTTAAGGCCACAGGCCCAGGGCGAGGCGTAGCCAATGAAGATCCTGGTCACAGCCCAACTTGATGAGGAAGGGCTGTCCACCCTACGCCGCTACGGCGATGTGGAGTATGCAGGCTATGGCGACAAGATGCGTGTCCTGGCCGGCTCCAAGTTGGTCAAGGCGCTTGAGGGAGTGACCGTTCTCATCACCGAGGTTGACCAGGCCAAGAAGTACACCTTCCCCAGGACACCCAGTCTCAAGGTGATCTCCTGCTGCCGGGGCGCACCGGTTAACGTTGACATCGAGGCGGCCACCGAGCATGGCGTGCCCGTGCTGCGTACGCCAGGCCGAAACGCCGACGCCGTGGCAGACCTGACTTTGCTCTTCGCGCTGGCCCTCTTGCGGCACCTGCTGCCCGTCACCAGCATCTTGCACGAAGAGGGCGATGGCATGGAGAAACTGGCTCGCACCTTCTTCAAGTACAAGGGCGCGGAGTTGTGGGGTAAGACAGTCGGCCTGGTGGGGCTGGGAGCGGTGGGACGCGCGGTGGCAATGCGACTGCTGACCTTTGGCGCTCGCGTGGTGGCCTACGATCCGTACGTCACGGCTGAACAGGCAGCGGATGTCTGCCATCCGCGTGAACTCGGTGTGACGCTGCTTGACCTGGATGAGCTGCTGATGCAATCGGACATCGTCAGCATGCACGCCGCAGTCACAGACGAAACGGAAGGTTTGATCGGTGAGCGCGAGTTTGGCTTGATGAAGGAGGGGGCTTACTTCATCAACACGGCCCGCTCGGCACTGGCCGATGAAGGCGCGCTCTACCGTGCCCTGCGCGACGGGCGCCTGGCCGGTGCAGCTCTGGACGTGTTCGACGACGAGCCGCCGTCGCCGGACAACCCGCTGCTCACGCTGGATAACGTCATTGCCACGCCGCACATCGGGGGAAACACGGCGGAGGTCATCGTCCACCAGTCGCGCATCGCGGTGGCCGACCTGGTGCGTCTGTTCGAGGGCCGGCGTCCGCTGTACTGCGTCAACCCGGAGGCGCTAGAGGGCTTCCAGTTGTAGAGCTAGCCTGCGCCGTCTGCTATTCTTCCCATCTGACGAGATTAATTATGAACCACGATTGCGTCGTCGCCCTCGATGCTGGCAGCGGATCGGGGCGGAGTGCGGTGCTTGATCTTGAGGGCGACGTGCTCGGCGTGGTCACAGAGGATTGGACCCCTCACGTTCCAGAGGACGCACCGCTGGGCTCCGAGTTCGATCCGCAAGAAATGTGGGCCGTGCTGTCTCGCACCACGCGCCGGGCGATGGAGCAGGTAGCCTTAAGGCCACAGGCCGGCGTCGCTCCACAGGCGGTGCGGGCCATCAGTGCCACCAGCCAACGAGACGGTGTCGTTTTCCTGGACGCGGAGGGCCAGGAGATCCATTGCAGCACCAACCGCGACGCCCGCGGTGTGATGCACGCCGAGGACATCGCCCAGGAGTTCGGCGAGGCGATCTACTGCATCACCGGTCGCTGGCCCCTGGGCATGAGCGGTCTGGCCCGCCTGTGGTGGTTTCGCATTCACCGGCCCAAAGTCTATGAGCTTGTGGCGCAGGTGTTGATGATCAGCGACTGGCTGATCTACCGCCTCTGTGGAGAGTTCTGCTCGGAGCCGACCAATGCCTGCTCCTCTATGCTCTTTGACGTCGGCCAGCATTCCTGGTCCTCCGAGCTGGCTGAGCTGCTGGGTTACTCCCCACAGATTTACCCGCCCTGTTATACCCCCGGCAAGGTCGCGGGTACACTGACCGCACAGGCCGCCGACGGGCTTGGATTGCCAGAGGGCATTGCGGTCGTCGTCGGGGCGGGAGACTCGCAGGCTGCCTGCCTGGGCTGTGCCGCGTTCGACGACGGCACGACGACGATCATCGCTGGAACGACGCTTCCGATCCAAATGGTGCTTTCGCATCCCGTTTTCGATGACTTACATCGTCTGCACCTGGGTGCCTACGTCACGCCGGGCCGCTGGGTGCTGGAGAGCAACGGCGGTTTAGCCGGCACAGCCTATCGCTGGTTCTGCGAGACTTTTGCTGGCGCAGGTCCATCAGCCTACGCGACGCTGGAGGAGGAGATGCGCAAGGCAGAACCCGGCGAGGTGTTGGCGGTGATGGGACCGCAGCTCGCTGATTTCCGCGAACTGGCATTCCCCCCCCCATCAACCCTCGTGTTTCCTTTCCTGGGGGTGCTGGAGCAGTTGCCTACACGCGGGTCGTTTGGCCGGGCCATCCTGGAGAACGTAGGCTATGCCGCGCGCGGCAACCTCGAACAGTTGGAGGAGATAAGCGGACAAGAAATCACGTCACTGAACTTGTGTGGTGGGTTGGCACGCTCCAGTCTCCTCGCCCAGATCATTGCTGACGTCTGCCAACGGTCGGTGCGCGTGCCGGTCGTGCGCGAAGCGAGTTGCGTCGGCGCGGCGATCTGCGCAGCGGTGGGGGCGGAGTGTTACCCGGATTTGCGGTCGGCGGCTGAGGTCATGGTGCATTGGGAGCCCACAGTCGAGCCCGACAGGGCCAATGTACGGCGCTACAGGGGTCTGTATCGCAAATGGGTCAAGCTATTTGAAAGAGCACGCGGATTATAACCCGCGCATCATAGAGCAGGGATGGATATAGCATGAGTGTAGAGCAAGAACTATGCCAGGAAATCGTTGACATCGTCAATGAGCTATTCGACAAGGATATGATCACGTCTACAGGGGGCAACGTCTCGGCACGTATCCCCCCTGAAGATGAAGACGAGGAGGGTGCCTTCCTCATCACTCCGAGCGGGCTCCACAAGGGTGGTCTCAAGCCCGAGCACATCGTCAAAGTCAATAGCGAGGGCAAGCCCTACGAACGGGGCCAGCGCCCCTCGGTGGAGACCAATGTGCATCTGGCCGTTTACGCGGCCGACCCTGACGCCGAAGCGGTTATTCACTGTCACGCCAAGTTGTGCACTGCGCTGGGACTCGTGAACGGCACCATCCCGCCGATCTGTATTGACGCGGTACCCTTTGTAGATACACAGATCGTGCCCTATGGTCTGCCTGGCGCACCCGAACTGTGCGAAAACGTGGTGAAAGCCCTGGAGCACAGCCCTGCCGTTCTCTTGCAGTGCCACGGCCTGCTGACAGTCGGCTGGACGCTGCGGCAGGCGGCCAACCGGGCCATGGCACTCGAAGAGGTCGTGCAGATTTTGCTGGCCTGTAAGCTGTTCGGCAAGGAACCGGTCACCATGCCAGCGGAGACGCTGGAGTTGATAAAGAGCGTCGGCCTGTTTTAGTATCTCTGTCGTCACGTCATTCTACATCTCTGTCGGAAGTAACTTATGCCCAACGGCTACTGGGGAAGAATTCTGTTCGTCAACCTTTCGGCTGGCCAGATTGAGGTCGAAACTTTACCCGACGCGATCTATCGCCGCTACCTGGGCGGCTACGGGCTGGGTGTGCGCGTGCTTTACGAACGCATCCCGCCCGGCGCCAACCCGCTCGGCCCCGACAACATACTGGGTTTCGTGCCCGGCCTGCTTACCGGCAGCGGTGCGCCGTTCAGCGGACGTTCCATGGTCGTGGCGAAGTCGCCGCTCACCGGCGGTTGGGGGGATGCGAGTTGCGGCGGCAAAATCGGCCCGGCGCTGCGGGGTGCGGGCTACGACGGCGTCTTCGTGCGCGGCGTGGCCGGGAGACCGGTCTACCTCTACGTTGACGGCGACCACGCCGAACTCCGCGATGCATCAGAGTTGTGGGGCTTGGACACGACGGCGACCGAAGAAGCGATTGTCCGGGTCACCTCACCAGAGGTGTGTGTAGCTTGCATTGGCCCGGCCGGGGAGAAGCGCTCGCTGATCTCGGGCGTAGTCAACGACGGCGGCCGAATTGCGGCGCGCTGTGGCCTGGGTGCGGTGATGGGCTCCAAGAACTTGAAAGCCGTGGCTGCGCGCGGTAGGCGGTCGCCTCCGGTGGCCGATAAGCGTGCTTTTCGCGAGGCGACGACGGGCTACCGCCGACTTTTCCGCAGACGTCCGGCCAGGTGGATGCCCATTGTGCCCAAACTTCTGCATGCATTTGGGCCTCTCTTGCGCCGTCTTCGCATCCAGCTCACCGGCGGCCCTGCGCAGATGGTCATTGATAACTATCGCCTTTATGGAACTGCTTCGGGGACGGCGTTGTTAGTTGCACTGGGCGATACACCCATCCGCAACTGGACCGGCACCAGCGTCCGTGATTTCCCGCTATCGTTGGCTGAAAAACTTAGCGACGAGGCGGTCATCCGCGACCAGGTCAAGTCTTACGCCTGTCACAGTTGCCCCCTGGCCTGTGGAGGGGTGATTCGCTCGCCGGATGGCACCACCGGGCGACGTCCCGAGTACGAGACGCTGGCGGCGTTTGGCCCACTGGTGATGAACGACGACCTGGATACCGTGGTGCGCTGTAACGAAATCTGCAACCGAGCTGGCCTGGACACCATCTCCACCGGCGTGGTGGTGGCCTTGGCCATGGAATGTTACGAGCGCGGCTGGCTGCCCCCCGAGTTGGCCGGGGAGATGGAGTTGCGCTGGGGCGACGGCGATGCTATCGTCGAACTGACGCGGCGCATCGGGGCTCGCCAACCTGGCCTGGGGGAGTGGTTGGCGGATGGCGTGCAGAGCGCCGCAGAGCGCCTGGGCACTCAGGTCCAGGATGCAGCCATGCACGCAGGTGGGCAGGAACTGCCCATGCACAGCGGCCTCTACGAGCCTGCTGTTGCCGTGGGTTACATGCTGGATCCAGCACCAGGCCGACACACCGCCACTATGAGCGGCATATCCAGCAGCCCGGCCTTGGCCAGGTACCTCAAACTTGCCGGTCGCCGGCCTGCTGGTCGTCACGACTACGCGGCCAAAGGCGCGGAGATGGGCACGACGATCCCGGTCCTGCGCTCCTTCGACAGTTTGGGACTGTGCCAATTCTGTCTGCTGATGGGCGACCCGCCATTCCTGGCCTGGCTGCGCGCAGCTACCGGTTGGGATATAGACGAGGCAGAGTTTTTCCGTACAGGGTGGCGCATCCAGGCGCTGCGCCACGCTTTCAATGCTCGCCACGGCGTCACACCCGGTCAGGTCGCGTTGCCCGCGCGAGAGCGAGGCGATCCACCGTGGGAGACCGGTCCGTTGGCTGGCGTGACGCTCGATGTGGAGGCGATGAGCAGGAGCTATTTCGAGACAATGGGCCTAGAGCCTGCAACCGGCTGGCCCTTGCCGGAGACAGTGGCGGAGTTGGGGTTGGAGGCGGATCTCACGTGATGGCCTTTAGTCAGTCAGATGGGTAGATTGCTTCCACCCGTGGCACGATGACGCGCCAGTCGTACCGCTGCTCGACGAAGGAGCGCGCGATCTGCCCCAGTTCGGCCCGCCGCCCTTCCTGCTCCGGCGCGCGCAACAGCGCCACCACCGCAGCGGCGAAATCGGCTGGTGTGTCGGCGAGGAGCAACTCGCGCCCGTCCGTCACTGGGTACCCTTCCGCCCCCAACCGCGTGGCGACCACTGGTCTGCCCATCGCCATCGCCTCCAGCAGCTTGAGCCGCGTCCCGCCACCCATCCGCAGTGGCGCGACGTACACCGCCGCCCCCGCGATGTAAGGGCGCACGTCCTCCACCCAGCCCGTCAGCGTCACTGCCGGGTCGCCTCGCAGCCCGTCCAGCCGTCGGTGAGGGCGCTGCCCGACGACGACGAAGCGCGCCTCCGGCACCTCTGCCCGCACCCGGGGCAGCACCTTCCGCGCAAACCACAGCACTGCATCCACGTTGGGGCGGAAGTCCATCGTCCCCGTGAAGACGAGTGTGGGAGCGTGGGGGTATGAGGGTGCGGGGGTGTAAGTTTGCGTGTCAATGCCGTTGGGGACAATGGTCACGTCGAGACCCGGCACCAGCTTCCGCAGCGCCGCCGCGTCCGCTGCGGAGACGGCCAGCACGCGGTCGGCGCGGCGGCACACCTGCGCTTCGTAGCGCCGCAGCCGCCGCCACTGTACGAACGAGTAGGCGGCGCCGAACCAGCGGGTGGGGGCGCGCAGGTCGGTGAGGCACGTCCGCTGCTGGAGCAGATATTCGCAGTTGTGATCGTCGAAGACGACGAAGGGTCGTGGCCGGGCCGCCTCGACGATGTTGAGATAGGGAGCCAACTCAATGCCTTCGACGTGCACGACGTCGAAGGGTTCCCGCACCAGCCAGTCGGCCAGCCGCTGACTATACTGTTTCGACGCCAACCGCAGCGCCATGTCGGGCTGACGTGTGGTGAGCATGTCGCGCAAGCGGTCGCGGAGGGTGCGCGCTGGCTGGGGGACGGTTTCGACGCGCGCACAAGCAGCGATCAGAGGCGGCGCAGGTTGGAGTTCCTGTCCTGAGGTCTGGAAACTGAGCAAGCTCACCTGGTGGCGGAGAGCCAGCCCGGCGATCAGTCCCCAGTTTCTGAGGGCTGTCCCCTTATGTGGCGGATAGGGTGCTTGCGGCGTCAGAAACAGGATCTTCATCCGCTCAAAACCTCCCGATACACCGTCAAAGTTTCCTGGGCCGTCCGCTCCCAGGTGAAGCGGGCCGCCTGCGCCAGCCCCAGTTCTCGCATCTGTGCTCGCAGCGGCCCATCCGTCAGCACGCGAGTCAGCGCCTGGGCGATGTCGTTCGGGTCGTCCGGGTTAACTAATAGACCCGCCTCCCCCACCACCTCCGGCAGCGAGGCCCGGTCAGCGACGACGACCGGCGTGCCGCAGGCCATCGCCTCCAACGCCGGCAACCCGAATCCCTCGTAGAACGAAGGCATCGTCAGCACGCTGGCGACGGTGTACACTCCCGGCAGGTCATCATCCGGCACGTCGTGGAGGAAACGCACCCGCCCGGTCAGGCGCAGCGCGTCGACGCGCTCGAAAATCTCGTCGTACAGCCAGCCCTTGCCACCGACCAGCACCAGCGGCGCGGCCGTCACCTTTCCGTCGAGCAGCAAGCGGTAGGCCTGGAGCAAGCCCGGCAGGTTCTTGCGTGGCTCCAGCGTTCCCACGAAGAGCAAGTAGCCTGGCTCCAGACCGTGCCGCGCGGCGATCCGTCGTGCTTCTGCTCCTGGCAGCGGACGGAAGGATAAGTCGGCAGCCAGGTGCACGACCGTGACTTTCTCCGGTGGTACATCCAGCATCAAGGTTAGATCGGATTTGGTGGTGTGAGAGTCGGCCAGGATGTGAGCGGCGCGGCGCACCGCCCACTCGATCTGTTGGTTGTAGTAACGGTGGCTTTCGGCAGTGAGGAACTGTGGATAATAGAGAAAGTTCAGATCGTGGACGGTGATCACCGACCGGCGGTAGCCGAAGGCGGGAGGGATGAAATCGGGACTGTGCAGAAGGTCGAGTCTCAGTCGCGCGACCTCCACCCCCAGCGCCCAGCGTTCCAGCCGGTGATGCGAAGGGGTCCAACAGGCGACGGGGCGGAAGCCTGCCCCTAGCAGCGGAGGGTCACTGGCCTTGCGACTGTGCAGAACGTGGTAGTCCGTGTCCGCGTCGAGTGCGGCCAGTGCCTCGAGCAGGTGCAGCACGTAGTTGCCGATTCCACCTCGGGCGTAGTGGACGATACGGGCGTCAATACCGATGCGCATAGCTGTCTCCGCAACCATTATAGCGACACGCCGCAGCCTGTCAACCGTTGCCTGTGGGCGGGAATGATGTTATAATCAGCGCGCGGCTGGAAAGCCGCCCGGCTTTACAGCCGGCCTAGACTTACCCAGGGAGGGTAACGATGGCAATGAACGCGACTCAGACGATGGAACTGACCCAGGCGACGCAGATGCTCAAGTGGCTGGAGGAGGAGCGCCGCAAGGATAGGGCCACTATCGCCACGCTGCAGGAACAGATGCAGGGTCAACAGCAGCAACTGGCCCAACAGGCGGCTATGATACAGGACATGCAAGCCACGTTGGCCAGCATCCAGGGTTTGATTGCGCAGGCGGCCGAGTTCGAGGAGACGGTATCGAACTATAAAAACGAACTGGTCTTCCTGCTCAACCAGCGCGAAGATACGTGGAAGAAAGAACGAGCGGAGGCCGAGCGGCTGCGCAAGATCGAGATGGAAGCCATAGCCGACCAGTTGGGCCGACTGGATAAGGGAATGCAGGAGTTGCGCCGCCACGACGAGGAGTTGCAGGCCCGCCAGGCCGAGGAGCAGCGGCTCAACCATGCCCTCCAAAGCCTGACCGAGCAGGTAGCCGACCTGAACAAACGCTCCGACGACCGCGTGCAGGCCGTTACTTACCTGGAGGAGCAGCGCCGCGCCGACAATCGCCGCATTGCCGAATTGGAACAGGAGACGACCGAGCAGCGCAAGAAGGTCGAGGCCCAGGTGGCCAAGTTTCTACTCTTGGAAGATGCGATCCAAAAACACAAGACAAGCATTGACGAGGCCGTGCAGCAACTCAAAGAGTTCGAGAAGCCTATTGAAGAGATGCGCGTGGCCGAGTTCCGCCGCGAACAGGCGGTCAAAAAGTACCTGGACCAGGCGGAGCGGGTGCGGCAGGAGATGGAGGAGTGGCGAGCGCAGACCCAGCGCTTCACAGAACAATACCAACTCAACAAGCGGGCCCTGGATAAGTTGGAGGGCTTGCAGGCACGGCTGGAGAAGCGGCAGAACGAGGTAGCCGAGATGCAGCGGCTGGCCGAGGACCGGGTCAAGCGGCAGTGGGAGGAATGGCAGGCGGGGCGGGACAAGGAACTGAAAAAGCGCCAGCTCATGGTGGACGAGCAGTGGAAGGCTCAGAACACGACAAACCAGGAGCACGCCGGGCGGATCGAGCGATTTGAAACACGCACCGATATCCACCAGACCCAGATTGAAACCCTATTTGATCTCCGCCGCATGGATGCGCACCGCGAACTGGAGGCGTCGCAGAGCATGGTCGAGCGAACAGAGCAAAAGTTCGCTCAGGCCCGCGAAGCCCTGCGTAGCGAGCAATAAGGAGTGGTTAGATGCACGTCATCGGCACCGCCGGCCACGTAGACCACGGCAAGTCCACTCTCGTTCACGCCCTCACCGGCATTGACCCCGACCGGCTCCGCGAGGAGAAGGAGCGAGAGATGACGATCGTCCTGGGCTTTGCCTGGCTCACGCTCCCCAACGGCGAACCGGTCGGCATCGTGGACGTGCCCGGGCACAGGGACTTTATCGAGAACATGCTGGCCGGCGTGGGCGGCATTGACGCCGCCCTCTTCGTCGTCGCCGCCGACGAGGGCGTGATGCCGCAGACCAGGGAACACCTGGCCATTCTCGACCTGCTGGGAGTCGGTACGGGGGTCGTCGCCCTGACTAAGACGGACCTGGCCGAGAGCGAGGAATGGGTCGAGTTGGTCGCCGCCGACGTTTCCGAGACGTTAGAGGGGACGGCGCTGGAGGGCGCGCCCATTGTTCCCGTCTCCGCCCGCACCGGGCAGGGCCTGGACGAGTTGGTGGCCGCGTTGCAGGAAATGCTCGTGCAGGTCGAACCACGCCGCGACCGGGGGCGGCCCCGGCTGCCGGTGGATCGCGTTTTTACCATCAGCGGGTTCGGCACCGTCGTCACCGGCACCCTCACCGACGGCTGCTTCGAGGTGGGGCAAGAGGTCAAAGTGCTGCCCCGAGGGTTGAAGGCCCGCGTGAGGGGCCTGCAGACGCACAAGCAGAAGGTCGAGCGGGCAGCGCCGGGCAGCCGCGTGGCAATGAACCTCAGCGGCGTCAGCAAGGCGGATCTCAAGCGCGGCGACATCGTCACCATCCCTGGCTGGCTGCGTCCCACCGTACTGGTAGACGTGCAGTTGTGTTACTTACCCAGCGCTCAGCGCCCATTGCGCCATAACACTCAACTCAAGTTCTTCTCCGGCGCGGCCGAGACGATGGCTCGCGTGCGACTCCTGGGCCAGGACCGACTATCGCCGGCCCAATCTGGCTGGGCCCAATTGCAACTACAGGAACCAGTGGCGCTGATTAAAGGGGATCGTTTCATCGTCCGCGTCCCCTCGCCCCCCGCGACCGTGGGCGGGGGTATCGTCGTGGATCCGCACCCGGGCCGCAAGCACCGCCGCCTCCGACCTGAGGTGCTGGCCCGCCTGGAGACGCTGGCCCAGGGCAGCCCGGCCGAGATATTGCTGCAAGCCCTCGAACGGCGCGGCCCCACGCCCGCCCGTGAGCTTCTTTCCACCAGCGGCCTGGGCGAGGCCGCCCCTGAGGCGCTGACCCAACTATTGGACGAGGGTCAGGCAGTTGTACTTGGCGCGCAAACCAGCATCCAGCAACCGTCTGCTGCTGCGCAGCAGGCTGCATCCAGCAACCAGTTGCTTGCCGCCCACACCTGGTGGGCCGCTCTGGTTGACCGGTTCTCTCGCGAACTCTCCGCCAACCATCGGCAGTTCCCGTTGCGAGTGGGAATGGGTCGCGAGGCCCTACGCAGCGGGCTCAAGCTAGAGGCCAAGGTCTTCAACGCAGGCTTAGCCCGCGCCGCCGCCGAGGGGCTAATCGTGGAAGAAGGGGCCACCGTGCGGCTCCCATCCCACGCTGTTCGCTTCAACCCCGAGCAGCAGCGGCAGGTAGACGCACTGCTGGCCCGCTTCCGCCGCCAGCCCTATACCACACCCTCGGTCAAGGAAAGCATCGCCGCCGTGGGAGAGGAGGTGCTGGGGGTATTGGTGAACCGGGGGGATTTGGTACAGGTCTCGCCGGAGGTTCTATTTCTGCCTCAGACCTACGGGGAGATAGTGGCCCGCATCCGCGCGCACATCGAGCGGGAGGGGAGCATCACCCTGGCCCAGACACGTGACTTGTTCGGGACTAGCCGCAAGTACGCCCAGGGACTCTTGGAGCACCTGGACGAGGTGGGGGTGACGAAGCGCGTGGGAGATGCACGGGTGCTGAGGGGCTCGTGATCACTCCTCCTGCTTGCGCCGCCACTTCTTCAGCCGCCCAATGATCTCCTGCTCGTAGCCGTGCCCTCTGGGCTGGAACCACCCGCCCTCGACTCCCTCTGGCAGGTAACGCTGCTCCACCCATCCATCAGGGTAAGCGTGGGGATACTTGTATCCCTCGTGTTCGCCCAGCGTACGCTGGTAGTGCTCGCGCAGTGAGCCGCGGAAGGTGTCACTTTTGTCGCGCAGGTAGATCGGAACCGGCCCGGCCCCGTGCTCTTCGATCTCCGCCAATGCTCCCCAGTAGGCGCCCGCCGAGTTGGACTTGGGCGCGGTCGCCAGGTAGAGCGTCGCCAACGCCAGGTGATACTGTCCTTCTGGCATCCCCACCCACTCGAAGGCCTGAGCGCAGGCGTTGACGACCACGACGCCGTTGGGATCGGCCAGCCCGATGTCTTCACCAGCCAGGATGTAGAGCCGGCGCAGGATGAAACGGGGGTCTTCGCCAGCGGCCACCATCTTGGCCAGCCAATAAAGCGCCGCGTCGGGGTCGCTGCCGCGCACCGACTTGATGAAGGCGGAGATGGTGTCGTAATGCTCGTCGCCTTTCTTGTCGTAGCGCAGCGCGCGCCGCTGGATCGAATCTTCGGCCACGGCCAGCGTGATGTGGACGAAGCCACTCTCATTGGGCGACGTGCTCTCCACGGCCAACTCCAGCGCGTTGAGCGCGGCCCGGGCATCGCCGCCAGCGATGTGCACCAGGTGGGCCAGCGCATCGTCGTCGAGTTGCACTTTGCGAGCGCCATAACCACGCTTGGAATCGGACGTAGCACGGTGCAGGATCGTCACCACCTCGTCGTCGGCGAGCGGCTTGAACTGGAACACGCGGGAGCGGGAGACCAGGGGGGCGATGACCTCGAAGTAAGGATTCTCGGTCGTCGCGCCGATGAGCACGACGGTGCCATCCTCGACGTGGGGCAACAAGGCATCCTGCTGAGCCCGATTCCAGCGGTGGATCTCGTCCACGAGCAGGATGGTGCGCCGACCATACATCCCGCGCCGCTCCTTGGCTTCCTTGATGATGCGCCGCAGGTCGGCCACGCCTGCCAGCACGGCGCTGATGGTCTCGAAGTGACTGGCCGTCGTATTGGCGACGATCATCGCCAACGTCGTCTTGCCGGT